>CAZLCB010000010.1:0-22011 GCA_964558195.1 uncultured Gammaproteobacteria bacterium
GGACTAAAAAGAATGATGCAAAAAACTAAAGATCGTGGTTCATCATTTGTTGTTTTAGCTGGAGATTTATCCGAAGATGGGATCAAGAAAGAATTAACCGCCATCAAAAAAACCGCTGATAGTACTGGTATTAAGTATGCCGCTGTTCCTGGCAATCATGACGAAAGAAGAACTTATTATGATGATGTTTTCGGCAAAAAATATCAAGTTATTAGATTCGATTCCTACAAAGTTAAGTTAATTTTAATTAATGCCAGTTATTTCAAAGGTTTAGGTAGTTCTCAAAAAAAATGGTTAGAGACTGAAATGCCAGAATGTAACCAAATAACCTGCATGGTAATCATGCATATGCCACTAAACCACCCGACTAAAAATAATATCTGGGGAAAATATAAAAATAGTTCTGTTAACAAAAAAGATGCTGTTTGGCTCAAAAAAATGATTGTCGATAATAACATCAAAAAAATAGTCGTTGGTCACATTCATCAAGTCAGTAACTATTCTCTTGAAGGTTTTGAAACCCAAATTGTTAGTCCTATAAAAGGATCTAAGCCTGTTTATGGTGAATTTACATTTAATAATGGTCAAATCAATACCGCTATAGTTTCTGACTCTACTAACTAATTTTCTGTATTTTTTAGTTAAATTCTGGTATAATTCCCACTATAATAATTTTGTAGTGTTAAAAGCGTGGGGCTGATTCAGCCCCTTTTTTAATCTACATTAAAAGGAGAAATTATGGATTTAAAAAAACTGCCAAAAACAGAATTTGCCGCAGCTGTGGCTCAAATTGCTGGTGAAAGAAATATTGATGTTCAATCAATCTTGGATTCTATCGAATTTGGCTTAATTTCTGCCTACAAACGTGATCAAAAAGAACATGGTTTCGAAGTTCCCGAAGAAGCTGAGTTTACTGTTGAATTGGCTCCGGAAAGTGGTTCATTCAAAGTCTATCAACTCGACGGTGACACCAAAAAAGACGTTACTCCGCCAGGTTTTGGTCGTATTGCTGCTCAAACTGCTAAGCAAGTTATCGATCAAAAAATTCACGAAGCCGAAAAAGAAACTGTCATCGTTGAATTCCAAAAGAAAATTAATTCTTTGGTTCCGGGCATCGTTTTACGTTCTGATCCATACAAAATGGTCGTTAGTGTTGGTAAAACCGAAGGTATTTGTCCCAAAGATGAGCAAATCAAAGGTGAATCCATTCAATTAGGTTCCCGTAAATGGTTTTTACTCAAATCTATCTACAAAGATCAAGAAACCGGCAAAAGCGAAATCGTTTTATCTCGTCGTGACCCGGAATTTATCAAACAACTTTTTGCCCGTGAAGTTCCTGAAGTTGGTAATAAATCTGTAGTTATCGAAAAAATTGCCCGATCTGCTGGCGAAAGAACCAAAGTTGCTGTTTCTTCAAGTCAGGCTGGTGTCGATCCGGTCGGTTCTTGTATTGGTCAAAAAGGTTCTCGTATCCAAGCTATTTTAAATGAACTTCCGTCAAACGAAAAAGTTGACGTAGTTCCTTTTTCCAAAAATATTAACCAATTTATTATTCAGGCTTTATCTCCGGCTCAAGATGTCAAAGTCATCTCAGTCGATCGCGGTTTAGCTACCGTTTCTGTTCCAGAAAATCAATTAGCCTTAGCTATTGGTGGTGGTGGTGAAAACGTTAGACTTGCTGGTCAACTGGTTGGACTAGAGATAAAAATAACCCAAAATCAGGAATAAATTCATAGTCCCTGGTTTTTACAAATATGGCACAAAATATACATCCGGGTTTCCGCCCGCCGATTGTTACAGTTATGGGTCATGTTGATCATGGAAAGACCAGTCTTTTAGACAAAATTCGCTCTACTGATATTGTCAAACGTGAAGCCGGTGGAATTACTCAACATATTGGTGCATATCAGGTTCAAGGTATTACTTTTATTGATACTCCTGGACATGCCGCTTTTTGTGATATGCGTTCCCGCGGGGCTCAGGTCACCGATATTATTGTCTTAGTTATCGCCGCTACCGAAGGTATCATGCCTCAAACCAAAGAATGTATTGAATATATCAAAAAATCCGATATTCCGGTCATTGTTGCCATGAACAAAATGGATCTCGAAGGTGCCTCTCCCGAAAAAATCAAAGGTCAATTAGTTGAAGTTGGTTTTACTCCAGAAGAGTATGGTGGTCAAACTGCTGTCGTCCCCGTTTCTGCAAAAACCGGTCAAGGTATTGATAATCTTTTAGATTTAATCAAACTCAACGCTGAAGTTATGGAATTAAAATCCGAACCTGAATCAGTTTTAGAAGCTTTCATTATTGAGTCAAAACTCGACAAAGCTCGTGGTCCGGTCGCTTCTCTAATTATTCAAAAAGGGACTCTTAACTTAGGTGATACAGTCTATGCTGACAATGTTTTGTGTAAAGTCAAGGCTATTATCGATGATAAAGGTAACAATATTAAGTCAGCTGGCCCCAGCACTCCGGTCGAAATTCTTGGTTGGCAGCTCGTTCCTTGTGTTGGAAGTATTGTTACTCCCGATAAACACGAACCAACTACTACCGAATGTAAGGTTAAATATGAATATGATGAAAATAATCCCAAACTAAAAATTATTCTCAAAGCCGATACTGAAGGTACTCTTCAAGCTCTCAAGCATAGTTTTTCTGATGATGTTTTCATTCTTTCCGAAGGTGTTGGTGCAATTAGCGATACTGACGTTTTTATGGCTGATACTGGTAAGGCCGAAATTTTTGCCTTCAATGTCAATACTCCTAAACAGATCCTTAAATTAGCCGAAACCAATCAAGTCAAAGTCTTCCAATCCAAAATTATTTACGAAATTATCGAAAATATTCAAGCCCAAGTTCTTAAAATGCTTGAACCTACTATCGACGAAACTATTCTTGGTGAAGGTTTAATCAAAGCCGAATTCAAAATCGATAAAGTCCGAATTGCTGGTATGCAGTGTACTAAGGGTGAAATCAGCAAAGGGGACTTAATTCATCTCAAACGTGACGGTAAAATCATCAAAGATACTAAAGTTGAAGGTATTCATCAAGGCAAAAACATTGTCGAAAAAATCAAAACCGGTACTGATTGTGGCATCACTTTTAAGCCTTACGTTGACTTTAAAGTAAATGATGTTATAATAGCCTATAATAAATAATTAAGCAGGTAATTATGAAAAATTATAACGTTTCTGAGATCAAAAATTTAATTTCTAGTGCTAAAACCGCCTTGGTTGTTGTCCCTCATCTAACTATTGATAGTCTTTCTTCTGGTTTAGCTTTAGCTTTATCTCTCAAGAAAAGTAACATCGATACAAAAGTTTTCTGTCCTCAAAAACCTGATGCTAATTACTCCAAACTTTCCGGTTTAGAGTTACTTACCGATAATTTTAATCAAAATGACTTAGTTATCAGTCTTGACTATCCTTTGGATCAAATCGAAACTGTTAACTACAATCAAGATAATGGTAAGTTGAACTTAATCGTTCAAACCAAACCAGGTTCACCAAAAGTGGCTCAAAATCAAATTTTAATCGCTAATCAATCAGCCTTAGCTGACATCAACTTTATCCTTGGTGAAGAAACTTTACTTGGAGCTAATTCCAATATGGTTAATTCCGGTAATTGGGTTCAAATTACTCCTAGTAATACCATTCGTCCTTGGGCTAAAGCTGGTATTGTCGATCAAGATGCTCCATATTCCGAAATTTTTACATTCTTATTGCCTATGATTGGGTTAAATCTTGATATGGATTCCGCCAAAGACCTTTTAATTGGTTTGCGTGTCGCTACTCAATCATTTTCTATTAACGTTTCTCCGGAAACTTTCGAAGCTGGTGCCGTTTGTTTACGAGCCACTCAACCTCTAATGGAAGCTCCAATTGCTAATGGTCAAATTCCAGCTAATCAAAATTCACAATTCAGTCAACCAAGTACCGATTCTATTCCTACCGCCTAATTTAATAAATTAACTCTTAAAAATCCCCGTCAATCGGGGATTTTTTGATGATTATGTTAAAATATCTCGTTCTTTAAAAACAGGTGTGGAAAATTAATATTGGAGGGAAATTCTTTGTCTAGCAAACATTCCATTAGAAAATCTATAAATCTTGTCGTTGATACAGTTGAACTTCTCGACAACAAATACAAACATAATTCACTTATCGCCGCTGCTAATCGACTTGCCGACCATTGTGAATCTGATAATATCGACGCTTACAGTGTTAGTTTGATCAAAGACTTTCTCGATTCAATACCCTTCAGCTTTTCCAGTGATATAAATCAGGTTTTAGAACATATGAAAGAGAGGTACGGGTACAATGGCGGACAGCAGATCTGAGTCTAAGAAGAATTTACTTAACGCTCTTAGTCAAATTATCGGAATTTCGGAAAATTTCGATAATTCAGACATTAGAAAAGTTAATTTGAATGTTCGCGAACATTCAAAGAAGCTTTTTGATCTTATCCAAGATGGTTATTTTACTGGGGTTTTTGCTGATGCTTTAGCCGAATTACTTAACGACCTATCAGAAATTTTTGAGAAAGGAGTAAAGTACAATGACTAAGGATAAGCAAAAAGAGCAGGATTTTAAAGATAAGATCGATAAAATCTTATTAGCTATTTCTGCCAATTTCGCTTCAGGTGAACTAATCAAGTCAGTGTTTGAGCTAGAGTGGCAGATCGACACCTCCATTCTCAGTCGGGTTGATCCGGAATTTATAAGCTACCTCGGCAATTTTCTTGATCAAACTGCAATATGTATTAATGATTTACGACAGACTTACATTGATTTGGTCGACAAACAAGACGAAGAGTCGTGGTGCGATGAAGATTGAAAGATTAATACGGGGCAACGACAGTTGCGTTTGTTGCCCCTCCGGCTCTTTCCCTCGCTCCATTTCCACACCTGTTTTAAAAAATTTCCCCCAATGTGTTATAATCTCCTCTAGACTAAAAACGGTTTTTGGGTTGCTATTCCCAAATATTATAATTTATACCGATTTTAGCCATAAAATTCTATGGCATTAACCAAAGAAGAAAAACAAGATATTATTACCAAATTTGCTCAAGCCAAGGGCGATACCGGTTCTCCAGAAATTCAAATCGCTATTCTTTCCAAAGAAGTTGAAAAGCTCCAAGGTCATTTAACCGAAAACAAACACGATTCTCCCGCTAAGCGTGGTATTTTAACCAAAATTGCTAAGCGTCGACGTTTGCTTCGTTACCTTTCTATTCATAATCCAGAAAGATATTCTGAAATCATCAAATCTCTCGGATTGAAAAAGTAACTGATTTCGTCTTTAATTAATTAAATTTATGAAAATGTATACACAAGATATTGTAGTGGGTGACAAACACATCAGCCTTAGTACTGGTAAACTCGCTCCTCAAACCAACGCTTCAGTCGTGGCTCAATTCGGCAACACTGTTGTTTTAGCCACCGTTTTAATGGGAAAATTGGACGAGTCCAAAGATTATTTTCCGCTTTCTGTAGAATTTGTGGACAAACTTTACGCCGGCGGTATTATCAAAGGCGGTAAGTGGATCAAACGCGACGGTGGTCCTTCTGATACTGCGGTTCTTTTTGGCCGTATTATTGACCGATCTCTCCGCCCATTATTTCCACAAGGCTTTTTAAACGAAGTTCAAATTATCACTACTGTTTTGAGTAACGACAAAAAACACGACGTGGTTATGCCAGCTTTTACCGCTGCTGCCGCTGCTTTAGCCATTTCCGACATTCCTTTCCGTGGTCCAGTTTCTGCCGTTCGGGTGGGTTTCGTTAACGATCAATTAGTCATCAATCCTGATGCTGAAGAACTTCTCAAATCAAAATTCGATCTTTTAGTTTGTACTGGTCCCAAAGGGGTCAACATGATCGAAGCTGACGGCAATATCGTCGAAAACGATCTTATGCTTCAAGCCATTGAATTGGCCAAAACTACTGGTGATGAAGTCAATAATCAAATTGCCGAGTTTGCTAAAAATTGCGGTAAAGAAAAAATTAATTACCAACCAGCTGGGCCATCCGTTGATTTAATTAAAGAAGTTGAATCAAAAATCAAAGATGATGTCAAAAAATTCTTTGAAAATGGTATTGACGGTGCTCACATGATTGGCCAAGAAGTTATTTTTGATAAAGTCAAAGAAATTTTTAAAGCCAAAATCGAATCAGAAGAAGTTTCTACTAATCACTTACTTGCTGCTGTTGATGAAATTCTTAAAAATTATGTTCGTACTCAAACTTTAAACGGAACTCGTTACGACAAACGAGCTTTTGATGAAATTCGTCATCTTAATGTTGAGGCTGGTGTTTTACCTATGACCCACGGTTCAGCTCTTTTTGAAAGAGGTTTAACCCAAGCCATTACTGTTACTACATTGGCTCCGCTTTCCGAAAAACAATATCTTGAAGATTCCAACGGTGAAATCACTAAACGTTATCTTCATTATTATTCCGCTATGCCTTTTTCTACTGGTCAAGTCGGTCGTACTGGTCGCCCAGGTCGCCGCGAAATTGGTCATGGTGCTCTTGCCGAAAAAGCCTTAGTTCCGGTCATTCCTAGCGAAGCTGATTTCCCATACACTATCGTTTTAACCTCAGAAGTTTTATCTCAAAATGGTTCTTCTTCTATGGCTTCTACTTGTGGTTCCACCATGTCACTTATGGATGCTGGTGTTCCAATTCTTGACAAAGTCGCTGGTATTTCTATCGGTCTTATGGCTGAAACTGATGATAAATATATTTTATTAACCGATATTGCCGGTATCGAAGATCATTTTGGTGATATGGATTTCAAAATCACTGGTACCCGAAATGGTATTACCGCCATTCAACTCGATATCAAACGCGAAGGTCTCACTCTTCAAATGATTCGTGATACTTTTGTCGCTTCCACCAAGGCTCGTCTCCAAATTTTAGACAAAATGGAATCTGTCTTGGCTGCTCCAAGAGCTGAACTTTCTCAATTTGCTCCAAAGATCAAATTAGTTCAATTACCCGAAGACAAAATTGGTGAAGTTATTGGTAGTGGTGGTAAAACCATCAAAGCCTTAATGGAAAAATATCAAGTTCAAATTGATATTGATGATTTTGGTGCTGCTTCTATTTCAGCTCAAGATCAAAAAGCTATTGATGATGCTGCTTACGAAATCGAATCTATGATTAAAGAAGTCGAAGTTGGTGAAGAATACGACGGTATCGTTACCCGAGTTGAAAACTTTGGTGCTTTTATCGAATTTTTACCTGGTCGCGAAGCTTTGTTGCATGTATCAGAAATGACTGGAGGATTTTTATCCGATCCATCAACTATTATCAAAATAGGGGATAAACTCAAAGTAAAAATTGCTGGTTTCAATGATAATCATCAAATCAAATTATCTGCTCCGGAATTCAAAGCTGCTCACCCCGGTCAACCTCGTGAAGCTGGTTCTGAAAATCGCGCTCAATTTGATCGACGACCACAATTTGGTAAATTTGATTCCAGAATGGGTGATCGCAATCGTCGTCCCCGCCGCTAAATTGTAAATTATATGTAGAAAACAATTGTAATTAGTACAGTTGTTTTCTACAAAATTCGCCCTAAATAGACTATACTTTTTATATGGATTCTAATGTTCTAACGACTACCGAAGCGATTTCTAATCTCAAAAAAAGAATCGAATCAGTCAAATTACCCGAAAATTTGGTCAAAAATCTTGAAGAACTTTTTGCTCAATTGTCCATCAATTCTCGAAATGAGGAATCTTTTTGGCAAAATTATCAATCAGTTTCCAAATATATTAGTTACCTAACTAATGTTCCTTGGTTTACTCAGACCAAAGATATTCTTGATATTCAATTTGCCAAAGAAAAGTTAAACGCCGAACATTATGGACTTGATACTGTCAAAGATCGTTTACTTGAATATATTTCTGTATTAGCTTTGCAAAAAAACCGTAATCCTGACCAACCCATTAAGGCTCCAGTGTTACTTTTTGTCGGGCTAGTTGGTACCGGCAAAACCACCATGGCCAAATCTATTGCCAATGTTTTGGGTCGTCAACTAATTCGTATTCCTTTTGGTGGTTTAGGTGATCCACTTTACCTTCGTGGTCAATCTCGCATTTATCCCGAATCTGAACCGGGTCAGATTGTTAAAGGTTTAGTTGCTGCCAAAAGTAATAATCCGGTTATTTTACTCGATGAAATCGATCGTGTCGCCGACAATGCTCTTAATACTATTATGGGTGTTCTCGTTGAACTTCTTGATCCCGAACAAAACAATCATTTTGTCGATCACTACATCGACTACCCCATCGATTTATCTCAGGCCATTTTTTGCGCCACTTGTAACAACACTAGTCGTATCGCTACTGCTGTTATGGATCGTCTTGAAGTCATTCAAATGCCTTCGTATTCTGACGAAGAAAAAGTTGTTATTGGTCGTGATTATATTTTACCCAAAGCCATCAAAGAAACTGGCCTCAAACCAGAAGAACTTCACATTTCAGCCAATGTTTGGGAACAAATTGTTCGTCCACTTGGTTTTGACGCCGGTGTTCGTACTTTACAACGAAATATTGAAGGTCTTTGTCGCAAAGTTGCCAAAATGATTTTCGAAGGTAAAACCAAACAAGTGGTTATCGACGAATCCAATGTTAAATACTTCCTGCCTCAATGGTAGGACTTTTATAAAAATTAAAATTAAATTATGTTTAAGAAAAATCAAACAAATACACGTCCGGAATCAAAATTTTCCGGCATTCAAAATCCGGTTAGGGAGTTTAAATCTAACCAAAATACTTTACGTATTAGTTCATTAGGCGGTTTTGGTGATGTCACCCAAAATATGTTCGTTTACGAATTTATTCCTAATGGCGATATTACCAAAAGTCAAATTATTATTGTCGACTGTGGTGTCGGCTTTCCCGAAGAAGACGCTTTTGGTGTCGATCTTCAAATCCCTGACACTCAGTATCTTACTGATAAAAAAGACCGTATTTTAGGTATTTTTATCACTCATGGTCACGAAGATCATATTGGGGCTGTCCGTTTTGTTTTGCCAATTTTAGGTGAAAAAATTCCGGTTTTTGCTCCTAGTTTAGCCGCCGCTTTTATCGAATCACGTTTAGCTGAAGTTAATGTTCGGGCTACTATTAATGTATACGAAGATAGTAAACCAATTCAAAAAGGCGTCTTTACTGTCGATCCAGTTCGAGTCACTCATTCTATTCCTGATACTTTCCATTTCGCTATTACTACTCCAGCCGGCACTTTTTATCACGGTTCCGATTTTAAATTCGACGTTTTCCCTCTCGATGGTAAAGGTGCTGATTTGGCCCACATTTCTCGCATCGGTGAAAAAGGTGTTGTTGCTTTGATGTCCGATGCTCTTGGTTCCGATCACGAAGGTTATTCTCCCTCCGAAAGTTCCATTGCTGAAAATTTTAAATACGAAATTACTTCCGCCAAAGGTCGGGTTTTTGTTACTTCAATTTCCAGTAATATTATTCGTTGGTCTCAGGCCATTGAATACGCCAAAAGTGTTGGCCGTAAAATTGTTATTGTCGGTTTTTCTGTCGACAAAGCTATTAATATTGCCAAAGATTTAGGCTATCTTACTCTGGCTGATTCCGATATTATTCCTCCGGAACGAGTCAAAAATTTCCCTGAAAATAAATTAATTTTCTTGGTGGCTGGTTTTGCTGGTCAACCCGATTCAGCTCTCAGTAAAATGGTTATGGGCAAACACCGTATCAAAATTAAATCCGGTGATAAGGTAATTTTTTCTTCTCCAGATTATATTCCCGGCACTACTTCCAATATTTATTCCATGATTGATACTCTGTCAAAACTCGGTGCCGAAGTTGTTTATGGTGAAAAAGAAGAACTTCATGTTTCTGGTCACGGTTATCAAAAAGAACACGCTATTTTAATTAATTTGGTTAAACCAAAATATCTTTTGCCAATTGGAGGAAATTTCCGTCATCTCAAAAAATACCAAGAAATGGCCAAAAAATTAGGCTATACCGAAGAACAGGTAATTTTGCCCGACTTCGATGCCTCGGTAAATTTCTATAGCAACGGTACTTACGATACTAATTTTCATATTCCTATCCGTAAGATTCTTATTGATGGTTTTGGTATAGGGGACGTTGGTACCACTGTTTTGCGTGATCGTAAGCTTTTGGCCGAAGACGGTATGTTCTCGGTTGTTTTATTGATGAATAAAGAATCCGGCAAGCTCGAAAAAGATCCGGTTATTCTCAGTCGGGGATTTGTCTTTATGAAAGAAAATACTGACTTAATTAATTATCTTAAACAAGAAATTATTACTAAATTTAATCAAACTACCAGTTCTCCGGCTAATTTTGATTTTATCCGTGAAGAAGTTCAGGGTCATATCGAAGAAATCATTTATCAAAAAACCGGCCGCCAACCAATGGTCCTTCCGTTGGTGATTGAAGTATAAAATACGTTATAATACGTTCATGCGATACTCACAACTTTTCGGTAAAACTAGTAAAACTATTACTAACAAGGCCACTGCTATCAGTCACAAACTTTTACTTCAAGGTGGTTTTATTAACCAACTTTCTGCTGGTCGTTACACTTTTTTACCCTTAGGCTTACGTGTCGCCAAAAAAGTTGAAGACATCATTCGCAAAGAAATCGAGAAAAAAACCGGTGCTCAGGAATTAATCGTCCCTACTCTTCATCCTTTAGAACTTTGGCAAAAAGCCAGTCGTGATAAAAAATTTGGTGCCGCCATGATGAAAGTTGTCGATCGTAATGGAGCTGAATTTACTCTTGGTGCTACCGCCGAAGTTATTATGATGGACTTAGTTAATCAAATGAGTCCTACTTACAAAGATTTGCCAATTAATGTTTATCAATTTTCCCAAAAATTCCGTGACGAAGCTCGTCCAACCGGTGGTCTTTTGCGTACTCGTGAATTTGTTATGAAAGATGGTTATTCTTTTCACGAAGACGAAGCCAGTTTGATCAAGACTTACAATCAATATTGGAAAGCTTACGAAGAAATTGCTAAAAAACTCGGGTTAGATATTATTATTGTCGAATCCGACAATGGTGCTATTGGTGGTTCTGTTTCTCACGAATTTATGGTCGAAACAGATGTTGGCGAAGACACTATTGCCAAATGTTCTTGTGGTTATGCTGCCAACTTAGAAAGAGCCGAATTTGTCAAAGAAAATATTAACCTTGATGAAAAAGAGTTACCAATGGAAGAAGTTGATGCTGTTCGGGGAAATACTATGGAAGATGGTGTTAAATTACATCAAAAACCTTTAAATTTACAAATCAAAGACGTTGTTTATGTCGACGATCAAGGCCGTTTTGTTTTAGCTATTATTCGCGGCGATTATTCTGTCAACGAAGTTAAACTTCAAAATTTAATCGGTTCCAATGAATTACGTCATGCTACTGATGAAGAAATCCGTGAATCTTTACATTCTGAACCGGGATTTATTTCTCCGGTTGGTATCAAAGATAACCTCAAAAAAGGTACCAAATTTATTTTAGTTGCCGACGATTCTCTTAAAACTATCAAAAATGCTTACGGTGGCTCCAACAAAAAAAATCTTGATTTGATTAACATTAATATCGATCGCGACTACACTCCTGATATTATTGGTGATTTTGCTCAAGCCGAAGACGGATTCTTTTGTCCCAAATGTAAAAAATGGCAATTAAAAATGACCAAAGCTGTTGAATTCGGTAATATTTTTAATATCGGATTTACTTACAGTAAACCCATGGATGGTAACTTTATCGACAAAGACGGCAGTTCCAAACTTTTGTATATGGGTTCTTATGGTATTGGTATTGGTCGGGCTATCGCTACTATCATCGAAAAGCATCACGATGACAAAGGTATTGTTTGGCCGGAAACTATTGCCCCATATCAAATTCATTTAATTGGTCTTGATTTGTTTGATGAAACTGTCAAAAAACAAGCCGAAGATTTATACCAAAAATTACTTAGTAAAAATATTGAAATTCTTTTCGATGACCGTATTGATGTTACTGCTGGGGCTAAGTTTGCCGATGCTGATTTAATTGGTATTCCTACTAGATTAGTCATTAGTAAAAGAAGTTTAGAAAATGGCGGAGTAGAGTCTAAAAAAAGGAATGATAATAAAAGTGAAATTATCGCTTTCAATAAAATTGTTTTATAAATATTTTTTAATTAGTAATTAGTAATTATTAATTAATTTCTATATACTGTATTCATGGCTAAACGTGGTCGAAAAAAGAAACATGTTCTTCCGAGTTTGAAACTCAAACCGGAAACTACTCAAACTATTTTATTTATCTTTTTCTTAATTTTAACTGTAGTTTCAATTTTTTCTTTTCTTCAAACCGGCCCCATTCCTCTCGCTATCAATAACTTTTTAGTTGAATATTTTGGTTTTGGCGCTATTTTAGTTTCTTTTTTGCTTTTTTTAGCTGCCTTTTTATTTGCCAAGATTAAAACCCCTCTCAAAGACTTAAATGTCTTTTTAGGATTTTTAATCATGTTTATTTCCATGATTAGCCTTTTTAAACAGGGGATTGCTGGAATATTTTTATCAGAACAATTAATTTCTTTGTTTGGTCGGGCTCCAAGCACCCTTATTTTTACTTTTTGTTTTATCGTTGGTTTTGTAATTTTATTTGATACTTCTGTAGCTCAATTGGTCAAATTTTTTGTTGCCGTTTTTAATTTAATCAAAAAATATTCTATTGGTAGTGCTCAAAAGATTAAAGCCAAATCAGAAGAAAAAGCTAAAAATAAAGTTTATCAGTCAGAATTATCTTTTGATAAACAATCAGAATCCAAAAAAGAAACTAAAGATGATCCAAATGTGGCCAACATTGCTCCGGTATTTAAACCTAATACTGGCACTATGGCTCCAACCGCGGCTTTAAGTTCTTCCGGTAATCAAATTTGGGAATATCCTTCCATTGATATTTTTGACAACACTCCCGGTGCTAAAGCTGACAGAGGGGATATTCGCAAAAATGCTCAAACTATAGAGCAAACCCTTGATTCATTTGGTATCACTGCTCGGGTTGCCGAAATCAATGACAGTCCTTCGGTTACTCAATACGCTCTTGAAGTTGCTTTGGGTACTAAGCTGGCCAAAATTATGAGTTTGAGTAACGATCTTGCTATGGCTCTGGCTGCTCCTGGTGGTATGATTCGTGTCGAGGCTCCAATTCCTGGTCGAGCTTTAGTTGGTATTGAAGTTCCTAATCGTTCTCTCGAAGTCGTTCCTATCAGAAAAATTCTCGAGTCTGAAGTCATGAAAACTGCCAAAAATAAAATTACTGTTCCGTTAGGTCTCGATGTTGCCGGTAAACCAAAAGTTGCCGATATTGCCAAAATGCCCCACGTCCTTATTGCTGGTCAAACTGGTTCCGGTAAATCTGTCTGTGTTAATTCCTGGATCGCCAGTATTTTATTCCGCGCCTCTCCAGATGAAGTTAGATTAATTATGGTCGATCCAAAACGTGTTGAACTTACCCCTTACAATGGTATTCCTCATTTATTAGTCCCAGTTATCGTTGAACCGGAAAAAGTTATTTCTGCTCTCAAATGGGGTGTGGCCGAAATGGAACGTCGTTACAAAACTTTTACTGAAGTTGGTGCTAAGAATATTGAAGCCTACAACAATCTTTCCGGTTTTCAATCAATGCCTTACATCGTTATTTTCATCGATGAGTTAGCCGAAATAATGTTATTTTCTCCATCAGAAGTCGAAGATAATATTTGTCGTTTGGCTCAAATGGCTCGGGCTGTCGGTATTCATTTAGTTTTAGCCACTCAACGTCCATCAGTCAATGTTATTACTGGTCTTATCAAAGCCAATATTCCTACTCGTTTATCTTTTGCTGTTGCCTCTGTTACTGATTCTCGGGTTATTCTCGATGCTCCTGGTGCCGAAAAATTGTTGGGTCGGGGAGATATGCTTTATATGCCACCTGATTTAGCCAAACCGGTTCGTGTCCAGGGTTGTTTTGTCAACGATAAAGACCTTAATAATCTAATCGAATATCTTAAGTCTCAAAAAACAACCGAATACGATGAACAAATCCTTAATCAGCCGGTTGCTGGTGGTCATGGGTCTGCCAAAAATGCCCCATCTACTGGTCAAACTCTCGAAGAAAAAGATCCTATGTTTGATGAAGCCGTCAAATTAGTTCAAGACTTAGGCAAAGCCTCTTCGTCATTAATGCAGCGTCGCCTTAAACTTGGTTATGCTCGTGCTGCTCGGGTTTTAGATCAGTTAGAACAAGCTGGTATTGTTGGTCCAGCCAACGGTGCTAAGCCTCGGGAAATTCTTATCGCTCACAACACTCCTAGTGATAATGCTGAATAAAACCAAATATGTTTTACGCTTGTTCATTACTCAAAAATACTCGTCTCGACAAAGAATGGGAATTAGTCGATATTTCCAAAAAACTTAAAGTACCGGTTAAATATCTTGAAGCTATTGAAAATGAACAAATCAATTGCTTTCCTCAAGAACCTTACTGTTCTCTTATCATCAAAGATTATGCTGATTATTTAGGTCTAAAGGGTACTGATATTTTAGCTCTATTCCGTCGCGATTTTGAACAAAAACGTAAACAAAAAACCGCTCAAAATAATTCTTTTTCTTTTACCCCTCGTTTTACTTTTATAGTTTCTTTAATTGCTGTTCTTGTTTTATTTTCCGGTTATCTTGTTTCTGAATATTACAAATTTCATCAGCCTCCAAAACTTAAAATAAATTGGCCACTAGAAGTTACTTTATCTACTTCCACTTTTGATATCACTGGTACTACTGATCCAGAATCGACTATTAGAATCAATGATGACCTAATTTTAGTCAATAATGATGGAACTTTTGAAAAAAAAGTTTCCCTATCTTCTGGTGATAATAAAATCATTGTCGAGTCTACTTCACCCAATGGTAAAAAAACTGTCGAAGAAAAAGTAATCAATTCTTCACTCTGACAAAAAATTAGTTTATACTTTTTATATGGAACTTACTCAAATAGTCATCATCATCAGTTTGTTATGTATTACTGGAATCATTGTTGCCTCAGGTATTTGGCTCATCAAAGTCTTCAAAGAACTCCGAACCACGATCACCAAGACCAATCTGATTCTCGACGACGCCCACGAAATCACTAATTCAGTCGCTAAACCAGTTTCTTCTATTTCCGAATTTGTTATGGGTTTCAAAAACGGTTTCTCTTTCTTTAATAATTTATTCGATAAAAAGAATAAAACCGATGACTAATTGCGATTGTCGCAAATCAGATTGTAATTGCGGTTCTTCTAATAACTCTGGTTTTGTTTTTGGCCTCATTTGTGGTGCTATTATCGGTGCCGTTATTGCCGTCATTATTTACAAAAACAACAAAACCGAAGTCTTTGAAAAACTGGAACAGAAAATCAAATCTTTTTTTAAAGACATAATTCCCCAGTCAGAGTCTACTGAAAGTCCAAAACCATCTCCAAAAAAAATATCTACTAAACCAGAATCCAAAGAGATTAAGCCCATATTTGTCAAAGCCAAGAAACCAGTTCCCAAAACCTTCATCAAACCCAAGAAATAAATTTCTTAAGGTAGAGACGCACCGTGGCGCGTCTCTACAAAATTTAATCAATAATTTTTACTGACTATCTGACAAGCTGAATAGCTGATTAACTGATATAATCATCACTATGAAAGCCCGAGAATTAAAGGATAAATTCATCAATTTTTTTGTCTCTCAACAACACGTCGAGATTCCTTCCGCCCGTCTAATTCCCGAAAACGATCCAACTACTCTTTTTATATCTGCTGGTATGCATCCTTTGGTTCCTTTTTTACTTGGCCAACTGCACCCCCTAGGTAAACGTCTGACCGATGTTCAAAAATGCGTTCGTACTGGTGATATTGATGAAGTTGGTGATGAAACTCATAATACCTTTTTTGAGATGTTAGGTAATTGGTCTCTCGGTGATTATTTCAAAAAAGACATGATTGCTTGGAGTTATAAATTTTTAACTCAAGAATTAAAAATCAATCCAGAACATCTTCACGTCACTTGTTTTGAGGGTGACGCCGATGCTCCAAAGGATACTGAATCATACGACCTTTGGCGTAGCCAAGGAATTTCTGAAGATAGAATTCATTATTTACCCAAAAAAGATAATTGGTGGGGGCCAGCCGGTTCTGTTGGACCGTGCGGTCCCGACACCGAAATGTTTGTTGACACCAATCCTGACGCTGGTCCAATTGATTTTGCTACTGGTTGTAAACAGAGAAGAATTATTGAAATATGGAATGACGTTTTTATGCAATATTACAAAGATGCCGAGGGTAAATATTCAGAGATGAAGCAAAAAAATGTTGACACTGGTATGGGAGTCGAACGAACCATTGCTATTTTATCCGGTTTTTCGGACAATTATTTATCACATATCTGGCAACCAATTATTCAAAAAATCGAACAAATTTCTGGCAAAAAATATTCTGAAAATACAAAATCTATTCGTATTATTGCTGATCATATTCGTTCTGCTGTCTTTATTATTGCCGACGGTGTCGAACCAAGTAATAAAGAAGCTGGTTATGTTTTACGTCGTTTAATTCGTCGTGCTGTCCGTCAGGGCAAAATTTTAGGCATTGAAATTAATTTTATTTCTCAAATCGCCGATGTTGTCTTGGATAATCAAGACAATTATGCTGGTATTTATCCGGAATTAAATGAAAATCGCGACAAAATTATTGCTGTTTTAGACGCCGAAGAAAATAAATTCCGCAAAACTTTAAACAATGGTCTTCGTGAAATCAATAAGCTTATCGAACGTAATAAATCAGTTTCTGGAAAAGAGGCTTTTACTCTTTATGAAAGTTTCGGTTTCCCTGTTGAAATGATTCAAGAAGAACTTGAAAAAAATAATTTATCTCTTGATATTGATCAATTTAATCACGCCAAAGAAGACCATCAAAAGCAATCTCAAACTCTTTCTGCTGGTAAATTTAAATCTGGTTTAGCCGATAATTCAGAAATTATTACTAAATATCACACTACTACTCACTTGCTTCATACTGCTTTGCGCCAAATTTTGGGTGATCACGTCCAACAATCTGGCTCCAATATTACTTCCGACCGGCTTCGTTTTGATTTTTCTCACACTGACAAACTGACATCTGACCAACTGAAATCTGTCGAAGACTTGGTTAATCAACAAATCCAAGCCAGTTTAATTGTCACTAAAGAAACTATACCGTTTACTCAAGCCCAGCAAGAAGGCGCTATTGCTTTTTTTGGTAACAAATATCCCGAAATTGTCAGTGTCTATACTATTGGCCCCAAAGATTCTTATTTTTCCAAAGAAGTTTGTACTGGCCCTCATGTTAACAATACAAATGAATTGGGAACTTTTGAAATCATCAAAGAAGAATCAGCGGGGAGTGGCAAACGCCGTATCTACGCTGTGCTTAAATAGTCCATTTTTCGCCATTTCATAGTATTCTTATACTATGGAGGGGAATAATTTCTGGTTAATTTATATTCAGGACGATCAAGCTTGTGTTTCGTTAATTTCTCAAGAAAATAAAACTTTTCGAGTTGTTTCTATTGGTCCTCAAAAACCTTGGGATTCTTTTGATAGTGACATTTTGATTAAAGGCATTGATGAATCTCTTTCTGTTGCTTCACTTAATGCCAATATTACCGAAGATCAAGAACCATCAAACGCCGCCTTTGTTGTTCCGCCGTTTTGGGTCAGTAATGATGGTAAAATCATGCCGGCCAAAATCAAATTTATTAAAGAAATTTGCAAAAATTTATCTCTTACTCCATCCGGTTTTTTAGCCGAAGATGAGGCTTTAGTTGAAGAATCAAACCATGTCGACGGTTTCCCTGCTAGTTTTATTCTCTTACATCTCTCCCGACAAGAATTTTATTTATCTTTAGTTTATTTGGGTCATATCAAAGAACGCATCAAAAAAGGTTTTGATGGGGAATTTAATGGTCAAATTTTAGAATCAGCTATTTTGGAATTAAAAACAGATTCCACCTTACCTCCCCAAATCATTATTTTTGGCGATGCCACTCCAGAAATAGTTTCTTCTCTAAAAAATTTCCCTTGGGTTGGCAAAAAAAATATCGAAACATTCCTTCATTTTCCTGATATTAAACTTTATTCAAACAATGACATTATCACTACCTTCACCAAAGTTATCTCCAACCAATTAACCCCGACCAAAACAACTCAAGCTGAAACGCCATTAATTAACGATATTGATAAAACTTTTGAAAAAACTGAAACCGAAGAAAATCTTATCGAAGAAACCGAAATTATAGAAAAAAAAGATGAAATTCAAAAAGAAGATTTAATTGAAACTTCACCTGACACATTAGGTTTTTCTGTTCCCGAAACAACCGATAACATCTCACCCTTACCTGTTATTACTCCAGATCAACTACCTCCATCTCTTGATTTGTCTCCAGAACCCAACCTTGATCCTTTTCAACCACCGGTTATTACCCCTCCAATTCTGCCGTCTGAATCATTAGAAAAAAAGAAACTTGTTTTTAAATTACCTCAATTTAAATTACCAAACCTCAAAATTAATTATAGTTTTCTTTGGATTATTTTAGCTATTTTGCCATTTTTAATTATTGCCCCTCTTTTTTTGGTTTCCGCCAAAATTACTCTTTTCACTACCCCATATCAATTTAATAAATCTACTCCAATAACTCTAAAAACCGACGCTAATCCGGCCGACATTAGTAAATCTATTATCCCTGTCCAAAAAGAAACTATTCAGGTTAATGCTTCAGCTACTGTCGAGACCACCGGTCAAAAAACTGTCGGTGAAAAAGCCAAAGGTGAAATTATTATTTTTAACAAACTTGACAAAACTCAAAATATTCCCAAAGGTTCAATTTTAACTGATCCTTCTGGTAAAAAATTTGAATTAACCACCGCAGTTTCTATTAACGCTAGCAGTTCTGATCTGGAAAAAGGTGTTATTACTTTAGGTCAAACCAAGACTGTGATTTTAGCTAGTGATATCGGTCCGGAATTTAATCTGACGGCTGATACAAAATTAACTTTTAAAGATTTTTCTGAAACCAGTTTGATTGCCAAAACCGATTCGGCTTTTGCTGGTGGTAGCAAACAACAAATTCGGGCTGTTAGTAAAGATGATAAAACCGCAGTTCAGTCCAAAATCGATGAGGAAATTGCAAAAAATATTGACAATCAAATTAATCAAAAAGTTGGCAATATTTCCGGCGTCATCAAAGGTACCATTCAAAGTCAAAAAGATAATCTTGAACTTAGTCGGGAAATTGGTGAAGCTGCTGACGAACTCAAAGCCACCGTCAATGCTACTGTCTCCGTTTTTATTCTTTCCGATGATATCAAAGAGCAAGTTGTCAAACACTTTTTATCTTCAGAATCAGATTTTAATAATATCAATTATCAATCTGGCGATTTTAATTTATCTTTCAATATAACTAAAACAGAATCTTCACAAGCTGTTGGTTCTTTAAACTTATCCGGAAAATCGTTACCCAAAATTAACCTTTCTCAAGTTCAAAAATCTTTAGTTGCCAAAACTAACAATCAAGCTAATAGTATTATTAAAACCCTTGTTCCCCGAGCTTACAACTTTCATATCACCAACAGTCTTCCTCTTTTACCATTTAGGTCAGATAATATCAGTATTGAAGTTAAAACGGAGTCTTTGTGAGTTATATTTATCTAAAAAAAGAAACTAGTAAAAAGAGTTTGCCGAAACGCAAAAAACTCATTATTCTCTTCTTATTTTTAAGTGGAATATCTTTTTTTGGATTTGCTGTTTTTCCTATAATTAAATTTCAAATGGAATATTCGGGAAAATTTAAACAAATTATTGATCCTTCTGCTCCTAAATCATCCAATCAAGCTAGCATTTTAGGCGACAGTGCTGACTATACTCAACTCTCTAATTGGTTTGTCAATACTCAGGATAATCTTTTACCGGTCACTCAAATTGATACTTCCACAAAATCAACCTATTATCTTTCTATACCCAAACTCAAAATCAGCGATGCTGTTGTCAAAATTGGCAGTATGGATCTGAATAAAAGTTTAATTCAATACCCTCAAACTGCTTTACCTGGTCAACTTGGTAATACTGTTATTTTCGGCCATTCAGTTTTACCTCAATTTTTTAACCCCAAAAATTATTTAACTATTTTTTCTACTCTCTACAAACTCGAACAAGGTGACGAAATTTACCTAAAATATGACAAATCTAATTACAAATATGTTGTTGAAGAAATGTTTGAAGTTCAACCGACCAATCTTTCAGTTTTAGAGCAACGCTTTGATAACAAAACCTTAACTGTAATTACTTGTAGTCCGCCTGGTACTTACATACGTCGCCTTGTTGTTCGGGCTACTCTTTCACCCAATTAAGCTCTTGATATAATAATTCCATGAATGCGCTTTCAATTGATTATGGTAATAAAAGAATTGGTTTGGCTGTCTCTATTCAAGGAATCATTCAACCCTTATCTGTCATCAAAAATGATCCTAATTTTTTTGACCAATTAAATAAAGTTATTTCTGATTTTAAAATCGAAAAAATTTTTGTTGGAATTTCCCAAGGAGAGTTTGCTAAAAAAACTCAAAAATTTGTCGATGAACTCAAAAACATGGTAACATTACCTATTGAAACTGTTGAAGAAGCTGTGAGTACTATCGAAGCTGACCAGATTTATTTGGCCAACAAAAAGCCAAAAAAAGACTACAAAAAAAATATTGACGCTATCGCTGCCGCAGTTATATTAAAACGTGTTATTGATTAAATAAAATTATGATCAAAAACTTAATTGCTCCAATTCAAGCCTGGTTAATATCTCAAAAACGCTGTGTCGGTTGCGGTACACCCTTATCTCAAGGTAAACGTTTGCCAGTTCGTGGTCAAACTACGGTTACTTGTCAGTGTGGCCGAATTTTTATTCACGACGAAAAGACTAATACTTATCGTCGAGCTTTATTCGACGAAATCTAAATGATTAAAAAAATTCTTCTTGCTTTTGTTGTTTCAATTTTGATTATTGCTGGTGGCATATTTGCTCTCATTCAACAAGATAATCAGCCAGTATCATCTGACCAAACCGGTAAAATTTTTACCGTCAAATCAGGTGAGGGTATTAAATCTATTTCTCAAAAACTTGAATCAAATGGATTAATCAAAAATAAATATGTTTTTCTTTATTACACTTACAGTCTTTCTTTAAATAAAAAAATTCAGGCTGGTAACTTTAAACTTTCACCCAATTTAACCACCAGAGAAATCGCTGTTAAATTAACTCAATCTGGAGTTACTGATTATTGGTTAAAAATTCTTGAAGGTTTACGTGTAGAAGAATTAACTGATGTTTTCCCTGACAATGGTCCTATCAAATCCGCCGATTTTATCAAAGCCATCAAAGCCAAAGAGGGCTATATTTTTCCCGATAGTTATCTTATTCCTCAATATTTTACTCTCGATCAAATTATTTCTTTAATCCAGAATAATTTTGATAAACAATTTGCTCAAGCCAAATCCGGTAGCACGGTAGACCTTTCCGATTCTGACGCTGTCATTTTAGCCTCTCTTATCGAACGTGAAGGTCGGTTACTCAAATCAAAACAAATGATTTCCGGAATTATTTTTAACCGTCTCAAAGAGGGTATGCCTCTTCAAATTGATGCCACCGTTCAATATGCCCGTGATAGTCAAACAAAATCAATTAGTAAATATTGGCAACCAGTTACTAGTGATCAAATCAAAAAAACAAAGTCTTCTTTTAATACTTATCAAAATCCCGGGCTTCCTCCACGACCAATTTGTAATCCTGGTTACAATTCTCTTTATGCCGCTTTTCATCCTACCGAATCAGATTACCTCTACTACATTACCGGCGACGATGGTGTTATGTATTATGCCAAAACCCTCTCCGAGCACAACACCAACATTGCTAACCACCT
>CAZLCB010000010.1:22111-24667 GCA_964558195.1 uncultured Gammaproteobacteria bacterium
AGTCTTACCCATCTTTCCTTTTTCGTTTTCATCGGGACGTCATCTTTGTACAATTTGGCACTCACAGTTCCTGGGCGAGGGGAGTATTTGTTTAAATAAGCCACTTCAAAATTTACTTGCTGACAAACGTCTATTGTTTCTTCAAATTTTTCATCAGTTTCACCTGGGAAACCAATAATAATGTCAGTACTAAATCGAACATCATTAATTTTGTCTTTAATTTTTTTGACTAAATCCAAATATTCTTTTTTGGTGTAATTTCTGTTCATTCTTTTAAGAATTTCGTCGTCACCCGCCTGAAATGGCAAATGAATTAGTCGATCAATATTTTTATATTCAGCAATTACTTCAATCAAATCGTCCGAAAAATCCCAAGGGTTATTACTTACAAACGACACTTTTTCCAGATCTTTTTTCGCCACTTTTTTTAATAATTCCGGAAATAAACTCTTAAATCTTTTTTTACCCATCGACACCAAACCACAATCACTCAATTCTGCTCCATATGAATTTACATTTTGTCCGATCAGTAAAATATTTTTATTACCCTCTGCAATTGCTTTATCTACATCAGCCAATACATCTTCCATTTTTCGTGAAACTTCTCGTCCTTTGGCTTGCGGCACAATGCAATACGAACACATATTATTGCAACCGTAACTTATCGGAATCAAAACTACGTTATTAAATTTTTTCACTGGCTCCCAATCAGTTTGAAATTCATCTAAAACTTTAAATTCAATTCCTGGAAAATTTTTTCTCACTTCCATATTTTTTTGACCATTCTTTTTCATCACCCCCACCAAACAACCAGTTACAATTATTTTTTTACCTAATTTTTGGGCATTTCGCAACAAACCATAAGCCCTATTCTCAGCTGACTGGCGAATCATGCAAGTGTTAATGATTACCACATCCGATTCTTTCCAATTTTTAGATTCTTCATCACCTTTGACCAAAAAATAATTCTTAATTCTTTCCGAATCAGAAGTATTTTGAATACAGCCAAACGTTTGGACAAAAAATTTCATTGCCAATTTTACCAAATTAGTTTCTCTTGGCTACCGCCTTAGCTAAAAACACCAATCCTAATCCTACCGAAGACAATAATGTTGTTGGAAATATTACTCCGACTGTAGGTAATGTAGATTTGCCTGATTCACTATTGACCGCATCCCAATTTACATTTTCCGCTCCCATCGTCAAGGTAAAATTAATTGTTGATCCATTATTCGTAATTACTACACTATGGTCACCATCTGATAAAGACCCAGGTGAATAAGACCAATCATTACTATCACCAGCCGTCACCGAACCTTCACTTCCATCAATTGAAATCGTCACTGTACTGCCACTTGGAGCTTCACCTGTGAACACTGGAACTGATCCAGAATACCACCAGTGAGAAATTTGTCGGCCACTAGTATCCACCGAACCAATTGATTTCAAATTAAAACCACTAGCCAAAACACTTGTATTTTTAAAACCTAACAACAACCCAAAAAGAACAAAAACCATGAGCAGTTTTTTCTTCATACTTTAATCATAAAGATTAATTAAAAATTTGCAATATATTTCATCAAATGAGATATTATTTTATGGACGATAATAAAAATCAAAATCAAACTAATCCGGCAACCTCTGATTATCAAAAAATTCTTGACGAATACGCCGCCTCAGTCAAACCGGAAGACAATCAAACTCCTCAAAACAAACCTGAAGATGAATCAATCAACGTCTCTCTAAAAGAAGCTACTTCAGCTAAAGTAGAAGCGGAAAAACCAATTGTACCCCAACCCTCAAATACTTTAATTGATGATTTAGAAAAAGAAATAATTCCTAAAATTTCGGATGAGGCTCCAGAAAAATCCTCCACTCCAGAATTAAAAAGTATTAATTCACCTCAACTTGAATCTCCTATCCATCCATCTTTAGCTGCCAACCTTGAAAATGAAGAGGAGAATACTCAACCAAAACCAGTTATTGAAATAACTCCAGAACCGGTATCAAGTTTAAGTACAGAAAACTCTCAACCAGAAAAAACGCCAGAAGAAATCAAAGCCGAAATCAATCGTTTATTGACCGAAGATGAAACTAAATCCGATAATTCAGTCGCTACTAGTCCAGTAAAAAAATCATCTATCGGTAAAGTCTTTTTTGTTTTTGCCCTAATTTTATTTTTAATAATAGCCGCCGGTTTAGCTTATTTTTTATTTTTAGTTCCATCAAACACAACTAAAAATAAAACTGATAACTCAACACCTTCTGTAACTCCAACCTTATCGGAAATCAATGATAATTCCTCAAGCGAATCAGGTACTTGTGAATTAAATGATAAAACTTATCAAATAGGGGAGTCATTCCAGTCTGCTGATGGTTGCAATACTTGTACTTGTTCTTCTGCTGGCGTTATTACTTGTACTGAAATGGCCTGTTCTGGCACCCCCACCGTTACTTCAACCACCAAAACCACAATCACACCGACTAAGGTAGCGACACCCTCAATTAAATTAAGTCCGACTATCACCGATTAATTCTAACCTCAATCCTACCTAT
>CAZLCB010000011.1:0-24572 GCA_964558195.1 uncultured Gammaproteobacteria bacterium
TATTTTGACCGTTGAGTTTTAAAAATTAAATCGTGTTGATCAGAGCGTTGAACTGGACGATGAGTAGGAATAGAAACAACATCAAGATCGTAAATTTTCTTGAATTCCTCGGCCTCGGTCATAGCAGTACCAGTCATACCGGCGAGCTTTTCGTAAAGACGGAAATAATTTTGAAAAGTAATAGTAGCCCAGGTTTGAGACTCACGTTGAATAGTAACACCTTCTTTGGCCTCGACGGCTTGATGAAGACCATCAGACCAGCGACGGCCATTCATCATACGACCAGTAAATTCATCAACAATAATAACTTCACCATCTTTGACAACATAATCTTTATCTTTATGAAATAAAGCCCGAGCTTTGATAGCATTTTCAATATAATGAATAGTTTCAAATGATTCTTCGTATAAATTCGTAACATTTAATGTTCTCTCAACTTTGCGAATACCGTATTCTGATAAAGTAGCTGAACGGGATTTTTCATCAATAACATAGTCCGTTGGTTGAAGCTCTTCAGCTATTTTGGCAAATTTATAATATTTGTCGGTAGGTTGATCATTAGGAGAAGAAATAATTAGTGGAGTCCGGGCTTCATCAATAAGAACAAAGTCGACTTCATCGACAATGGCAAAATGATGAGGACGTTGGACTACCTGGTCTTGGTGAGGTGCCATATGGTCACGAAGATAATCGAAACCAAATTCATTATTAGTACCATATGTAACATCAGCCAAATAAGCCTCTTGACGAGAAACTGGTTTTAGATGAGCTAAACGATCGTCAATTTTTTCCGATTCATCGGTATATTCTGGATCTAAAACAAAAGACTGTTCGTGAATTAAACAAGAAGTAGAAATACCCAAGAGATGAAGAGCTTTGGGGTACCAGCCAGCACCGACACGAGTTAAATAATCATTTGGAGTAACAATGTGAACACCTTTACCGCTTAGGGCGTTTAAATAAGCCGGAAAAATAACTGAATGAGTCTTACCTTCTCCGGTTTTTTGTTCAGCGATAGCACCTTGATGAAGAGTAATAGCTGACATAAGCTGAACATCGTAAGCCCGCTCGCCAATAGTCCGTTTGACGGCCTCACGAACGACAGCAAAGGCTTCAGGTAAAAGATCATCTAAGGTTTTGCCTTTTTTAAGTTGTTTCTTGAAAGAAGTGGTTTTTTGAGACAATTCTTCATCGTTGAGCTTGGTAATGTCGGTTTCAAAAGAATTGATTTTATCAATTAATTTTTGATATGACCGAATCCGCCTAGCATTATCATCAAAAACATTTTTTAAGAGTGAGAACATAGGTTTAATTATAAACTAGTTGGAAATTAATTTTAAAATACCTTCGTCCGGCTCCGACAAAGATTTGAAGGAGCCGGACTGGGGTGGCTCCTCTAGCTTTGTGAAGGTTTGATAACGTCGAAATTGGTGTATGGACGTAAACATTCCGGAATAATGACACTACCGTCGGCTTGTTGATGGTTTTCTAAGATGGCTAGAACGGCTCGATCAGTGATCATGGTAGCGTTTAAAATATGAACAAATTCGTTTTTACCGTTAATTTTGACTTTAGTATTGAGACGTCTGGCTTGATAATCACCACAGTTACTGCATGATTGAGTTTCGCGATAAGCATTTTGACCAGGGAACCAGGAATTAATATCATACATACGACGATTTGGTTGAGGTAGATCACCGGTACAATTTTTGACTACCTGATAAGGAATATCAAAATCTTGCATAATTTCTTCTTCATTAGCTAACATTTCAAGACACATGTCATCAGAAATTTTGTAGTCAGGTAGAGTAAAAATATTCATTTCAACTTTGTTGAAGAAATGAACTCGCAACATACCTTTCATATCTTTACCATAAGTACCAGCTTCACGACGGAAACATGGTGAAAAATTGACGTATTTTAAAGGTAAATTATTAGCGTCTAAAATTTCATCCATATGGTATGGAACAACGGCGTGTTCGGAACTAGAAATAAAAACTAAATCATCTTCGGGGGCGGAATAATAAGCATTAAATAAATTTTTATTACTGGCATAACCACATTTCCATTCACTGGAACTTTTGACCATAGCCGGAGGGATCATACCAATGAAACCTTTTTTGATAAGTTTTTGAAAAGCATAAAACATGACAGCCATTTCAAGGACAGCACCCTGACCTTTGAAATAACCAAAACGAGAACCAGAAACTTGAGCGGCTTTTTTAACATCAAGAATATCGAGTTTTTCACCAAGATCAGCATGGTCGAGAGGTTGAAAATCAAATTTACGAGGTTCACCAACTGTTTTATAAACAGGATTTTCTGAATCATCTTTACCAACTGGAACATCACTAGCAGGAATATTGGGAATTTCTTCTAAAATTAAATTTTGTTTATCTTCAGTTTCTTTAAGCTCAGTTTCTAGGGCTTTGAGTTTTTCTTTGATAGAACTAGCTTGTTTTAATTGATCTTCAGTTGGTTTACCGGTAAATTGACGACTTAAAGCATTTTGTTCAGCACGAAGTTTTTCGACATTAGACAAGAGTTCGCGACGGGAAGAATCGAGTTGGATAATTTCGTCAACAACGGAGGATTTTTTTTGACGGTTAATTAGAGCTTCGCGGACAATTTCAGGAGTTTCCCTTAGCAAATTAATGTCAATCATAATTGGAATATTTTAACAGAGATTAAGGGCTAAAATCTACGCAGATTAAACGCAAAATATATTTATCTAATTATTTGATGCTGGAAAAATTGTTCTTGAAAATGAGTTAACTTATCAATTTCTTCATTGGTGATAGTTTCACCATCAGGGACGACAATTAATTTATCATCGTCATCGTTAAGACGATGAACAATAGCCACTACCCTACCGACGAACTTTTCTAAAGGTTGGTCAACTTTTAAAACATAAGCGTCAAGTTCTTCACCATCGGGAGCAAAAATTCCTGGAAGATAACCATAATTAACTGGATATTTAAATTTCCATTTGGGATGAAGAGTACTTAATTGACGATCAATAATAACTTCAACTATTTGATTAAGAAAACTTTGAGCAAGGATTAATGATTGACTCACAAAGTAATTATAACCCAATTTCTGGGGCGATTGATTGCATGGAGGTGAGACAGATTTCAATAAATTTTTCCAAGGGAATATTTAGACCTTCTGGAAGTTCACACATTTTGACTTCATCACGGCGAGTGCCAGCGGCAAAACGAGGTTCTTTGAGAAATCTTTTGAGAACAGAACTAACTTTAACATCACTTAATTTGCGAGAGGGATAAACAAAAGCGACAGCGACAATTAAACCAGTTAAACTATCGGCGCAAAAGATGGACCATTGGGCTTGGGTGGTCGGATTAATACCAGAAATTTTAGGAGCATGAGATTTGACTAATTGATCAATATCATCAGAAATTTCTAAATCAAATTTTGCGAGAGCCTGTTTGGTTTTGTTAGGATGAAATGTTTTAAACTCGCCAGCATAATCAATGTCGTGAATTAGTCCAGCTAAAGTCCAATTACCACGAGATAATTCATTTTGTTTGAGTAAATTATTTTGAGAAAGATAATCATAAATACCGCCCATACAACTTTCTAGAGCCAAAGAATGAGAGACAATATTTGGTTCTAAAGAATTTTTTAGAGCATCGAGATAATTTTGGCGATTCATATTATTTGTCAAATTTTTTCCAAATTCCATTACTAATAACTTCTATATTATCACCATCAACTTTGATGGCAGTATTATCATCAATACCGTAAATGGGAAATTTATATTTTTTGGAACGTTTTTCTAGATTATCCAGTGTCGACTCAGAAAAATATTCAGAATTTAAATGGGGTTCAACCATAAAGTTAACCAAATTTAAACCATCATGAAAAATTTCTTCATGAATTTGCTTGAGTGGTTTTGCCTCAAAATCGGCATTAATAATACTTGGAGTAGTAATAATTGTGCCAGCACTGACACCAATATAAATTCTGGTTTTAAGTAATTTAGGTAAAAGTTTTGATAAACCAGATTTGTTAAACCAATACATTAAATGGTAAGTATTACCACCTTCGACAAATAAAACATCGGCTTCTTCTAGTCTTTTTCGCCAGATTTTTTGAGGTAAAGCAGAAATATCGACAATATCAATTTCTTTAAATTTCAAAAAACTTAAACGGCGAAGATCATCGATTAGCCAATCTTTGTCACCGGATTCTAAATTGGCGGCGGTGGGGATAAAAGCAACTTTGAGTTGGTCTAAGGGTTTACTGGCGAGATCGTCGAGACCTTGAAGAATGCTTTGATTGGTAATTCCAGCTGAAGTGAGGAGTAATTTCATTGATTTATTTTACTCTTCATTTCTCATGGCTGGGAAAAGAATGACGTCTTTGATGGTAGATTGATCAGTAAGAAGTTGAGTGAAGCGATCGATACCCATACCCCAACCAGCAGTTGGTGGCATACCGTATTCCAGAGCGCGGATATAATCACTGTCGAATTGCATGGCAGTTTCATTACCCTTCTTTTCTAGAGCAACTTCATCGAGCCAACGATCTGATTGATCTTTAGGATCATTTAATTCATTGTAAGCTTTAAGGAATTCGGTACCACAGATGAGTAATTGAAATGAAGAAATTTTGTTGGGATTATCGGCTTTGCGTTTGGCAAGAGCAATCATTTCGGCGGGGTAATCACAAATGAAGGCTGGACCAACAATGTTTGGTCGAACATGTTCTTTGTAAAGAGCGTCGAAACACGCACCAAGACCAACAACACCTTTCATGTCGACTTTGAGTTTTTTGTCGACAATGGCTTGTTTAAAATCGTCTTCGGTATGAATCTGATCAATATCGATACCAGTGTGTTTTTTGATGACGTCGGTAAAAGTGATTCTTTCGATTGGTTTACTAAAATCTAAGTCAGTTCCCTGAAAAGAAAATTTAAGATTGCCTTTGACTGTTTGAATAATATTTTTGACGATTTCTTCAGTAAATTCCATTAAGACTTCGTAGTCGACATAGGCCCAATAAAATTCAATTTGAGTAAATTCTGGGTTGTGAAAACGAGAAACACCTTCATTGCGGAAATCACGACTAACTTCATAAACTTTTTCAAAACCACCAACAATTAGCCTTTTGAGGTAAAGTTCATCGGAAATACGCAAATACATGTCCATATCGAGAGTATTATGATGAGTGACAAATGGTTTGGCAGAGGCACCGCCATAAACCGGCTGAAGCACTGGAGTTTCGACTTCCATGAAACCATGATCATCGAGAAAACGACGCATTTCAGTTAAAATTCTGGTTCGGGTTTTAAAGACTTCTCGAGTTTCAGGATTGACGATAAGATCGACATAACGTTGACGATAACGTTCTTCAATGTCTTTGAGGCCATGCCATTTTTCGGGAAGCGGACGGAGATTCTTGGCTAAAATTTCAAATTTATAGACGTTGATAGTGGTTTCGCCGGCAGTAGTTTTAAAAACTTCACCACAAACAGAGATAATGTCCCCTAAATCTAAGAGTTTAGTTTGAGACATTTTGTCAGCAAGAACTTTTTCCTGAAAAAAAAGCTGGATTTTTCCTGTTTGATCATGTAAGTCAGCAAAAAGAATTTTCCCGTGACCACGAAGTGACATTAAACGACCAGCAACTTCGACTGACTTATCCATTTGTTCCCTAGCTTGAGCGACAGTGGATTTCTGGGATAAATTTGGTTGTGGATAAGGATTAAGCCCGAGAGACTTAATTTTTTCCAGCTTGTCTAAGCGCTGCTTTTGGAGTTCGTTTAGCTTTATATCTGCCATGTAACTATTTTACTATACCAAAGGACAAATTAGTTGATGGAGACGATTTTGTAGACAATCTTACCTACCGGAGCGTCGACTTCAATTTCTTCGTTAACTTTTTTACCAATTAAAGCTTTGCCCAACGGGGATTGGTCAGAAATTTTGTTAACAGTAGGATCGGATTCGAGTTGATTAACAATGAAGAATTCTTTGGTGGCAGCAGAAATTTTTATTTTAACTTTACAACCAACTTGAATTGAGTCAAAAGAAACTTTATCGCTAATTATTTCGCTAGATTCTAAAGTTTCTTCAATTTGTTCAATCTGAGTGTTGGTTACTTCTAACTCTTCTTTGAGCTGAGAAGCTAAACCATCTTCGCCTGATTCATCCGGCTGAGCCACATCTTCGATTTGAGTAATCAAGTGCTCCTGTTTGTCTTTTAAATCAGCAAGCTGTTGGGTCAACTGATCGTAACCGGCTCTGGTCAAAAGATTTTTTTGGTTCATTTTTTGATTAATATCACTCCCGATTGGTTTAATTCTGCACAGGAGAAACAGATTGAGTTAGTATCTTAGGTCAACGAAGACCTTTTGTCAAATAAAAATTAATGTTTTAATTAGTTGTGATTTTTAACAACTTTTTTAAAATAACACCCGACAAAAGACACGTCAAGATAAGAAAATCAGGTGGAGTGATTTACAGTAATCCAAGATGGTGGAAAAAAATAATTTTTTATTTTGGTAGTATTTTATCTTTATTTTCTGTGTTTGGAATACTATATATATATAGCCCTATAATGATGAGTTGGCTACATTATAAACTGATTGATCAGAGTAAAGTTTTGGCTGAGGTAAAAAAAATAACTCAAACTAATAACTTAGTAGCGACACCGACTAGAGTTAATACTGCAACACCGGTGTTACAACCAACTTTGGTTACCGAACCAAGTCCAACACCTTTACCTAAAGCGAATACTGATGAGTTTACAATTAATATACCTAAAATAGGGGCAAATACCAAAATTCAGGCCAATGTTTCGCCATATTCCAAAGAAGAATATATGAGAGTTTTAAAAAGTAATGTAGTGGCTCATTCTGATGAATCGTCTTTGCCGGGAGGAGGTAAAGGAACAGCGGTGTACTTATTTGCTCATTCAAGTCAACAGGGGGTGTTTGATGCTCGGGATAATGCAGTATTTTACTTATTAGGTGAGATGAAAGAAGGAGATGATATTTTATTAAGTTATAATGGTGAAATTTTTACATATCGAGTATATATGGAAAAGGTTATTAAATCGAAAGATACAGATTATTTGAATTACTCTGATAAAGATAAAGAGATTTTGATTTTACAGACTTGTTGGCCAATAGGGACAAATTGGCAAAGATTATTGGTCTTTGCCGAGAAAATTTAATTATTTTTGAGGTAAAATCAGAGTATGGGTTTGGATTTATCTTTTAATGATAATTATTGGCAGGACTTAGAGACAACAATCTCTAAAGTTTCCGGCTTAGACAGAAATGTAATCAAGAGAGCTTATGATTTTATGGCGGCGGCTCATGATGGTCAAAAAAGATACTCAGGTGAACCTTATATCTCTCATCCGGCTTGGATTGCTAAAGTGGTGGCTCAATTGAGTATCGGTCAGGAGGCAGTAATTGCCGCTTTACTTCATGATTGTGTAGAAGATACGAAAGTTACGATTGAAGATATTGCTAATGAGTTTGGAGACGAAGTGGCATTGTTGGTTTCTGGATTGACAGAAGTAAAAACGAAAACTTCGGGGATTAAAATTAATCAAACCAGTATTGAAGAATTCAGAAAATTTTTCTTTTCATCGGTTAATGATGTAAGGGTATTAATAATCAGGTTAGTAGATAAGTTACATAATAGCTTGACTATTGAATATTTGCCTAAAGAAAGACAAGTATTATATGCCAAAAATATTATGCAAATTTATGGTCCGTTAGCAGAATACGTAGGTTTGCATTATTTTAAAAAACGACTGGAAGATATTGCTTTTCAAATCCTCTACCCTGAAGAGGCAGAAAGAATTCAAAAACTATTTAGAGAAAAGGAAAAAGATGAAATAAAAGCATTGAATTTGGTTTCGACAGAAATTGAGAGAATACTTAAAGTAAATAATATTAATGATGTAGTTGTAGAAGGTAGGATTAAAAGTCTTTATAGTACATTTTCAAAAATAAAGAAAAAGGGTGAATCTTACCAAGTTAAAGACAGAGTAGCTATAAGAGTTTTGACTAATAGTTTAGTAGAGTGTTATACAGTTTTGGGATTATTGCATGCAAAATATAGATCGTTGCCGGAGGAATTTGAGGATTATATTTCATCACCAAAACCGAATGGGTACCGATCGATACAAACAACAATTGCCTGGAGAGACGGGTTAACTGTAGAAATTCAAATTAAAACTAAGGAGATGCATGAATTTAACGAATTCGGTCCAGCATCACATATTGCTTATAAAATGGGCAAAGGTAATAATGGAAATAGAGGAATGGAATGGGTAAAAGATTTGGTCAAATGGCAAAAGGGCGACAATAATGTTAATAATTATCAATTAAAAGTACTGACTAGTTATATTTATGTATTCACTCCAAAAGGAGACACAATTCAATTACTAAAAGGTAGTACGGCTTTGGATTTTGCTTACCGAATACATACAAGTGTGGGAGACCGGTGTATTGGGGTAAAAATAAACGGTAAAATGGGTAAGATTAATGATGAACTGAAGAATGGTGATTTGGTTGAAGTGTTATTAGGCAAAAAATTGAATGTGAATAAAAATTGGATTGATATGGTGAAGACAAGTAACGCAAAGGATCATATTCGAAAAACAATGAAATTTGAACCTGAAGAGAAAAAATGATATAATTTATATATTATAGGTATATATAATATATGCAAGAGCGTATTGAGCAGATTAATTTTTTCCCAGAGATTGATGCCTCAGTTAGGGATTATTATGACCGTAGAGCAGCTGAGTTGCGACCTAAAGTACCAATACAGAATTTAATCGGTGAGCCTGCGGTTAGATATACAGAAAATGGACTACCAATATATCAATCTGATAATGTAAGTGAGATATATAGACATAAGGATGAATCCTTGTTGGAAGTAACACCATTTAGAGATCAGAGAATTATTACTAATTCTATGTATATTAGCAACCAAATTAATGGAAAAGGTTATAAGGCAGGTTTTTTAGATAACGAAATTGTGGTTAAAAGATTAATGGACAGTAAAAAAGGAAAGTGGCCACAAAAAAGAAATATGAGACCGTATATATTATTAACTCCGGCGAAGTACCATTTTACCAGAAAAGATCAGATGGTAGATCAAGGGTTTAGGCCTGGGGAAATTGTCTGGATACCATGTGGGAGTGAACTTAAAGTTAAAGGTGATAAGAAAAAAGAGAGAATTCAACAAATTATACTTAGTTGTTAAAAGTATTTTTGTTTAATATTGTTTTGCGATAGCGGTTGGAAAAGCGGTGAGCTTCGTCACGAATTTGTTGGAGTAATTGAAGGGCAGGAGAATTTTTGGGTAGATTAATTTCAACCCAATTATCAACTGTTTTAATGACAATAGTTTCAAGTTTTTTGGCAAGACCAATAAGACAAATTTGATTGGTTTGCGGATTAGTAGAAAGTTCTAAGGCTTGATGAGCAGCAGAAACTTGTGGCTTTCCCCCGTCGACCATTAAAATATTTGGATAAGACCATTCTGAATGCTTGAGACGACGATAAATAATTTCTTTAATCATAAACTGATCGTCTGGAGTAATTTTGCTATCAATTTTGAATTGGCGATATTGAGAATTGTCAATTTTGCCGTCTTGATAAACCGTCATAGCCCCAACAAAAACTTTGGAACCCAAATTGGAAATATCGTAGCCTTCGAGACGATTGATTTGCTTAAGTTTAGGAAAATAAGGCGATAAAGTTAAAACCAGCTGATCACAAGCTTTTTGATATTTGTCCTCTTTAAAATCAATCTCTTGATAAAGATGGCTGAGACTTTGCCAGCCAGAAATAACATAATTTAAAGAATTAATTTGGTCACGGCGAACTTTGGCTAATTCATAATTTTCAGCCTTTGAAAATACATTCATCTCTTTGGTTAATTGGGAAATTAACTTATGGAAATGACCATTGAGGATTTTTTTTATTTTGGAAATATTAGCTCGATATTCTTTTGGGTTTGGATTAACGCCAGGACAAAGACCAAGATGACAATAAAGACATGGTTTTAGGTCATGTTTTTTGGAATAATAAGGGAAAATATGACGGATAGTTTTAAGAAGACTTTTGACCGAACGGCTGTCAGGAAAAGGGCCATAAAATAAATCGTTTTGATTGAGAGTAGATTTGAAGGCCGGTTTGATGAGAGGAAATTTATCTTTGGTAATGGTGATATAGATGTAACTTTTGTCGTCTTTGAGTTGAGAATTAAATTTTGGTCGATATTGCTTGATAAGACTGGATTCAAGAACTAAAGCTTCAATTTCGGAGCCAACAGTATGAAAACTAATGTCGGTAATTTCGGAAACTAAATGACCAGTTTTGTAACCCAGGGCGTGATCTGACTGAAAATACTGAGAAACCCGTTTTTTGAGATTAACGGCTTTGCCAATATAAATAATTTTGCCCTCAGTGTTTTTATAAATATAAACGCCAGGTGAATTTGGAAGATGACTTAAATCAATCACATAGGTATTATATAATGAAATCATGAAAGGAAAGGAAAAAATCTTAACAATAGTTTTTGGAATTATCTTGGGACTTTCGGGAGTTATTAGATTTTTTCAAATAAAAGACTACAATGCACCTTTTACTTATGACCAAGCCAGAGATATGTTGGATATAAGAGCCTTAGGAGAATTTAAAGACTTGGCAATATTAGGACCGACAACTTCAATTAATGGATTAAGATTAGGGCCGTTTTATTATTATTTTAATTTACCGGCTTATTGGATTGGCGGTGGAAGTCCGCAAGCGTTGGTTTATTGGAATATATTGTTATTTTTAGTCTCTGGTGGATTTATTTTTTGGTATTTTAGAAAAAGAAATATAACCTTGGGATTTTTGATCGGAAGTTTGTTTTTGATGGCACCACAAATGTTTAACTTGACGAGATATTTTTGGAATGCCAATATGGCAACTTATTTAAGCGTTTATTTTTTTGTAGCATTGTGGAATTTTTTGGAGAAAAAAGACAAAAAATCGATTTTGTGGTTAGGATTAACGGCAGCAATGATGACTCAATTTGAGGCAGCCTTTGGGGTAGTTTGCTTGGGATTTTCGGTGTTAGTAATTTTGTTAAATAAAAAAGTTAAACACTGGAAAAGTTTTTTAGTCGGAGCGGTTCCATGGTTTTTGCCTCAAATACTTTTGGAGGTAAAAAATAAATTTCAGATGACGAAATTATTATTAGGATTTTTTAATGGTAGTAATCAGGTATTGGGTGACAAAATGAATTTAGGAGAAACAGTAAGTTCACATTTTAATAAAATAATTGGGTTTTTTGAAGGACAATTTATAGCGAATTATGGTTGGGGTTTGGGGTTATTAATTCTAGCAATAGTTTTGATTTTAATAAATAAAAAATACCGAAAAACAGGTATTTATTATGTATCTTTTCTGATTTTTTCTTTTGTTTTTTACACAGCGGTTTATCATCATGAATTAAAAACCTGGTATTTAGAAAGTTTAAGAGTTTGGTATTGTTTTGTAATTAGTATAGGGCTGGCCAATATTAATAAATTAAAAAAAATAGCTGGAATAATAATTGGAATATTTTTATTGAGGAGTATTTATCTGACAATGACAGATCAGTGGCAGTTTACAAATGGAAGTTTTGGTAGGAACGACCCAAAAAAATTAGCTAATTTACTAAAAAATATTGATTGGGTGTACGGCAAAATGAACAATGATGGTTTTGAGGCTTATACATATGTGCCAGAAATTTATGATTATTCAAATCAATATTTGTACTGGCAATATGGCGTAAGGAAGTATGGTTATATGCCAAACAAAGTTTCTTACAGTATGACTGAAGTGCCGGAGTATTTAAGAACTCAAAATGAGTTTTATAGAAAAACCAGGGAAAGTAAGAGCGGAAAAATTGCTTTGATTTATGAAAATAATGATAAATCTATTGGCTGGTTGGGGCAATTTACAAAATATTGTACCGTAGAAAAATTGGAAACTGATTGGAATACAACAGTAGAAATTAGAGAAGAGTGTGAATAGGTGATAAAATACGATTAATTCTGAAAAGGCTTCGGAAGGTACCTTGTTTAATTTGAAGACTCTGACCAGAAAGGAGGTTGGACCATGAATATTTTCCGAAGACTAATCCTGACGTTGGGTTTCGCCATCTGGGCACTTTGTCTCAAATCCCTTCTTTGTGGCTCTTTGGGTGAGTTGGCATCTATCAGAAACCGTTCTGATTTGTCGACGGCATTAGCCAAACAAGAAAGGATAATTAAGGCTAAGATGTCTTTGGTAGTTCAAAGCCCTAATGATTACGAAGTGATGTCGATGCGATTATCTAACGTGACCAGTTGGCTGGATTATTTACGTTGTATTGAGAGGATCAAGGGTTTGTGGAAGTAACGCGTTGTTTTTGCCCGAACGGGATATGATTTTTAAAATCATTTTTCGTTCGGGTTCAGGTTTTTCTTGAGATACTGGCCGGTGTAAGAACGATCACAGTTCATAACGTCTTTGACAGTACCAGCGACAACTAATTCCCCGCCCTTTTCGCCACCTTCGGGACCCATATCAATGATCCAATCAGCGTTTTTGATTATATCTAAATTATGTTCGATAACAACAACAGTATTACCTTTATCAACCAATTTTCGTAAGACAGTAATTAATTTGTCGACATCGTAAAAATGTAAACCAGTGGTCGGTTCATCGAGAATATAAAGCATTTTACCTTTACCTAATTTGACTAACTCACGACTAATTTTGAGACGTTGCGACTCCCCTCCTGATAATGTGTTTGACGGTTGGCCTAATTCTAGATAACCAAGTCCGACGTCTTGAATGGTGGTCAACATGCGTTTTAGTTTGGGAATATTTTTGAAAAATTCAGCAGCCTCATCGATAGTCATTTTGAGAATTTGGGCAATATTTTTACCTTTGTATTCGACTTCTAGAGTTTCTTCTTTATATCTAGTACCGTGACATTCGTCGCAAGTGACATAAATATCGGGTAAAAATTGCATTTCTATTTTGATTTGTCCTTGGCCTTCGCAAATAGGACAACGCCCGGGCTTGGCATTAAATGAAAAACGATCGACATTGAAGCCGCGAATTTGAGCTTCGATAGTTTGAGACATGAGTTTGCGAATGTCGTCAAAGATTTTGGTGTAAGTGGCAGGGTTACTACGAGGAGTGCGACCAATAGGAGATTGATCGACTAATAAAACATCAGTAACATTGTCGGCTCCAGTAATTTCATCGTATTTACCAATAAAACCATAATAACTTCCAAGAGTAGCTTTGCGAACACCACCATAAAGAGTATCGTGAACCAAAGTAGATTTGCCCGAACCAGAAACACCGGTAACACAAACTAATTTATTTAAGGGAAAATCAACATCGACATGTTTGAGATTCCATTGATTGGCACCCCTAATTGAGATCTTAGATCTTAGATTGTAGATCGTAGATGATTGATCTATATTATTTTTGATTTGTAATTTACCAGATAAATATTTACCGGTTAAGGATTTACTATTCTTTTTGATATCTTCAAGATTTCCCTGAGCTATAACTTCTCCACCATGTTTACCGGCATATAAACCAAAATCAACGATATAATCGGCAGATTTTATAACATCTTCGTCATGTTCAACGACAACTAAAGAGTTACCTAAATCTTTGAGTTTTTGTAAAGTGGCAATTAAGCGATCATTGTCGCGAGAATGAAGACCGATGGTTGGTTCATCGAGAACATAAAGAACACCGGTCAAACCGGTACCAATTTGACTAGCCAAACGAATTCGCTGCGATTCTCCGCTGGATAAAGTGCCAGCTTCACGATCGAGACTTAGATAATCAAGACCAACAGCTAATAAAAATTCGATTCTGGCGGCTAGTTCTTTTTTGATAGGAGTCACAATTTCTTTTTCTTTGTCACTAGTTAAAACTGAATCGAGGTTATTTAACCAACTATCTAATTTTTCAATTGGTAATTGAGTAATTTGATAAATATTTTGACCTAAAATATGGATAGAAAGAGTGTCCTGATTGAGACGAGCGCCATGACAAGTAGTACATTCACTTTTAATCATGAATTTTTCAAGTTCTTCACGAATAGCATCGGAAGAAACTGAGGCATAACGACTTTCCATCATTTTGGCACGCCATTCGGGAAATTTTGAACGATCAACTTGATACTTTGAACCAAGACCTTTACATTCAGGACAAGCGCCCTCGGGAGAGTTGAAAGAAAATAAACGAGGTTCGATTTCTGGAAGTGAAATATTACAGTTAGGACAAGCAAAATTTTCGGAAAATAAAGTATCAGTAAAATCTTTGGGGTTTTCAGGAAAATTGAAACCAGGATCATTGACCTGAGCAGTAATAACCAAGCCATTAGCTAATTTCATGGCTTGTTCAACATCGTCAATAAGACGATCGTAAATCGGTTTAGTATCTTTGAGATTATCTTTGTTAAGAGAAACACGATCGATAACAGCGTCAATGTCGTGTTTGTTGGTTTTGGCAATACCAAAATCAGAATATAAATCGATAATTTGATTGTCGACTCGAATCCATTTGTAACCTTGTTTTTTTAGATTCTCAATTAAACCTTTGAAGTCACCTTTTTTATCCTTAACAACGGGAGATAAAACTAAAAATCGATAAATATTGAGACCAGAGGACATAACAGAGGCAGTATTTAAAATTTGAGTGACAATTTGTTTGCTACTCTGAGGAGAAACTTCGCGGCCACAATTTGGACAATGGGGATGACCAATGCGGGCAAAAAGTAAACGAAGATAATCGTAAATTTCGGTGACAGTGCCGACAGTAGATCGAGGATTGTGAGAAATAGCTTTTTGATTGATAGCAATAGAAGGAGAAAGACCATCAATTAAATCGACTTCAGGACGTTTCATGTTACCCAAAAATTGGCGAGCATAGGAAGAAAGGCTTTCGACATAACGACGCTGACTTTCGGCAAAAAGAGTATCGAAAGCCATAGAAGATTTACCGGAACCAGAAACACCGGTAAAAACGACGAGTTTATTTTTGGGGAACTCGAAAGAAACATTTTTTAAATTGTTTTCTCGTGCTCCTTTGACGATAATTTTGTCTAACATAATTTAGTTAATTAGTGAGTAGTAAATAGTAAGTAGCTAATATTTTTCTATTTCGCGGATTTGGTCGCGAATTTGAATGGCTCCTTCGAAATCTAAATTAAATGCCAAATTTCTCATTTGTTTTTTGAGTTCTTTAATTTGACGTTGGCGCTGAGGTGGAGTAAGTGATGAAGTATCAATTTTGGCCCACTCAGTTTTGGGATCTTTTTTGAGATCATCAAGGATTTGAGGGCGGATAGATTTTACCACTGATTTGGGAGTAATATTATGATCTTGATTGTATTTAACTTGAATTTTGCGACGACGATTGACCTCGCGAATAGCACCATCCATAGCGTCGGAAACCGAGTCGGCATATAAAATAACTTGACCAGAAACGTGACGGGAAGCTCGACCCATAATTTGAATAAGTGATGACTGAGAACGTAAAAATCCTTGCTGATCGGCATCGAGAATAGCGACTAAACTAACTTCAGGCAAATCAAGTCCTTCACGCAATAAATTGATACCAACTAAAACATCGTAATTACCGGAACGTAAATCATCAAGAATTTTTGATCTTTCAAGAGTATCAATATCGGAATGAAGATAGGCAACCTTTAAATCAGTACCTGTTTTACTTGGATCAGAAAGGAAATTCGCCAAATCTTCGGCCATACGTTTGGTAAGAGTGACAACTAAAGTACGTTCTTTTTTGGCAACACGAGATTTTATTTCTTCGACTAAATTAGGAATTTGATTTTTAGTAGCCCGAATACTAATTTCCGGATCAACTAAACCGGTAGGACGAATAATTTGTTCAGCAATATGATTTTTTGATTGATCGAGTTCGTATTTGGCTGGAGTAGCGGAAACATAAACAACTTTGGCCATGCGCTGTTCAAACTCTTCAAATTTTAAAGGACGATTATCAAGAGCTGAAGGGAGACGAAAACCAAAATCAATTAAATTTTTCTTGCGAGCTAAGTCACCAGCGAACATTCCACCAATTTGAGGAACACTAACATGAGATTCATCAATAACAGTCAAAAAATTATCACCCCATAAATGACGGAAATAATCGACTAAAGTATACGGAGGATCGCCGGGGGCACGATTTTGGTCAAAATAGATAGAATAATTTTCGATACCATTGATATAACCAGTTTCTTGAAGCATTTCTAAATCATATTCGACTCGTTGCTGAATTCGATGAGCTTCAAGAATCTTGTTTTGAGATTTGAACACGGCAACTTGCTTGTCACAGTCAGAACGAATTTGGGTAAAAATTTCATCAAGATCACGGTGACCACTGACATATTGTTTGGCGGGAAAAAGTTTAAATTTTTCTAAAACCACTTCCTTACTAGTCATGGGGTGACGTTGAGTAATTTTGGTCAGCATATCACCTAAAAATTCGAGGACTAAATATGAATCGGTATAAGATGGCCAAATTTCAATATTGCCACCACGAATGCGGAAAGTAGAACGTTTAAATTCGAGTTCTGAACGAGTGTAAAAAAGAGAAATAAAACTTTCTAAAAGTTGGCGACGCGGATATTCGTGATTAATTTCTAAAGAAAAAGTCATGTTTTCAAATTCGACTGGATCACCAATGTTGTAAATACAACTGACAGAAGCAACAACAATATTATCGTCACCAGACAGAAGATTGGATGAAGCTTCCAGACGAAGTCGATCAATACGATCGTTAATATCAACTTCTTTGGCAATGTAAGTGTCGGAGGCTGGAATATAAGCTTCGGGTTGGTAATAATCGTAGTAAGAAACAAAATATGAAACTTTGTTGTTGGGAAATAATTCCTTGAACTCTTGATAAAGTTGGCCGGCGAGAGTTTTATTGTGAGAAATTACTAGAGTTGGAAGTTGAGTGTTTTGAATGACATTGGCAACCGTAAAAGTCTTACCGGAACCGGTAACACCGAGTAGGGTTTGATGTTTAACACCAGAGATAATATTATCCGAAAGTTGGGCAATTGCCTGAGGCTGATCACCTGAGGGTTGGTATTCGGATTGAAGACTAAACGACATAGATAATATTTTATCATGGTTTTGGGTTTTGTTTGGGTAAGTTATTTAGGAAAAATTTGTGTTAATTTTAATTAATGCTGGAAAAAGTTTTGTCGATAGCGAGCGTAGGATTACAAGGAATTGAAATAGAGGTAGAGGTTAATGTGGCCGAAAAAGGTTTTCCTGGTTTTGGGATTGTCGGCTTGGCGAGTAAAGCAGTAGAAGAAGCCAAAGAAAGAGTTAAAACGGCCATAATTAATAGTGAAATAAAATTTCCTGATGCAAAAGTAACGATTAATTTGGCGCCGGCAGATTTACCAAAAGATGGTAGTTGTTATGATTTGCCAATTTCGGTAGGAATATTGGCGTCAATTAGTGAATTAATTTTGCCAAAAGAAAAGGCATATTTTTATGGTGAATTATCATTGGATGGAAGTTTGAGACATACCAGAGGAGTATTTTTGTTGGCGTTGTTGGCAAAAGAAAAAGGAATTAAAAAAATTTTTGTACCACGAATGAGTGCTAACGAGGCTAGTGTAGTCAGTGATGTAGATGTTTACCCGGTAGATAATTTACGAAATTTGATTCGACATTTGAGTGGAGAAAAACTGATTGAACCATTGAGAAAAGTAGAGACAGAAGAAGTGTTGAGTGATATTACCCCTGAATTTGATTTTGCTGAAATATTGGGACAAGAACAAGCAAAACGAGCTTTGGAAATTGCGGCAGCGGGTGGACATAATGTATTTATGATGGGGCCACCAGGATCAGGTAAAACTATGTTGTCACGAGCTATGTCGGGAATATTGCCGAATTTAACGGAAAAAGAAAGCTTAGAAGTGACAAAAATTTATTCAATTACAGGAAATATTCCACCTGGAGGATCGTTGATTCGTCAAAGGCCATTTAGATCACCACACCATACAACTTCACAAGTGGGATTGATCGGTGGTGGGAGTAACCCCCGACCAGGTGAAGTATCACTGGCTCACAGAGGAGTATTGTTTTTGGATGAATTTCCAGAGTTTGGGAGAAATTCTTTGGAGGCATTGCGACAGCCATTGGAAGACGGATTAGTAAATATTTCCCGGGCGGCCGGATCGGTAACTTTTCCGGCCCAATTTATGTTGATTGCGGCAGCTAATCCTTGTCCGTGTGGATATTTGGGCGACCCCAAAAAAGAATGTAAATGTAGTACTTTTCAAATTTTGAATTATAGAAAAAAATTATCGGGACCGATTATGGACAGGATTGATTTACATTTGACCGTGCCGGCAGTGGATGTAAATAATTTGATGGTTTCTAACCAGGATAATCATAACGAAAAATCGGAGACAATTAAAAAAAGAGTAATGGGGGCAAGAAAAATTCAAAGTGAAAGATTTAAAGATTTAGAACATGTCCATTGTAATTCAGATATGAAAAACCGACATCTAAAAGATTTTGCTAATTTAACCGGAGAAGCTAATTTGTTACTAAAACAAGCGGTAAATAAATTTAATTTGTCGGCCAGAGTTTATTTTCGGTTAATAAAAGTGGCTCGAACGATTGCTGATTTAGACAGGAGCAATGAAATAAAAGAAAACCATATTGCCGAGGCATTGCAGTATAGGGTGAAGTCAGAAGATTAGCTTTTCAGATTATCAGCTAATCAGCTTGTCAGAAAAATAAAAATGGATAGAAATAAAATACAAAATTATAAAAAAGGCAGAGAGGGAGAAGAAATTGCCAGAGAATTTTTAATTAAAAAAGGTTTTAGATTGATTGAATCGAACTATTCTAATGTGTTGGGTGAAATTGATATTATTATGTCGGATAAAGATTGGCTGGTGTTTGTGGAAGTGAAACTAAAAATTGGCGATAAATTTGGAACACCAGAAGAAATGATTAATAAAAGTAAATTAGCAAAAGTCAGACGAGTAGCCGAATCGTTTTTGGTGTTAGAAAAAGAAACGGCAAAAATTTTTGAGAAATACAGAATAGATGCGGTGTGCATAGTATTGAACGGAGATAAAACGGTTAGAAGTATGAAACATTATGCGAATTTATACTAAAAAACCCACCTGTTTGACTATCGTCAAACTTCCTCCCTTAAAAAAGGAGGCTTTAATAGTTGCCCTTATTAAGGGAAATGTCACTCCTGTCTGCCGGCAGGCAGAAGTGACAAAGGGTTTAATTATATGAATGAATGGAAAAGGTGGGCGATAAAATTTGTGGAGAAGAAAGATTTTCCAAAAGGTTTACAAGAAATTAGAAATTGCCCGGAAAAACTTTTTTATCGAGGAGAATGGAAAAATGAATTATTTAAAAAAGTGACAGCGATTGTGGGGAGTCGGCAAATAACTAAATATGGCCGAAGTGTGGTGGAGAAAATTATGCCGGAAATTGTGTTTCAAAAATCAACGGTAATTTCTGGATTTATGTATGGTGTAGATACAGAGGCTCATCAAAAATGTTTGGAATTGGGCGGGAAAACAATTGCCGTATTGGGTGGTGGATTGAATGAATATTATCCGAAAGAAAATGATAAGTTGTATGTGGAAATTTTGAAAACTGGTGGATTGGTAATCTCGGAATACGAGGCAAATTTTAAACCGACTGTATGGAGTTTCCCGCAAAGAAATAGAATTGTGTCTGGTTTAACCAATACGAGTGTAGTAATTGTGGAGGCGGGAATAAAATCGGGAAGTTTGATTACAGCCAAATTAGCAATGGAACAAAAAAGAAAAATTTTGGCAGTACCTGGACCAATAAATTCTAAAACTTCTGAAGGAACAAATTATTTAATTAAAACTGGCGGGGCAAAAATTTTGACCGAACCAAGAGATATTTTTGAAGATAAAATTGCTATGCCGACTCAGGAAAATTTATTTAAGGATTATAGTAATTTAAATGATTTAGAAAGGATAATAATTGATTTGTTGGAGAATGAAGCAATGACTAGTGATGAATTGTGCCAAATAACCAAGAGAAATATTACCGAGATTTCGACTACCCTATCGATGATGTTGATGAAAGATTTATTGACTGAAGAAGACGGGAAATTTTATATCTCTTAGAGATAATTAGTCCAGTCGGAAATAGGAGCGACATTACCACAAACAAAATTGATGCCATAAAGAATAATGGCGGGCAATAAAAGCAAAAAGATTATTTTAAGAGATTTTTTGTTGAGGAATTTTTGAAACGCAAGAAATAAAAATGGATAAATAGGAGAAATATAGCGACTAATATCCCGATGAGCGACTAATAAGGTGGCAATTAGAAAGACTAGCGGGAAAATAGCAACGATATCAAATTTATATTTTTTGAGAAGACGATAAACACCATAAATAGCGATTAGAAAAATATAAATAATGTCTTCAAGCCAAATAGTGTTGATCCAAGATTTAGTGCTAATGAAAACTAAATACGGTAGAAAGTTTAAATGAAAGTTGTCCCCGCTCTGAAAATAAGCTAATAAATTTCCGGTTTGAAGAAAATAAAGATAAAAAATAGCTAAAATAGTTACCGGTGTTAATAAATAAGGATAATATTTTTTAACAACAGGGAGTAGTTTCTTGGTTTTTATAAGTTCATTAATAGCAATGATGGCATAAGATAAAACCAGTAAAACGGCAGGGGTTTTGAAAGTTTGGGCTAAAGCAGCAAAAATAGCTGAGAGCCAAATTTTGTCTTTTTTGAAAAAGAAAACTGAAGCAATAATGCTAGCCAAAAACCAAGTTTCGGGAGCACCGACAGAACGCAAAACAAAGAAACGGGCTGGGAAAAATAAAAATAAAACAGTTAACCAAAAAGCTTTTTTTTCTTTAACAAATAATTTTAAAAATTCAAAAAGAATTAAACTAAGAAAGATTGATCCTAAGAGAGTGGAAAAAAGCATGGCTTTGGGACCGGTGGTGAAATTGTTGAAGAATTTAATTAAGAAAGGATAGCCAGGAAAATGAGCTGGATAATATTCGAGAGGTTGAGGTAAAGAAAAATTTGGGCCAATACAATCTTTGATATAGCCACACTTGGAAATGACCATATAGTTAGGCCCATCGTAATTTGAAAAGATGGTTTCGAGAGAAACATTTCCAAAACCAATTTTACTGGGAAGATTGAGATAAAAAATCAGCCAGAAAAATAAAGAAGAAAGTATGGTTAGGGCTAAAAGCTTAAAATGTGACTTATATTTGGTAAAATACATCTTAGCTCATTTTACAACAAATTAGGCCCTATCGTCTAACGGTTAGGACATCAGGTTCTCATCCTGGTAATCGGAGTTCGATTCTCCGTAGGGTCACAATTTATAGTTGACTAACATAGTCTTCGCAATTCATTCTAAGTCTCCTTATTTCTATCAATGGTCGGAAATTCATATCAGCAACAGTTGGCTTAGATATACCACATACTGTTAAAGGCTTGCCGGCGTTAGCATACTCCCCTCTGGTGCTAAATATACTGCCAAACAATGGATCAAACTTTTCGCCTCTTAAAATGTCTTCTTTTATTTTTTCGGCACCAAAAGTATCTTTATGTTCAGTACCAAATCTTGAAATATCTTCATGAGAGATCATAATCTATTTTTAATAATGTATTATATGTGGATATTATCATATAATTAACACTATATGCCACAGAAAATAATTTTAGCTTCGGGGTCGAGACAGAGAAGATTAATAATGGATTCGTTGGGAATTGGTTATGAAATTATTCCAGCAGATATTGACGAAAAAGTGATTAGAGATGAAGATTTGGTTTTGCGAGCAGAAAAAATAGCTAGAGGAAAAGCCGAAGAAGTGGCAAAAAATAATCAAGGAATAATTATTGCCTCGGATACTTTTGCTTGGTGTAATGGAAAAGTATTGGAAAAACCAAAAGACCTTGACGAGGCAAAAGAAATGCTAAGACTAGAGAGGAATAATGAAATTATGGTTTATAGTGGGTTTTGTTATTTGGACAGAGAAAATGATATAGATTTTTCAAAAACATCTATATCAAAATTACTGACAAGAAATATAAGTGATGAAGAAATAGAAAATTTTGTGAACAATGCTCCGGTCTTACAATGGTCAGCAGCTTTTTCACCAATGTATTTGTATCAGACCACTTTTGTAAAATATTTTGAAGGATCGATAACTGGATTATTTGGCTTACCAACAGAATTTTTGACTGAATGTTTGGAAAAATCGGGAATAGAAATAAAAGGGAGTGAATGGAAAGAAAATTAAAGAGCGACTGTTTGACTTTGAACTCCAGAATAATCAATGGAAAAATTTAAGATTTTAGCTGAATTGAGTTTGGAAATTTTGTTTTTTACTTGCTTGATTTGATTAGGTTCACCTAAAACCCAAAGACAACCGCCTCCTCCTCCACCAACAAATTTCACGCCACAATTATTTTTTCGAGCAATTGAAATTATTTTTGAAGATGCGGCAGGTATTCGATATTTTAAAAATTGATGCCTGAGTTGTTCTTCGTAGTTTAAACATTTCTTGAGACCATCAAGATTTCCAATCCTAAGCATTTTAATAAACTTATAAGTATTTTGACTAACCTGTTTAACAAAGTTTAAGCACTCTGGTTGATTAAAAAATGAATGGATTATGCGGCTACCTTTTTTTGTTAAATAATGAGGACAACCTGAATATACAATAAGAGATGTTGCTTCAAAATCTATTTTTGGGTTATTAATTTTTGTTTGGGAAAATATTTTTGAATAGTCTTGGTATTGCCATTTAAATAAATTGATTCCACCAAAACAACCAGCAGCTTGATCCTGAAGGCCGGTGTTTTTAAACAAAGAGTCCTCTATTGAGTGAGCTAACCAAACAATATCTTTTTGAGAATATTTTTTTTCAACATTTAAAGCTTTAATAAAAGCACTGATCAGAGCGACCGATAAAGAACCAGATCCACCTAAGCCACTCATGGGAGGAAATTCTGTTTTGATAGAAATCTTGACACCACTAATATTAAAAAAGTTGGTAATAGCTGAAACTAAAGCGTAGTTGTCGTTAAATTGTGGTTGAGATGAAGGATATTTTTTAAAACCAATTTTATCAGAATTAATTACGACAAATCCTGGTTTATACGATTCTAATGTTACTGTGGTATATAACTTAACAGCAATATTGAAAGTCTTTAATTTTTCTGTATGACAAATAAGGGAAATAATCCGATGATCGATACCTCCGCCCAAATCAACTCTGCCCGGAGACGAAGCAATAATTTTCTTATCTTTTAGTACTTGAGACAAACAAATATTCATTTGACTCATAATTTGAATTATATCACAAAATCCGTGATATAATGCCTTGTGACCAAGGAAAGACAAAATTTTGGTAACGAGATTTTTGAACGGGGTATTTGTGGAAAAAGTTTTGAAAAGAGAGAATTACCACCAGAGCCGATTTGCGGAATTTTATTATTGGATTTAGACGGAACTTTGACTTTACCAGGGAGTAGGTATGCTATTGATAAAAGAGCCGTATTGGCGGTAAGTGAATTTGTTTCAAGAGGAGGTTTTTGTGCAATGAATACTGGAGCCACCAAAGAAAGGGCAGAAAGAACTTTTTTTAATCCATTATTTTGTTTACTTGACGAACAGTGTGGTTTTGAAAAAGCAGTTCAAATATTTAGTGATAAAATTTGGCTTCTCCCAGAAAATGGTTCTGCGCTTTTAAAAAGCGACGGTGTTACTGTATTGGAAAATGAGTTATGGTTTAAATGGGAGGAAAATAATCCGTTACATGTTCCGAATAAAGAAGAATTGAGAAGATTAATAGAAACTGTTTTAGTTCCAAAAATTTCTGGATCGTTTGTAGTTGGAGACAACCCGGGTGAAATTGGCAGGCGAAATTACATATTGAGCTGGAAAGGTTTAAAAAATGCTCCTGAGTTAATAGGAATGATAAAAAATGAAGTTATCCCGAATAATCATGGTTTTGATTGGCAAAAAATTCAAATGAAGGCAGCTAGAACTACCATCGATTTTATCAATGCAGATTCCGGTAAAGATCCATCGACAAGAACTTTTTTGTCAAAAATAGGAAACGTAGGACCAATAATTGGTTTTGGTGATTTAGGTGATGAATTTGCTAATGTTCCGGGAGTACTTACTTTTAATGTAAATGCTGAAAAACCGAATTCGTTTAGAAAAGTTGGGCTACCGTCACTAGAGGTGACTAATTGGAAAGTAAAAAGTGAACAAGACTGTTCAGTAGAAGATAAGGATAAAATATTGTGTAGTAATGGAGGTGAAAAACTCAGAGTCAGATTGAATGAAAATGGGGATTTAGTACCGACTGATTCCACTACTGAAGGAAAAATAATTTTAGCTGAACCATTAACCCAAGGTGCCGGTGAGGCAACTGCTGAAATTTTGGAAAGATTAATGGATGTGAGGTATTTTAGACGAG
>CAZLCB010000012.1:0-17890 GCA_964558195.1 uncultured Gammaproteobacteria bacterium
TTGAGACGCGGATGGGAGTTGAACCCATCTACGCAGTTTTGCAGACTGCTGTCTAACCGCTTGACTACCGCGTCAATTATTTTCCAATAAAGAATTCTTAATTTGCAATTTTAAACTAATTTTAGCTTTTCCGCCAGACTTTAGATATTTTTCCCTGTTTTTAGCATCTTCTTTATTTAAAAATGCTTCGTAATAAATTAATCTAACTGGCAATCTGTTTCTAGTTGATTTAACCAACCCGGATTTATGTTCTAAAATTCTTCGTTTTAAATCAGAAGAATAACCTGTATATATCTTATTGTCTTTACAACTCTTTAAAATATAAACGTAATACACAATAGAATCTTATCAAATTTACAGAATTCGGTCTGCAACCCCGCAGTTGCGGGGCAACTCCCATCCGCGTCTCAAAATTATTCTTTTTCTAAATATTCTCGTAGCTTTTCCAAAGCTATTCTTCCATGACTAATTTTATTTTTTTCCTCAATTGTCATTTCAGCAAAAGTTTTTTTATACCCTTTTGGTTGAAAAATTTCATCCCACCCATATCCATTTAACCCTCTAGGTTTTACAATTTTGCCCCTAATTTCTCCCTCAAAATAACTAATTTTATTCTGATTATTCATATATCCAACAATTACTTTTGCGTATGCATCAAAATTTCCCATTTTTTTAGCTAACTGAAATAATCCCTGATTCCCAATCGTTTTTTCAAACCATTTAATCAAAGGTCCTGGTAATCCTGGTATAGCTTCTAAATACAAAGACCCGTCGCTAATTATAAATCTTCCATTTTTGTGTTTACTGGCTTCAATTAATTTTGCTTCAATTATTTTTTTTGGGTTGATTTCTTGTATTTCAGGTAAATCAATCTCTAATTTTTCAATTTCTGGAATAATCAACTTTGCCGCCCTAAATTTTCCTTCATTACTAGTTATATATAAAAGTTTCATCACCTACATTTTACCCCAATCCTTCTAATTTTCTTATCAATTACAAAACAGGTGAGTGTTAGGTTGTACTTCTCCTGTATAACTTCGTGGTTATATCGTCCGCGTCTCATCAAAGAACTTATCCCCAGCGTTAAGATCAATCTCCTTTTATACCCTATAATTTGAAATTATTAGTATTTTTTGTTAAAATAGCCCCATCTGGACACAGCGTCTAGAAATATTAACAAGTAGGTGATTTCTTTGGCAATAAACAATCCGGCCATTGAGATGGCGTTAATCGTTATCTCGATAACAGAAGAGAAGCCATGCCCATCTATCGAAAACATGGCCGCCGTGGTCATGTACAACACTCTGGTCGAACACTATCAGAATCCCCTGATTCCGAGAAATGTTCCGGTTAGTGATCGCGTTATCAGACAAATGGCGGAAGCTGGAATCAATACTGGAATTCTCTCTGACATCAAGTTTGAGATAAGGAATTTCAGTATTTTTTCACTTAAGGAACCTGAGATGTTGAGAGAGAGAGTAGAATGTCTACATCTCAACATCTGCGCCATCCTCGAGGATATCAATGCCCAGCCTGTGAGCATTGATATGCTCGAAGAATAACCTACAGAACCAATCCGGCAGGCCTCTGCATCCTTCAAAAGATGTACACCTGCCACTCGTTTTATTTTTCTGAGTCTACAAACTTTCTCAACTTTTCCAACGCAATTTTTCGATGGGAAATTTTATTTTTCTCTTCCGCTCCCATTTCAGCAAAAGTTTTATCAAATCCCTCCGGTATAAAAATTGGGTCCCAACCAAAATCACTTTCTCCTCGTGGTTCTACAATTTTTCCTTTTACTATTCCTTCAAAATATTTATTTTCTCCATTTTTATCAACAAAACCCAAAGTTACCCTAGCTATAGCTTCCTGATTTCCAAACATTTTTGCCATTTTGTAAACTCCCTCTCGATCAACTGATTTTAAAAACCATTTAATTAATGGTCCCGGTAACCCATTCATTCCATCAATTTCTAAAGATAAATCTTCCACCATTAAACAAGTGTTTGGTTTATATTTTTTAGCCTCTTCCAGTTTTTCTTCTAAAATATTCTTTGGCTCCAACTCTTGAACTTCTTTTAAATCCAATTCTAATCCTTCAATTTCCGGCCAAATCATTTGAACTTCCTTTAATTTATTTTTATTTCCCGTTACAAAATATATTTTCATTTTTTAATATAATCTTTAACTTGTCCATATTCTTTTATTGCCGACCAAACCTCTCCAACTTTACCTTGTTTTACTCCTCCACCTATTATAGTTTCCGGTCTTAAATCAAAAGCTATCACTAATTCAGGTAAAATTTCAAAAAATTTTTCTTCAATTTCATTAGTAACAGTTCTATCTTTACCCACAAAAAATCTAATACTCTTATCTGGATTTAAAACTCCTCTCAATTGAGTCTCAATTATTTTTTTTACTTCATCAACTGAATAACCATTAAGTTCCAACCATTCTTTATGAGATTTATCAGATCCAGATTCTGGTAATACTAATTCATTACCTATTACAAAAAACATTCTTCTGCTTCGATGATATTCTTTTTCATCCATATTACGGTTAATTATAACAAACACTTCCAAAGCTAGTTTTTTCACGCTACAATGGGCTTATGACCCGTCAACGAGCACCATTAACCTGTTTCGTCGGTCCCATGAACTCCAGTAAGACCAGGCGTTTACTAGACCATCTTTCTGAATGTCGTGATGCTTTAGAATACGATATTCGTGTCTACAAACCGGCTCTTGATAATCGTTTTGACCTTAATGAAGTTCGTTGTCGTAATGGTGGTTGCTGGACAGCTATCCCTATACCAAATTCCAAAAGAGACCAGACCGATTCTGTTTTTATTCTAAAAGACATTTACAAGCTTCCCAAAAATAAACGACCTAATTTGGTTGCCATCGACGAAATTCAATTTTTTGACAAAAACATTAAAGAGGTTGTTAAAACTTTACTTTACGACGATATTGAAGTTGTCGTTGCTGGTCTTAATCGTAGTTTTCGGGGTGAGCCATTTGAATCTATTGAGTCACTCCTTGGTTTAGCTACTACTGTCGAAACCCTCACTGCTCGTTGTACTTACAAAGATGGTCACAAAAAAACCTGTGGTGCTCCAGCCACCATGACCCAACGTCTTATCGACGGTAAACCAGCTCACTATGACAGTCCAACAGTTGTTATTCAGGACTTTAGTAATTCAAAAATTACTTATGAAGCTCGCTGTGCCGATCATTGGTTTTGTCCTGGCATTCCCTTAACCAAATTCAAAAAAAGATTCAAAAAACATCATGGCTAATATTATTTTGGCCCAACCTCATGGTTTTTGTTTTGGTATTACTCGTGCCATTGAATTAGCCCAAGATACCGCCAAGAAATATTCTAACCAACCAATATTTTTTTTTGGTGAATTAGTTCACAACCAACACGTCGTCGATTGGTTAGAAAACTATTTAAAAATCAAAACCGTTCACTCCATCACCGATATTCCCAAAAAATCCGTTGTTATTATTCGGGCTCATGGTGTCGCTCCAGAAATTTATCAACAAGCTAAAGATAGAGAATTAATTATTGTTGATGCCTCTTGTCCTTTAGTTTTAAAATCACATCAAACCGTTAAAGATTTAGTTAAACAAAATAAGCAAGTAATTTTGTTATGTAACAAAATTGATCACGATGAAACTGTTGGTATTGTCGGTGAGGCCCCAGAATTCATTACTCCAGTTACGTTGATTCAAATTTTCGATTATCAAATCTTAAAACCCGAAAATACTGTCGTTGTTACTCAAACTACTTTATCTACTACCGAAACTCAAAAAGCCTTTGATTTTTTGAAAAATAAATACCCCCAACTTACTATTTTGCCTCATATTTGCCAGGCCACCACCGAAAGACAAAATGCCATTATCAATCTCGCCAAACAATATAAGTTCGTTATTATTGTTGGTGCTCCTACCAGTGCCAATTCCAATAGTCTTCGTTCTGTGGCGGAGTCTGCCGGTGCTACCAGTTATATCGTTGACAATGCTTCTGAATTAAACCCCGATTGGTTTATTGATCAAGAAAATATTGTTGTCAGCTCTGGTGCCAGTACCCCACAAGATATTTTAGACGAAGTTATCCGACAAATTGAAATTTTTACTCACCGCTAATTTGAACAATTACTGTTCGTTTTCTTTCGTCATCCAGCTCAATGGCAAAAATTCGCTGCCAAGTACCTAACGCCATTTTTCCCTCAATGATCGGAATCATTTCTGAGTTTGGCATTAACATATGAGTACAGTGAGAATGGCCATTTAAACAATCAGATTTTGCCGACTGACAAACCAGATTCTCAGTTCTTATGGTTAAATCATTGTGGCAATAATAAATATCTCTTGGAATTACTTTATCCATCAAGCTTTTAAAATCTTTCACAATCCCTTTTTCTTTTTCATTAACACAAATCGCCAAAGTTGTATGACAGGAATAAACCAACACATAACCATTTTGGATTTTTGCTTCTTCTACTTGTTTTTCGATTTCTTCAGTTAAATCCTTAAATTCTAAATATTCTTGACTGGTAAATTCAATTTTATTGTTTTTAATCATGGTGCTAATTATGTCGCCACCTTTTAACAAACCCTTCGTTTATCTTCTTTTGATCGCTTTAATTAGCCAAAAACCCATGTACACCAAAAGTATAATTTCCAATGTTACTGACATGCCAAAAAACATCCCCACATCTCTTACCACTAATCCATAACGATAATGATCCCATATAATTCTTGCCAAAAAATAGGCAGTTATTGGTGCTATCACTACCATGATTATCAAAAATATTTGCGATTTATCTCTTTCTTTAATCAAAGTCTTTATAGTTAAGATCGGTTCAGTTATTAAATGATACAAATTACACAACAATTTCCAAACCTGTCTGGATGCAATCAGTATGGTCAGTTTAAAAATATTTTTAATTCTTTTTTTTATCATAAGCCCAGTTTTCCCTAAATTGTTTTTTAGCTCTTATTAATTTTGATTCCACTGCCTTTATTGTTGTGTTCATTTTTCTAGCAATTTCTTCTACTTTCCAGCCTTCTAAATATTTAAGTCGCAAGATATTTCGATAACCCTGCTTCATTTCCCCAAATGTCTTTTTTATTTCATCTTTCAATTCATTTTTTAACACATCCCTCTCTGGAGTTAATGCTTTATCGGCAATTTCTTCAAACATTGGACTAACCGAAAACAAAACTGTTTTAATTTTTTTCTTTCGGTAATAATCAATTATTTTATGGTTAGCAATACTGCAAAGCCAACTAAAATCACTACATCTGCCTTCAAAACTTTCTCCTGAATTTATCGCCGCCAACATCACATCATTTACCAATTCATCCACCACCCCTTCATCATCAATTTTTTGGCTGATATATTTTTTCAACCCAAAACCATACTTTTTGTAACAATCTTCCATTGCTCACGTATTATAACTTATTTCGTTTCTTGTTTTGTTTTTGTACTAGATACTTGATATTAAATACTTAATACTGATTTAGTTTATACTTAATTAATGCTCCAATTTGGTTCACCTTTAGACTATCTCAAAAAAGACCTTCGACTCGACTTGCTCGACATGATCTATCAGTCGGGAAGTGGTCATATCGGCGGCTCTCTCTCTTCTCTTGATATTCTAATTTCTCTTTATCATTCCGATATTTTTGATTTTACCAAGGATCATTTTGTTTTATCAGCTGGACACTTGGCTTGCGCTCTTTATACCGTTTTAGCCTCCAAAAATTATTTCCCCAAATCTAAATTATCTAGCTACACCTCTTTTGGTTCACTTCTCCAAGGCCATATTTATAACGGCGTTCCCGGAGTCGAATATTCTTCTGGATCTCTCGGCCAAGGTTTGTCTTTTGCCACTGGTCTGGCTCTCGGCGATCCCAAACACACCACTATTTGTTTAACCAGCGATGGCGAACATCAAGAAGGTCAAATTTGGGAAGCCGCCATGTTTGCTAATAAATATAAATTAGGTAACTTAATTAATATTATTGATTGCAATGGTCTTCAAATTGACGGCTCTACTGATCAAGTCATGCCATTAAAAGATTTGGCCGCCAAATACATCCAGTTTGGCTGGACTGTCACTTCTGTCGACGGCCATAATCTTTCAAAATTAATTAAGGTTTTGCACCAATCAAAAAATAATACCGATTATCCAATTTGTATTATTGCCAAAACTACCTTAGGTAAGGGAATTTCTTTTATGGAAAATAATTTTAAATATCACGATGTTAAAAATTTAGACCAAAAGTCTTATCTTCAAGCCAAAGATGAACTCAATCGATAACCAATCTATTCGTCAAGCTTTTGGCAATACTCTTTTTAAATTAGCCGAAACTAATCCAAATATTTACGTGGTCAGTATGGATTTAAAATCGTCTTTACATTTAAATAATTTTGCCAAAAAATTTCCTCATCGTTTTGTCGAATGTGGTATTGCCGAGTCTAACGCCGCCGCTGTCGCCGCTGGTTTAGCCAAAACTGGTAAAACTGTTTTTCTTTGTTCCTTTGCCTGTTTCTCCCCGGCCATAAATTGGGCCGTTATTCGTCAATCAATTTGTTACAACAATTTAAATGTCAAAATTGTTGGTTCTCATGCCGGTCTCATGACTGCCGACCTTGGGGCTACTCATCAAATTCTTGAAGACGTCGCTCTTATGTCAGCTTTGCCCAACATGGAAATTTTTGCTCCACTTGATGCTCCCGAAACTCAAAAAATTACCACCGTTCTTGCTCGTAGCCGTCGCCCGGCTTATCTTCGTTTAGTTCGTCCCGACACTCCGGTTATCAATAACTACCCAACTCCTTTTACTATCGGTAAATCTCAAATTATCAAAAAAGGTAAAGACATTACTGTCATTGGTTATGGTCCGATTCTCCAGCAAGCCTTGCTTGCCCAAGAACAATTATCTTTTTCTAAACCCAATATTTCCTTAGAAATTATTAATTGTTCTTCTATTAAACCTCTTGATTTCAACACTATCGCCAAAAGTCTCAAAAAAACTGGTCGCTTAATTTGTCTTGAAGATCATCAACAAAACGGGGGACTTGGTTCTCTTGTTGCTGCTCAAATTCTTCAGTCAAAATTACATCCCAAATTTATTCATTTGGCTGTCAATAATCAATTTGGCCAATCAGCCAAAAATTATTTAGAATTGTATGACCATTATGGTTTAGGAGTTAAAAATTTAATTGCTGCCGCCAAAAAATTAAAATGAAATCATTAATCCAAGTTTTACAAGAATCAAAAACCAATCATACTGCTATTCCAGCTTTTAACATTGATTCTTTTGAAATTTTTCAGGCGATCGAGTCAGTTGTTCGAGAAATTAATAAACCATGTCTGGTTCAACTTTCTCCTGGTGAAGATAAATTTATTCAGGCCGAAAAATTATTTTTGTTAGTCAAAAAAGCTCGTCTTGAAGGTCTGCCAATTTATTTAAATATGGATCATGGCGAAAATACTGACCGTCTTTTTAATTTACTCCAGCTCGGTTTTGATATGGTTCATTTCGATGGTTCTAAACTCGATTATCAAACTAACCTTACTCAAACCACCCAGTTTATCTCTCAGGTAAAATCCCAAATCCCCGATTGTTTAGTCGAGGCCGAATTTAATCATATTAATTTAGTCGGTCAACAAGTTTCCCCTGATAGTTTTACGAACCCTAATCAAGCCGTAGAATTTATTACTCAAACAAAAGCCGATTTGTTGGCTATTTCTATCGGTAATCTTCATGGTGTCAATCAAAAATTGCCAGAAATTATTGATTTAAATTTACTTCAACAAATTAATTCTGTTTTGCCCAATCAATTTTTTACTCTTCATGGCGGTTCTGGTATTCCGGTAGCCGATGTTAAGTCTTCACTTCAATACGGCATTGTCAAAATGAATATTAATACCGATCTTAGAATCTCATTTTTAAAATCTCTTAATCAATATTTACCTCAAAACAAAAGCGAAAAAATTTACCATCTTTTTGGTTTAGTTATTAACGATCTCCAACAAGTTATTAAAGATAAATTCTCATGTTTGATGTAATTTCTATTGGTGCCGCTACTATTGATATTTTTGTTAAATCCAAAGATTTAATTAGTACTCCAACTCTTGTTGGTCTTAAACCATCATCCAAAAACGAAATTAACCAAAGTCTTATCTGTAGTGGTGGTGGCGCCACCAATTCCGCCGTTTCTTTTTCTCGTTTAGGTCTTAAATCTGGTTGTATATCTCTCATTGGTCAAAGTTATCTTAATCAATTTATTTATGATGATTTAAAAAAGAATAAAGTCGACGATCAATTTATCTTTCTTCAAAAATCTACCACTACCGATTTCTCTGTCATTTTAATTAATCAAGATGGTAGTCGTTCTATTCTCACTAATCGGGGAGAAACTCGTCTTGAGTCCCGTCATATTCCTTGGACCAAAATTAAAAAAACCCAATGGTTTTATATTACTTCCCTTGAAGGCAATTTAGATTTACTCGAAAAAATTATTGGTTTTGCCAAAGAAAATAATATTAAAATTTGTCTTAATCCCGGGACTAGGGAACTGGCTTCCCGTCGTCGAATTACTAGTCTTTCCAAAATGGTCGACGTTTTACTTTTGAACAAAGAAGAATCAGAAATATTTTTTGACTCAAAATTTGATGACGATAGATTTTTTGATTTAATCCATCAACAAAAACTTCCTTTAGTTGCCATTACCAATGGCCGTGATGGTGCTTATATTTTTACTGACTCTCGTCAATTTTATTCTCCTATTATTAATACCAAACCGGCCGATGAAACCGGCGCTGGTGATTCTTTTGGGTCGGCTTTTGTTTCCGCTTTAATTTATAATAAATCACCTCAAGATGCCTTATTTTGGGGTATCAAAAATTCCGCCTCGGTTGTTTCTTATCTTGGTGCCAAAACCGGCCTATTAACTATGAAACAAATAAAAGATTAGATATTAGAAATTAGATATTAGAAATTTTTCTTTATGCTCCCTAAGCCAGAAAAAACCAAAAAACTTAATAAAAATCTTTTGGGTGATGCTGAAATCACCCAAGAATCAGATGAAGTTGTTGCTGCCAAACGTCTCAAAACCAAACGCCGTTTAATTCTACTTTCTCTTTGTCTTACCGTTGGTTTAAGTTTTGCTTTTTGGAGTTTTCGTCATATTCAAAGTTTTTTAAATTCCCCCAAAGATTTTTCTTTTCGTCCAAATTTTAATTTTCAACTACCTCAAATTAATTTAAATAAAACTTCTTCTGACAAACAAATCTCGTCCGACTCTGATCTTCAAAATTTTCTCAAAAATAAAAATTGGTCTGTTATTAGTGCTTTTATCCATAAATCTGATCAACCCAGCTTTATTTTTAATTTTGATAAATCTTCATTTCAATTTACTCCAGATCAATTTAATTCCATAAAAAAAACTGATCAAAGTCTTATTGATCTCAATTTACCTCAAGGTCTTTTGTTTCAAGAAAAATTGAATAACAATAACGGCATCTCTTATCAAAATTTAATTACTTTACCCAACTCCCAGCTTTTAATAAATATCACTATTCCTAATATTTCCGACACTGAATCAATTCGCTCCGACCTTTCCAAATTAGTCGATCAACTTTACTGGCATTCTGTTTCTCAACTTAATTCAAAGTAGGCGTCGGAGTTGTTTTTAAACAATCAACCTTTATTTCACTCCCATCAATCATCCATTCATCTCTACCACAAATATTTTTCTTTATTAAACTCTCTGGTTTTTGCCAAGTTTCATTATCTTTATTTTTTAATAATTCCGTCATTATTCTATTCCATATTGGTGTTGCTCCGGTTACTCCCGAAGCCACCCAACTCATTGACTGACCGTCATTATTTCCCACCCAAGTCGCCACCAAATAGCTCGGTGTCCAGCCAATACACCAATTATCCTTTAAACTATTTGTTGTCCCTGTTTTTACCGCTACTGTTTTATCTTTTATCATCAATTTTGAATTTATCCCGAAAATAGGGGATCTTGCCTGATTATCACTTAAAGCGTCATCGATCATATAAGCATATTCCGGTTCTATTACTTTTTCTTTTTCAATTTCTTTTTTATAAATTATTTCCCCTAAATAATTTTTAATTTCCAAAATGGGATTAATTTCTACTTTATCTCCCAAATTAGCAAAAATACTATAAGCCTGAGCCAGTTCTGTCATTTTTACTTCACCTGCCCCCAAAGCCAACGACAAACCAAATCGGTTTCTTTCTTTCCATGTTTTTATTCCCATTTTTTCAGCTAAATCAATCATATTACTGACTCCATTTTTTTCTAATAATTTTACTGATGGAATATTTAATGAAGAGGCTAGAGCTGTTCTTAAAGTTACTCTTCCCATATATTTTCCGTTATAGTTTTGTGGTGAATATGGTTTTTGTCCTTTAATTTGATAAGTAATTGGATTGTCATCAATTGTCGAGGCTAAACTATAACCTTTTTCTAAAGCCAATAAATAATTTATTGGCTTTATTGATGAACCAGGCTGTCTTAAGCCGGTAGTTACATTAAATTTTCCATCGATATCCTTTGCCTGATAATCTTTCGATCCCACCATTGCCAAAATGCCACCAGTTTTTACGTCTAAAATTAATGCCGCTCCATTGCTTATATTTAATTTATTTATACTTTTTACTTCATCAGTAACTATTTTTTGAGCCTCTCTTTGAGTTTTTAAATCCAAAGTTGTTTTTATCGTTAATCCCTGTTTTTCTAAATTAGTGTAACCATATTTTTCTTCCAACCATTGCTTTACCATAAATACAAAATGCGGTGCTTTAATTTCTTTATTATTAGTTTTAATATTTATTTTTTGACCCAACCATCTTTCTGCTTCAGCGCTATTTAAATAACCATTAGACACCATTTCTTCAATTACATGCTTGGCTCTTAGTAATCCTAAATTAGGATTATTCCCATATGGTGAATACGAACTTGGCGCTGCTGGTAATCCTGCCAAATATGCCGCTTCAATAGTATTCAATTCACTTACTTGTTTGCCAAAATATTTCCACGAGGCTTCCGCTACCCCATAAGCCTCACCTCCGTAAGATACTTGGTTTAAGTATCTTTCCAGAATTTCATTTTTTGATAACTTTTTTTCGATCATTAAAGTCAAGATTGCCTCTTTTGCTTTCCGTGTTAATGTTTTTTCATCACTTAAAAACACATTTTTTACCAATTGTTGGGTAATTGTTGATCCACCTCGCGGTTTATCCTCAGCGTCTTTTTTAAAATTATAAATTAGGGCTTTTATCAATCCTTTGATCGACAAACCATAATGTCCATAAAAATCTTTATCTTCAATCGCTATTGTTGCTTCTTTTAAGTCTTCCGGAATTTTATCTAATGGTATCCAGGTTCTATTTTCATCTTGATAAAATTTATAAAGAATCTCACCATTCATATCAGTTATTACTGTTGACATTTTTGGCGGATTATAAATCAGATTCACATCTGGTAACTCTTTCCAAATTTTGTCATAAAACAAATAACCGCTACTAACCAATCCTAATAATAAAACTAAAAATAAATATCTTCCCCATTTAACTTTTATCTTTTGCTTCTTTCTAATTCTTTTCTCTTTTTGTTTTTTTTGTCTTTTTGGAAACTTAATTTTTTTACCAATTCCTAAAATTATTTCTACTAACTTTACCCACGGCCGACCTATTAGTATCAAAAAACTGATTAATTTTTCTAGTCCGGTCATTATTTTATGATTGTTACTGGTTTAATACTTGTATCACCGACACCCACCGGGCAATCCAGACAAATAGTTGCTCCTACTCCATCGTTAATTATTGAATGTTCCTGCCACTCTGCATTTGGTGCTACTTCTCCTTCCACCACAATTCTTCCGGTATCTTTATTGATTAACACATTTTGTCTCATTACTGACTGCTTTGCCGGTATAAATTCTTTTTTAAAATATTCATAATGTGATTCACAACCACCTTCTGGTATCGCCATTCCTGTCAGATTGCATATATTCATCCCTACAATCCCCGCCGGTCTCGTCGGTTCTTTAATTTCTTTTTCTCTCAACAACTCCGTCATTATACTATTCCAAATTGGTGCCGCTCCGGTTGTTCCTGAAACTAATCCACCCATTTTAGAGTTATCATTATTTCCTACCCAAGTTGCCACCACATAATCCTGAGTATAGCCCATAGTCCAATTATCCCTCATATCATTAGTGGTTCCGGTTTTTACTGCCACTTCCGGATGCCCTTTAATATTTAATTTTGAACCTCGTCCAAAAACCATACTTCGAGCCCCATCGTCTGACAATATTTGTTGAATTATAAAACTGGTTTCTCTCGACATTACTCTTGATCCGGCTTCATATTTATACTCCTCCAATAATTTTCCATCTTTATCTTCTACTTTTAAAATTGGATTTAAATCCTGTCTAGTTCCCATATTCGCCAAAACTCCAAAAGCCACCGTCATATCTGTCATTGTTACCTCACCCCCACCTAAAGTCAAAGATAATCCATAATCGGAAGCATTTTTAAATGTACTTAAACCCATTGCTGAGGCTGAAGCCACAAACGTTTCTAAGCTATTTAATTTTAAAACCTTAACTGCGGCAATATTAAAAGAATTAGCCAGAGATGTTCTGATATTTTGTAACCCGTGATATGCTCCACCATAATTCGTTGGACAATAATTTTTTTGATTCACTTGGCCAAAACAAGTCGGATTATCATCCATAACTGTTGCTGCTGTTATTTTTCCTGTTTCAATACCTACAGCATAATTTAATGGTTTAATTGATGACCCCGGTTGTCTTAAAGCCGTCGTCACGTTGTATTTACCGTCAATTTTATCTGAAAAATAGTCAATTGATCCTACCATTGCTAAAATCTGACCTGATTTTGGCTCGGTTATCATTGCCGCTCCATTACTCACTTTGTATTTTTCCAACTTAAGTATTTCTGCTGAAACCGTCGCTTCCGCCATTTTTTGAATATCCAAATCTAAACTAGTAGTTACCTTTAACCCCCCTTCGGTTAATTTTTGAATTCCATATTTTTCTGCCAACAGTTCTTTTACATAAAACACAAAATGAGGTGCCTCAATTCCGGTTTTACTCACATAATAGTTTAATTGTTCATTCTTGGCTTTTTCATAATCTTCCTGGCTGATTAATTTTAATTCCAACATTCGGTCTAGTACCATTACTTGTCTTTTTTTTGCTGCCTCCGGGTAAGAAAAAGGGGAGTATCTTGTTGGTGAAGCCGGTAAGCCAGCAATCAATGCTGACTCAGCTAAATTCAAATCTTTAGCATCTTTATTAAAAATTCCCTTTGCTGCCGACTGAACTCCCCACAAAGTTCCTCCATATGGTGTCTGATTAAAATACATTTCTAAAATTTCATCTTTGGAATACATTACTTCTGTGGCGATGGTTAAAATTGCTTCCTTAATTTTTCTCGAAATTGTTCTTTCTGGTGTTAATAAGGCATTTTTTACCAATTGTTGAGTTAAAGTTGAACCACCTTGAAGTCGTTTCTCAATTAAAGTTCTGTAAAGTCCTCGAAGTAAACCTCTAACATCGAAACCACCATGTTTATAAAAATTAGCATCTTCAATTGCCAAAGTTGCTTTTTTTAAATTGTCAGGTACTTCCGACAAAGTCACCGGAACTCGCCTTTTATCGGCATAAATTTCATAAAGCAGTTTTCCGTTTCTATCAAAAATCTGAGACGATTGTGGATAGTCGCCACTTGATAACTTTTTTGGATTAGGAACGTTAAGAGAAACAAAAACTATGATTAAAATTCCCACCAACAACAAAATCAACCCTCCAATCCACCAAATTTTTTTATTTTTCTTTCCCTTTTTACTCATGACACCTCATTATTTTATTACCTAATTTCATTTGTTCCAGAGTGTAATTAAAAAAATCTTCCGCTTCGTTAACTTTTTTAATTAATTGTTCCACTTCTAAATCATTTTTTGGTAGCTGGTTAACCACTTCTCGTGATAATCTAATTTTTTTATCCGCCTCTTTCATGTTCTCTTGCCAAAAATCAGCCTTAATTGTTTTATCTTCATACATTAATATCGACTCATAAACTTTCTTATCAGCCACCAGTACAATAATTCGAGTTTCATCCAAAGGATTTTTACTAAACTTAACCCAAAAATCATCTCTTATTTTTTTAAAAAAATATAAAGGATTATTTGGTAAAGTCCTACTTTCTGGTAAGCGATAACAAAAGCTATTACCTTGATTAATTTTTTGATAAGAAATTAAAACTTTGCGTAATCTATCATACTTTTCATCATTAGTTACTTCATCTAGACCAGCCCTGGCGAAAGATACATAAAGTATCCCAAATGCCGCCACCAACATTAATATTTTCATCCACAACTTCATGCCCCATTTTACCATTTACCGGTGGAAAAATGCCTGATATAAACCCACCATCTCTTTGTTTATCTTTTTTTTCATATACCAATATTGCGGCCAAAAATACAAACAATTCATTATTTTTTCTAATTTATTTGTTTTTTGTTTTTCATTAGAAATTAGAAATTGGAAATTAGATATTTTGTTTTTATAAGGTGTCGCTACCCATTTTTTTGCCCAACTATTAGCCCATAAAAATCTTTCGTATATATGATTTCTATTAATTAACGGTTTTAATAAAATCAAATCTACTGAATTTTTTAAATTTTGTTTATTAATTGGTAATCGTAAATAATCTTCATCCAGCCACAGATTAAAACAAAATTCATCTTTTTTTTCTTTTTCACTATATTTTCTGTGGGGAATTCGATTCTTAAATATCCACCAACGTAAACCCAGTCTGTTTTTCCAAAGTTTATTTGCTTTCGTAATAACCAAAAAATCTATATCATCATTTTTTTTTGGGTGACCTGTAGCTACTGATCCTGACACTCCTAAAAATAAGATATCCCCAAATCGAACCTTTATTTTTTTTGCCAAAACCACCGCCTTATCAAACTTATAGTTATAGTATTTATTTTTCTTATTTTTATGGACAATTTGTTTTATCACTTCTTCAATTTCTTTTTCGTCAAATTTTTTTGACGATATTAATCTCTTCGAAATTTCTTTTTTATTCACCCAACTTTTAAATTTTGTTGCGTAGTCAATCGTATTTTTAACTGCCGTTTCTAACTCCATTAGCCTATTTTATCTCAAACGGATTCTTAGTTGATATAATACAGGTTAGTAAAATGGTTGATAAAAATTCTAAAAACTATCGTCTTTGGGAAATGATCCCTGGTTTCTTTGCTTGGATGACAATTTTGTTCCCTATTTGGGGAGCTATTTTTATTCCTAAAGCTGTAGCCTATTTCGTTATTGCTTTCCTTCTGTATTGGCTTTACCAATCATTTAAATCCGCTATTTTTGCTGTTATTGGTTATTTTAAAATCCAGAAATCAGAAAAAATTAACTGGCAAGACTATTTTCAGGAAAATTTCCGATCTTTTTGGCTAAAGTATAACCAAATTCATCACGTTATTATTATTTCTTCTTACAAAGAACCTATTGAAGTTATTGAAATGGCTATGGGTAGTCTCGCTGCTCAAAAAGAAATTAATCTTAAAAAACTTCATATTGTTTTAGGTCAAGAAGAACGCGCTGGAAAAGAAAACAATCAAAAAACTATTGATTATTTTTCCCAAAAATACAAAGGTGTTTTTGGTAGTCTAATTTTTACTGAACATCCACCAAATATTCCAGGAGAAACCGCCGGTAAACACAGCAACGAACGTTTTGCTGCTCAATATTTTAAGCAACATTTTATTGACACCGGCAAATACGACATTGACCACTTAACTCTTACTAGTTGTGATGTTGACACTATTTTTAATCCTAAATATTTTGCCGCCTTAACTTATAAATTTGCTTCCAGTCCATCCCGATATCAACGTTTTTGGCAATCACCAATTTTTTGGCATAACAATATCAACCAAGTTCCTTCTCTTATTCGTATTACTGGTATTTTAGGTAACGTTATTCATATCGCTAATATCCAAGAACCTGATGGTCTTTTCTTTAACTATTCTTGTTATTCTTCTTCTTTTAGATTAATTGACCAAAGCGGTTATTGGGATCCGGATATGATTCCAGAAGACTGGCATATTTTCTTACAAGCCTTTTTTGCCACTGGTGGCAAGGCTTTAGTTGAACCGATTTTTCTCCCTACTGTTGTCGATGCCCCGGATGGTAAGAATTATTTTTCTGCCCTTAAAAACCGTTATAGTCAATGTGTCCGTCATGCTTGGGGAGCTATCGACATTCCTTATGCTATCGAACAGTCACGCCAACATAAAGAAATCCCGTTTACCACCAGAGCTCTGCGTATTTTTAAATTAATTCAAACCCACTTTATTTGGTCTAGCAACTGGTTTATCCTAACTTTAGGAACCTCTTTACCGGTAATGCTTAACCCAAAATTTTTTCAGACAACTTTTGGATTTAATCTTCCCCGGATTTCTAATATCATCCTTACTATCTGCCTTATTCCTCTTACCACTCTCATTATTCTCGACTGGAAATTACGACCAGCCAGACAGAAAAAAGGCTTTTTAAATATTCTCAAAAACATTCTTCAATGGCCATTTATGCCTATTGCTACTTTAACTATGTCAGTTTTACCTGGACTTCAATCTCACACCAAACTTCTTTTAGGTAAAAAATTAGACTACAAAACTACCAACAAAAAACCCAATAATTAGGTTATCATTAATTAAATGATCAATTTTTTATCCAAAAACAAATTTTGGATTTTTACTTTTTTACTTTTTTTCATTCTTCGTCTTCCTTCTCTTTTTGAACCTTATTGGTATGGCGATGAAGGCATCTATCTCACTCTTGGTCAAGGCATCAGAAAATGGCTGGTTCTTTATAAACAGATTCACGATAACAAACCACCCACCTTATATTATTTGGCCGCTTTAGGTCAAACTGTTTTTGGTTTTCGCCTTTTACTTAGTCTTGTTATGATTCCTACTATTATCTATTTCCATAAACTCTGTCTCTATTTTTTTAAAAATAATATTGCCAAAATAGCTACATTTATTTTCGTTATTTTAACTTCTATTCCATTTATTGAAGGTAATATTGCCAACGCTGAAATTTTTATGCTTTTACCTACCATTGTTGGATTTTTATTTTTTCTTAACGCCAAAAAGAATTTTCACTACCTAATTTCTGGGATATTATTAGGATTGGCTTTCACTATTAAAATTCCCGTCTTTATTGAAATATTTTTCTTAATTATTTGGATATTTATTCAGGATTTTAATAATCTCAAACAAAAATTTTGGTCTTTATTTTTTAGAGCTTTTTTACTTGGCTTTGGCTTTCTAATTCCCACTCTAATATATCTTTTTTATTTTTATTGTCTTCATGCCTTAATTCCTTTTTTGAGTTCTGCTCTTCTTCAAAATTTTTCCTATCTCTCTTCTTGGTCTACCGGTACTCAAACTGCTTCTGCTAGCAGTGGTGGGGTGGTTACTCGTCTAATTATTCTCCTTATATCTTGGCTAATTTTATTTTTTCTTAAATCGAAAAAGATTATTTCTCCTCAAATCACTTTCGTTTCTTTTTGGTTAACTGCTACTATATTTGGTGTTTTACTTTCTACTCGTCCTTATCCTCATTATCTTATCCAAATGGTTCCGCCTTTAATTCTATTAATTTCTTTTCTCTTTACCAAAAATAAAATTACCGACATTAGTTTAATTCTTCTAAGCACCCTTTTTATTGTTTTTGTTATTAAAAAATATAATTTTTATTTTTATCCTAATTTTTCATATTATC
>CAZLCB010000012.1:17990-23622 GCA_964558195.1 uncultured Gammaproteobacteria bacterium
GTTTTTGTTATTAAAAAATATAATTTTTATTTTTATCCTAATTTTTCATATTATCGTAACTTTTATTCTTTATCTAATTCTAAAAACTCTTCTCAATATTTTGGTTCCCGAGTGTTAACTAACCAAGTAATTTCTCAAATTATCAAAAATAACACCAATCCCACTGATCGAATTTTTGTTTGGGGTGATGAACCTTATGTTTATGCTATGTCGGATCGTTTGCCGGTCGGTCGTTACACTGTTGCTTATCACATCCTCGATTTTAATGGTTATCAGGAAACCATTGATAATTTCAAAGCCAACTTACCTAAATTCGTTGTTTATTATCCTATGACTAATCGTCCTTTTGAACAATTAGACACTTTACTTCAAAATTATTATTCTCTTAACCAAGTTTTTGATTCTTCAGTTTTAGTTTTTCAAAAAAGATAAATTACTATGGCTTTTTTAAACTCAATTATTCAACCATTATCTGACCTCGGTAATTTTTGGCAACAAAAAAATAACGGTCGTATTTTACGTTGGAACATATTTTTTATCTGTCTTCAAATTGGTCTTTTAGCCTGGAAATTTGCCACTCTTCCACCACAAGTTCCTCTTTATTATTCACTTCCATGGGGATCATCTCAGCTAGTCAACAGTTCCTCACTTTTTTTATTACCCACTATTTCCGTCGTTATTCTTTTTATCGATAACTTATTTTCTGTCAGTTTTTTTAAAAATTTTGAGCTCCTTTCCCGCCTTTCTGTTATCACCTCTCTTATTATTTCCTTTTTTCTTACCATTACTCTGTTCAGAATTGTCTTTCTGATTTCGTAAATCATATGAAAGATTTTTTCTTGGTTATTTTAAGTTCTTTTGTCTTATCAGTAACTACTACCCCTTTAGTTAGAAATTTTTTTATTAAGCACAATTGGATTGAAGATCCGGTTAAAAAAAATCAAAAAACCCACAATGCTACTGCTATTTCCAGTGTTCCTCGTGGTGGGGGGATTCCTGTTTTCTTATCTATACTAATCTCCTGCCTTTTATTTTTACCCTTAGACAAGCACCTTATTGGTATTCTTCTGTCTGGTTTAGTTGTTCTAATTATTGGTATTTGGGACGATCTCAAAGATATTAGCCCTATCCTTCGGCTTTGTAGCAATATTTTTGTTGCCTTAATTATTGTTGGCTCAGGTATTGGTATTGCTTACCTTTCTAACCCTCTTGGCTCGGGTGTTATTGATTTATCTTTTTTAAAAATAAATTTTGATTTTTTTGGTAACCATAGTATCTGGGTTTTATCTGATCTTTTAGCCGTCGTTTGGATTGTTTGGTGTATGAATATTGTTGGTTGGGCTACCGGAGTTGATGGTCAACTACCTGGGTTCACTGCCATTTCTGCCTTTTTTATTGGTCTTTTAGGTTTTAAATATTCTTCTGATATTACTCAGTGGCCAGTCATCATTCTTTCCGGAGCTGTCTGTGGTGCTTATCTCGGTTTTCTTCCTTTCAACTTTTTCCCTCAAACTATTATGCCAGGATATAGTGGTAAAAGTTTAGCCGGATTCTTTTTGGCCGTTCTGTCTATTCTTTCCGGAGCCAAAGTTGCCACTCTTATATTCCTCTTAGCTATTCCTATGATCGACGCTATTTATGCTATCATTCGACGTTTAATTAACCACCAACCGGTTTATCTTGGTGATGGTCAACATTTTCATCATCAATTACTTAAAAGTGGTTGGAGTCGTCGGTCTATTGCTTTACTCTATTGGTCCTTTAGTCTTGTCTTGGGTATCATTTCTCTTTTTCTTGACAGTTCTCAAAAATTCTATGTTTTTATCGGTTTTGCTCTAATATTCTTTACTGTTCTTATTCACTTTTCTCGCCATAAGTAGTTGAAATCCATCCGCTTTGGCCGTCACCTAAATCAATTTTAAACCAATCACGGCTTTCCTCTAACATTACATATGTTGTCCCCGGGTCAACTTTAGCAATTTCTCTTGCCGCCGAAGAACTCGATTCTCTGACTCTTAACCAGCCAGTTTCGGTTTCTTTAATTTTAATTTTTACTGTCGCTGGGTTTGATACCAAATCTGGATTTTCTTGTTTTATTTCTTCCTGAGTTACCTCTACTTTATCTTCAATCAAAACCGCATCCACTACCAACTGATATTCCTTTAACGATTTCATAAACACATCCAAGGTTTTATGTCCCGGGAAGCTTAAAGCCAAATGCTTATCACCTTCACCAATATTAGCCACCCTTATTGGTGACAATCCTTTAACTTCATTGTCTACTGTCACGGTCGATTTATTAGGGTTAGTATTTACCATTAAACCAGCATTCTTTTTATCACCGGTTTTTTCCAAATAAAGAACATATCCCCCCGAAGTCTCTTCTTTATCTCCAAATTCCCAATCGACTACCGTGCTGATATTATTTTGTAATTTAATTTTTTTTGTCCAACTTTTTCCGTTAGCTTCCAATTTCACTTCAATTTCCCCCGGACTTAACGATCTGTTTCTATAAGGCGTCAATCCCATTTCTTTACCATCGATAAATACCTTAGCCACCGGATAGCTGTTAATTTCAATTGCCGATTTTTTATTCGATAGGGAACACCCGCCCAAAAACAGGCCAGAAATTAAAATTATTAAAAATAAACCCCACTTTCGCATGTGTCTCTAGTTTACCAAAAACTTATCGGTCTATAATTAATTAACTTTCATGAAAAAAATATTAATTTTTATCATAATCATTTCGTTGGTTATCTTTTTCTATTCCAAAACGACAAAATCGTCACCAATTTTGTCTCCTGCTTCCCCAACTTCTTTACCGAAAATAATCTCTCGGATCATTCCCACTAAAACCCCAACTCCCATCCCCAGTGTTTCTATTGGATTGGTCGGTGATTTAGGTCTAGGTCGTTTTATTACTGCTACTGCCAGACAAAAAAATGATTTTTCTTGGAGTTTTTCCGGTGTTTCATCAATTCTTCAGCAGAACGACTTTAACTTGGCCAACTTAGAAAGCCCCATCATTAATGATTGTCCTGAAGGTAAAACTGGTACTTTTACTTTTTGTGGTGACCCAAGATTTCTCCCCCAACTAAAACAAAATAAATTTATTCTAAACTTAGCCAACAATCATATGTTTAACTATGGTCAAAATGGTTTTAACCAGACCAAAAAATTTCTTTCTGATCAAAACACCGGTTATATTTATTCCCACAATTCCGATTCTGAATTTTATCAAACAGAAATTAATACCATTAAATTTGGCATTTTAGGTTTTGATTTAGTTTCTAATCCAAATTACGATCACCAAAAAATACTTAATCTTATCTCAAAATATAATTCCCAGGTTGACTGGCTAATTGTCTCTATTCATTGGGGAAATGAATATCTTCCTGCAGCTGAAAATTGGCGGGTTAAATTAGCTCATCAAATGATTGATAGCGGTGCTGATATTATTCATGGCCACCATCCTCATGTCTTGCAGCCCTCGGAAACTTATCAAAGTAAATTAATCCTTTACTCTTTAGGAAATTTTATTTTTGACCAAAATTGGTCTGTCGAAACTTCTACTTCTCAAATAGTTAATCTTAAATTAACCAAAAACGAAATTATTAATCAACAAACTATTCCTCTGAAAATAAAATCCAATTCACGACCCGAGGTTACTAATTAAACCACTTCATTAATTTACCCACAAATCCTGTATTTTCTGATTCAAGTTTACCCTTACGATTTTTAATCGTTTCTAAAACTTCCCCTGGACTGTTAACAATTTGATAAAGTTTTTTTTCTAACGGATCGTAATTTAACTTTTCAATTAAAGTTTCTACTAATTCACTGATTTGATTGCCAAAAAATATTAATGGTTCGTGTTTACCATATTCAAACTTAGCCATTTGCCAAGTTAGACCAACTTCAGATAGGGTTCCTACTCCTCCATTAAAAATTACAAATGCATCACCCACTTCAACCAACTTATTTAATCTGTCAGGATAATTTTTGGTTTTATATTCCTTATCAGCTAATTCATGATTTTCCTTATTAAAACCTTCAAAGTTTTTCATTTTTCTTTTTGGATCAATTATTACTGTCTCCACTCGACCACCACCGGCTTTAGCTCCCAAAGTCGCCGCCAGCATTACTCCATCACCACCACCATTAACTACAATATAACCATTTTCTGCCAACAATTTTGCCGTATTAAATGCATCAATAAAATGCTGATCCGTCTTTTTAGCATCAGCATCCCCAAATATGGCTACTCGTTTTATAATTTTGTTTGTTTTAGCTAACATAATTTAATCTTTTTAAGTTATCTTCTACCTTACCATTAAAGACAGCTCCACCGCAATATGCAATATCTACTCCTATATCTCCTAATTTTTTAATATTATCTTCATTTATTCCACCATCAACTCCTATTAAAAAATCCAAATCTCTCTCTTTTTTCAAACTAACCAACTCTTCAATTTTTTTATACACCTTATTGTCTATTGGATAACTTCCGAACCCGGACTTTCGGCCGAGTAGTAAAACCACATCCGTTTCTTCTGGAATTTCTTCAATTTTTGTTTCTATATCAAAAGCCAAACCTGCTTCCAATCCTGCATCTTTTACTTTATTAATAAATTTTTCTCGATCACTCATCATTTCTACCTGCCCCACAATTCGAGTCGCGTTTATATGAATCGACTTTTCAATCCAATTAATTGGTTCCTTGACCATTAAATGTGTTTCCCACAAAACATTGTCCGTCCCTTCAATTTTATTAATCAACTCCAATTCAAAAGTTTTTCCAAAACTAAATGTCCCGTCGATTACATCTATTTGTATTCTTTTGACCAAGTTTTTTACCGCCAAAACTTTTAGCTCAGCCTCAGTAAAATTTTTTTCTAAAATGGTTGGGATTACTTGCATATTGCAATTGCATTTTCTATCAATCGGCAACTATAGCCGTATTCATTATCGTACCACGCCCCAATACTCACCATATCATCCGAAATGACTTTAGTCATCATTGTGTCAATTACACATGAAGCACTATTTCCTAGAATATCTGAAGAAACTAATGGCTCATAAGAAATTTTTAATCTACTAACCAGTTCTGGTTCCATACTAGCCTCAGTTAAAATGGAATTAATTTCCTCCACAGTCGTTTTCCTAACTAATTTAAAGGTTAAATCAGAATAACTTCCGCAAACTACTGGTACCCTAATTGCTGTTCCTCCAAACCTACCTTTTGCTTCAGGATAAGCCGCAATCACTGCTTCAGCTGCTCCGGTCGATGTTGGTACGATATTAATGGCTGCTGCTCTGGCTCGTCGCGGATCTTTTCCGTTACCATCAACAATATTTTGATTAGTTGTATAAGCATGAATCGTTGTTAATGTCCCTTCTTGAAAACCAATTTTTTCATCAATAATTTTCACAATTGGTGCTACACAATTTGTTGTACAAGATCCGTTAGAAATTAATGTCTCACCTTTGTATTTATCTGCATTCACCCCCAAAATATAAACCGGAATCTTCGAATCTTTCGCCGGTGCCGAAATCACTACTTTTTTCGCCCCACCCTTAATATGAGCCAAAGCTTTATTATCCGTAAAAGCACCCGTGCATTCCAACACTA
>CAZLCB010000013.1:0-21078 GCA_964558195.1 uncultured Gammaproteobacteria bacterium
AAAAATTGACAATTTTTTTTGATAGTGTTAATACATAGGTGTTGTGTGTATTTACTCGAGGTTTTTGATGTGTAAGTTGCTTAAGGAAAAAATGGCATTAATTTCCAGGGGGTTGAGTTCTCTTTTTTTACAGTTGTTTTTGTTGGAAGATTTTTTGGCGTCCTAAAATTATTAATTTAGTTTGAGGAGGTGAGGAAAAATGTTAAAAAAGATTATTGTTTTGGGTGGAACGACGTTAGCTTTGCTAGTTTTTGCTGTTCCAGCCATGGCACAAATACCTGGTTTCCAGATGCCTAAAGTAAACACAGTAAAGATTGATTTACAAACGGTGGCAACAGCAAATACAGGTGGTAACGTACAAGCGAATCAGACGGAAGTAACGAAATCAGCAGAAGTATTGGCTTTGTCGGCTAGTGGTTTGAATCGTCAAACTATTGTGACTGGTAATGCTCATGCAAATGCTACTTCGTTGACCATAGCTAATGCTGATGCTTGTGGTTGTGAGACAACTTATTGTTATGGTTGTATGAAAACTCCAACCAAAATTAATACAGTTGAGGTTAAGGGCATAACCGGAGCAGATGCAGATTCTGGAACTAATCAACAAGCTAATGTAACTACAGTAACAAAATCTGTTGGTGTGGCTGCTGGAGCTTTGAATTTGATTGGAGGAAGTACGATTGTGACCGGAAATGCTGGATCAGATGTGTCTAGTCGAACTTTGGTAAATATAAAACCAATTAGTTGGTAAAGATTGACCAAATGTTTAATTCTTAAATCCACCGGGAGGAAACTTCCGGTGGAGGAGAGAAAATAAAATTTTGAATTAAATTATTTTGAGGAAAATATTTTGGGTTTTGGGTGTGACTTTTCTGCTATGGGGGTGGTTGTGCTTGCCGATTTTGGCAGAGGAGGTTTTGGAAACAATACCAGAAGTTGCTCCAGAAACGGCCATAACAGAGCAGTCAATTATCACCGGTGAGGCAGTGGCGAAGGTGGAGTCAAATAACGAGGTTAATAATAATTTGGCAGTGACGGAGGGATCGGTTAATGGTTGTCAATTGGAAATAAATTGTAGCAATCAAAATAATAATAGTGCTAATTTAGAGATAGGGAATAGTGTGGCAGCCACAACCGGGGAAAATCAAAGCACTAACAGTGATAACACCGAAATTAAGGTGAATACTGGTGAGGCAACAGCGGCAATAACTAATCAGAATCAGGTAAACACAAATACTTTGGAAGTGGCAACAACAATGGTGGATGTAGGAGAAACAGAAATGGAGCTTGTTGAAAATAATAATCAAGCCGAGGTAACAATAGAAAATAATTCAGTAGCAGCAACAGGAGAAAATAATGTAGAAACTAATAATGGCGATGTGCTGGTAAATACTGGTAATGCGATAGCTTATGCCAATGTAATTAATTTAATAAATACGAATGTAGTAGGGACAAATTTGGGGATTTATGTGGTAAATAATTTTGATCAAGAATGGGTGGATTTGGATTTGAATCAGATGTGGTTGAAATTAATTAATGGAAATGGAGTGACGATAATTGAGTCAGGAACGAGTAATAAAAAAATGGTGATTATTAGTAATAAGAATTTGGCAAAACTAAATAATGTAGTGACAGTGTCGGCGGTGACCGGGGGAAATATAGTTACTGGTGGAAACGAAGTCTTGATATTAACAGGAGAAGCGGTAGCGGTGGCGAATGTGATTAATTTGGTAAATACTAATTTGGTTGGAGGCCAGTTTTTTATTGGAGTAGTAAATGTCTTGGGTGAAAATTTAGGGAATGTTGTTTTGCCTAATCCGAATAATTTTCAAAATAATGAGAGTGTTAGTAATGATGGAAGTGTGGTGATTAATAATAATCAGGCGGTTTTGGATAATACAGTGGTGGCAGAGTCAAATAGTGGAAATAATACAACAGTAAATGTAAATCAATCAGAAATAGGGACTAGAGAAACAACTACTTATAGTAGTGATTTATCGGTGGTCAATTTGAATGCAGAATTGAATAATCAAATGTGGCTGCAGTTAAATGTGTTGGGAGAAACTAGTGGCAAAATTTATAATTGGAGTTATCCGGGATCGGTAGAGGAAATTAATAATGGTCAACTTCTGTTTGTGTTGAATGAGAATGGTTGTTTGAATTGTCAGGGTGGAAATGATTTATTAATAAATAATAATTTGGCTGAGGTGACTAATTCGGTTTTGGTGACAGCAGATTCGGGAGGAAATCAAATACTGGGAGCTAGTGATGGAGTAATTGAAAGTGGGTCGGCAACGGCAATAGCTAATTTAACTAATTTATTAAATGTAAATATTTATGGAAGTGATTGGTTTTGGGGAATAATAAATATTTTGGGGAATTGGGGTGGCGATGTTATTTTTGCTTATCCAGATTTGGCAGTAAACTTAACGGCTAATAAAAATGAGAGTCGAAGTGGTGAAGAAATAGTTTATCGAATAAATTATAGTAATTTGGGATATGAAAAAGTTGATGAGGCGGAGTTGAAAATTAATTTACCAGTGGGTTTGAATTATGTTAGTGATGATAGTGGGTGGTTGTTAACTCAAGAAGGAAATAAATTGAAATGGAAATTAAATAATGTAGCGGCTAAGAGTGGCGGTGGGTTTAATTTAAAAGTAAAAATAAATAATTTGAACGATGATAGGGATGTTCAACTACAAACAGTGGCAGTGATAGCGACGAATTTGGTGGAGTCGGATTTGAATAATAACCAGAGTGTTTGGTTAACAATTGTTTGGCATTCGGTGAGGGAAAATAATTCTCAGAATCAAGAGAATAAAAACAATGCTTCTGATCGAGAAACAAAAATAGTAGTGGAAGCAAAAAATAATGTTAATGATTATGTATTACCAGATGATACGGTGACCTTTTTGATTGAAGTAAAAAATGTGGGAGAAGGGAAAATGAAAGAGGCGATTTTGTTCCACCAGGTTTTTGATGGACAAGGATTTTTGTGGTCAGGAAATAGCCTTTATTTGGGAGATATCGATATTAATAAAGTAGGGAAAATGGCTTTTGGTTTGGTAATGAGTGAAGCTGGGGGAAAATATACAACCAGAACTTGGATTGTGGGGTTGGATGAAAATAATAAAGAGGTTAGTTCAAATGTAGCTGAGACTAATTTTTGGGTAAAAAGAAAAATAGTGTTGGAAAGAGGACAAGTGTTGGGAACGGAAAATGATACTGTTTATGAGGGACCGGTTAATAATGGAACTTGTGTGGTTAAAAAGGAGAAATTAATTTATGTATTATTGTTATTGGTTTCTTTGATGTATATACAAAGACAGGTAGGGATATGGAGAAAAAAATTAAAATAACAATTGAGGTATTGGAGTTTGTATTTGCTTGTGGTTGTTTTGGCTATGCGGTGTGGAAATTACTGGGGAACTAAAAAATTTTATTCACCGCGGAATTGGCGCAAAGAAAAAAATTGATATGGTTTGTGGTATTGTTGGTGTCTAAGGGTAGCGTGTATTATCTTGCGTACACACTAGTGATAGTGGTTTATTAAAAATTTAAAATAAGCTGAAAACTTAGAGGAAAATATATGATTTGTCCTTATTGTGGTTTTGATGAAAGTAATGTGTTGGAAAGTCGTGAGGCAGAAGACGGAAAAGCGACTCGACGACGACGGGAATGTGTCAAATGTAAAAAACGGTTTACGACTTATGAAAGAGCGGAAAATATCAGTTTAAAGGTAATTAAAAAATCGGGGAAAGTAGAAGATTATTCGAGAAATAAACTAGAAAGATGTCTGGAAAAAGCTTGTTGGCGGATGACAGAAGAAGAAAGGGAAAAAATAATTGATGAAATTGAAATGAAACTGTTGAATTGGAAGGATATTGAAATTCCATCACGAGAAATTGGCAAAATGTTGATGGAAAAATTAAAAGGAATTGACCCAATGGCCTACATCCGATTTGCTTCGGTTTATTTGGATCTAAATTCTATTGAGGAATTTAAAAAATTATTAGTTGACTTTAAGGAAAAATGACAGACACAGATATTCGTCAAAATATTAATAACCAGGAATTAATGGAACCACAATTGTCGGAAAATGCTAAATATATTGCTGAGACAAGATATTCAAGAAAAACCGAAGAAGGAAAAGCTTATGAAAAAGTGAAAGATATTTTTTGGAGAGTATCGAGTAATGTGGCTAAAGGAGACTTGGTTTTTGGAAAAACTGAATTGGAAGTGGAGAGTGTGGCTAAAGAGTTTTATAACGTGATGGCAGAACAGAAATTTTTACCAAATACACCGTGTTTGATTAATGCAGGGAAACCTCATCAGCAATTGTCGGCTTGTTTTGTATTGCCAATTGATGATTCAATGGAGTCGATTTTGGAAACTATGTCGAATATGGCCATGATTCACAAGAGTGGTGGCGGAACCGGTTTTTCTTTTTCAAGATTGAGACCAAGTGGAGACTATATTAAAACTAGTGGTGGAACAACAGTGGGTCCGGTGAGTTTTATGCAGGCTTATAACGATGTGACGGCTCAAATAAAACAGGGCGGAGTGCGACGGGGAGCTAATATGGGAATGCTCTCGATTGATCATCCGGATGTGTTGCGTTTTGCGGTAGTAAAGCTAGATGAGTGGAGCTTGACTAATTTCAATATTTCTTTGGCAGTGACCGATGCTTTTATGGCCAAATTGGAAAATGATAGAAAATTTTTGGCTGACCAATCAATTCCAGAAGATATTGTTGATGAAATAAAAACCGCTGAGGCGAATAGAGATGTAGATGCCAGACTGAGACAAATTGAGGCAGGAATTAAAAAACTTTATGAATGGGCTAAAGCAACTAATGAAGGTGAGGGTTATGAATTAATTAATCCGAGAACTAATCAAGTGACGATGAAATTAAATGCGGCTAAAGTATTTAATTTAGTGACGAGATTGGCTTGGCAATATGGTGATCCAGGTTTGGTGTTTATTGACAGAATGAATGCTCCCAGTTCTAATCCAATTCCGTCGGTGGGGCGAATTGAAGCAACTAATCCTTGTGGTGAACAACCGTTATTACCTTATGATGCTTGTAATTTGGGATCAATTAATTTGGCAAAATTAGTGGATGAAGAAAAGAAAGATTTAAATTGGGAAGAGTTAAAAAGAATAATTTTTACCGGAGTACATTTTTTGGATAATGTGGTGGAAGTAAATGAATTCCCGGTGCAAAAAATTCGAGAAATGGTAAGTAATACCAGAAGGATTGGTTTAGGGATAATGGGTTTTGCGGATGCTTTGTTTAAATTGGGAGTGAAATATGATTCGGAAGAGGGAATTGCTTGGGCAAAGAAAATGATGAAATTTGTGACCGAAACAGCTCGAGAGGCAACAGTCGAATTGGCTAAAGTGCGAGGAACTTTTCCTTTGTGGAATGTGAGTGTGTTTGCTAACACTGATTACAAACCACGAAATATGGCGTTAACGACAATTGCACCAACTGGAACAATCAGTATTTTGGCAGATGCCAGTTCAGGAATCGAACCTGTGTTTTCTTTGGGCTATCAAAAAAATACAGTGGAAGGAAAAACTCTTTATAATGTCAATCAAGTGTTGGTGAATGAATTAAAAAAGAGAGGAATTTATTCTGAAGAATTAATAGAAAAAATTGTGAAGAATGGAGGAGTTTTAAAAGAAGTTGAAGGAATTCCTGAAGATTTAAAGAACGTATTTATTACAGCACTGGAAATTGATCCGGTGTGGCATATTAGAATTCAGGCAGCTTTTCAAGAATATACTGACAATGCGGTATCAAAAACTATTAATTTACCAGAAACGGCAACTGTAGATGATGTCAGAAAAGCTTATGAACTGAGTTATTCTTTGGGAACTAAAGGAATTACTATTTACAGAACCGGGTCAAGATCTTTTGAGCCTTTACAAAAGGTTAAACCCGCCGCTGCTGAAGCTATGGCGGGCGAAGGGAAAATGGTAATAATGCCACCAAAAAAGAAACCAACTCCAATTATTGCTGATGGGACAAGAATCAAGAAAAAATGTGATGTGGGGAGTGTTTATACTTCAATTTTTTATGAAGAAGGTGATGGTCCAGTGGAAGTGTTTGTGAACTTAGGTAAATCGGGTGGTTATTTGGCAGCAGCTGCTGAAGTAACTGGAAGATTGGCTTCATTGGCATTAAAATATGGGGCAACTTTGGATGAGATTTCAGGTGAATTAATTGGAATTTCGTGCGGTCAAAAAGTGGGTATGGGAAGTAATGCAGTTTTGAGTATGTTTGATGCTGTGGGAAAATCAGTATTAGAAATTTCCCGAGGTGAACAATTAAGTATTTTTGGTGATCATGATGAGGTAAGTCGTGTAGATGTGGTTAAAACCAGTGAAGAACTAACTCAGGCAGAAAGCAAATTTGGGGCTTGTCCTGATTGTGGATCACCACTTCGAGCAGAAGAAGGGTGTTTTAAATGTACTAACGTCTTTTGTGGATATTCTAAATGTTCATAAAATAAAAAATGATAACAACTAAAACCGGCGACCAAGGAAAAACAACTTGTGGAAACCAAAGAGTCGATAAAGACGATATATTGGTAGAGACAGTTGGAGAAATGGACGAATTGGAGTCGGTTTTAGAATTGGTTAATATTGATGAAAAAATATTAACTGATTTGAGAGGAATAATGGGAGAGTTGGGATCTCAGATTTTAGATGATAGATGTCAGATTAAAGATAGAATAAAAATTTTAGAAATGGAAATAAAAAAAGAGAATATAAATTTGGAAAAATTTTTGAATTTTAAAACTCAAAAGGCTAAAGAATTAAATTGGGCGAGGACGGTTTGTAGGAGGGTAGAAAGAAGACTGATAAGTCTAAAAAAAGAGAGGAAAATAAGAAATGAAATATTAATTTATTTCAATAGATTGTCTGATTATTTGTTTATAAAAGCTTTAAAGAATAATTAAATAAAAGAGAATTAGGTGTAATTCCTAAACTGTGCCGCAACGGTTATAGTCCGAGCCTTAAAACTTTCGAGCATTCCGAAGAATCGGGACCAAGTTGTAAACAATTTGGAAAGTAAAAATATGACAAAAGAACTAGTCGGATTTTCATCCGAAAAAGAAAAAGAGTTTTTAAAAAGACTGGACGAATCGGGAAGGCGGGAGAATTTAGTTCAAGAATTAAAAACTCAATTGGAAGAAGATTTTGGGATAGTGGAATTTATTTTGGAGTATCGCTTCGACAATGAGGGGAATTTGTATGATCCTAAATCGGGACAGAGAACAGTAGAGTTGACAGCTAGAGGTGGAAGAGATGAGGAAACAGAATCAATAAAAAAAATTGAAGAAGGTTTGAGAGAAAATCCTGATTCGACTTGGATTGGATTTAGTCCAAAAAATGAAAAATATAACTATCCGAGTAATTGTGTTGATTTTTGGCGGGTGACAGATGAGGGTCGGGTAGTTTGGAGTAGGATGGTAGTCAAAGAGGGCTTTGAAGATATGAATCAAATTAGGTCTTTTTTGTCGGGTGAAGAAAGATTAAAAAGTGAATCTGAAATTTTAGCATCACCAATTAAAACATCAGGATTAAAACTAACCGAATTATTTAATTTGTTTAGATTAAGTAATACCAAGAATTCTTGTAGTTTAGAATTAATTGAAAGGGTAGTTAAAAATTATACAGATGAATTTGAAGATAATTTTGGACACAAATTAACGAAAGATTCCGATTTGATTTATAGACTATATTCTGCTTGTTATAGAGCAATATCTAAGGGGTATGTGAGTGAAGGTGGGGAAATTTTGAGTCGTCGAGATTTAAGAAGATATATGTATGGGGAAATGCAGAGAGTAACTCAAGAAGAGAGTTTTGGTTGTACAGCGACAACGATGGTAGGAGAGTTTGGAGATAAAATTGGGTATTATATTGTTAATGGTCAGGTGAAATATGGAGAAATTCCTGAAGGTTATAAAGAATGTAAAAAGTGTGGTTGTTGGTATAACGGGGAAAAGTGTCCTTTTTGTTAGTGATTTTTTTTGATATAGATATTGATATTGTTTGATTTATTGGACTTAATTTAATTTTTGATTAGAATTAATTAATGAAAATTCAAGATAGTAAAGCAATTGTATTTTTGGTGTTGTTGTTTTTGGCCTTGTTTTTTTTACCATTAAAAAAGATTGATTGGGGAAAATTACAATGGAAAAATCAGGAAACAGTGACTGTGGTGGGTGAAGCAAAGTCGGTGCAAAAAAATCAGATCGCCAGTTATGTAGCGGGTGTTGATTCAGTTTTGTCAGACAAAGATAAAGCAGTGGTTGAGGTTAATACAAAAGTAACAGCTTTAATAAAGGCAGTTAAAGATTTTGGAATAGCTGAAGCTGATATTAAAACCCAAAACATGAGTGTTTATCAACAAGAGGAATTTTATAATGAAGATGGAGTTCAGAGGAGCAGAAAAGGTCAATGGCGAGTGAGTAATTCGGTAGAAATTGTTTTAAGGGATGTCAACAAGGCCTCTGAATTGGCAACGTTGTTAACTTCTACAGGAGCAACAAATATCTATGGTCCGAATTTTTCTTTTGATGATGTAAGTGGAGTAGAAAAAGATTTGTATAGTAAGGCTATGGATGATGCCAAAGATAAAGCAGGTATTTTGGCTGGGGTTAGTGGAAGAAAGTTAGGCAAAGTTGTAAGTATCACCGAGGGGTCCGGTAGTAGTTTTTCAATTTATAATACTAAGATGGCTGATGGTCTAGGTGGTGGCGGTGGTGCGCCGGTGGAGGTTGGTTCGGGGACAGTAAGTCAAAATTTGACTGTAGTTTTTGAACTAGAGTAAATTTGAGATAGTTTTAGTGAATTGATTAAATTCCTGCCTTAGATTAAATTTGTTCAGAGTTAAAAATTAGTGGTTTTTTGATAAATGATAAAGGAAGATAAACTTAAAGTTGAATTGTTGGGATACACTTCGGACCCAGAGCAAAATGTAGTGGCGGCAATTAGACAGTGTTACGCCTCAGTGGGAGCGAAGGAATTGAAAGAAAAAACAACAGATGAAGTTAAACGAAGATTAATAAAACAGGTAATTAATTCTGGACATACTTCGACATTGGAACATGCCAGTTTTACTTTTGCTATTGATGGAGTGAGTCGGGTAACAGAGATTCATTTGATTCGTCACAGGATTGCTTCGTTTTCGATTCAATCGGGAAGATATGTAAAACGAGGTGATGCGGCTTACAGAGTGCCACCTAAAATTAGAAACTTGGAAGACAAAAAACTGTTGGAAAAATATTTAAAACATTTAGAGAATTCTCAAGAACTTTACAATGAATTGATTGATGCCGGAATTCCGGCCGAAGATGCCAGATTTTGTCAGCCACAATCAGTGCAAGTAAAAATTGTAATGACGATGAATGCTCGAGAATTGTTGCATTTTTTCAGTGTCAGATCGTGCACCAGAGCCCAATGGGAAATACGAGAAGTGGCAAAACAAATGTTGGATTTAGTAAAAGGGGTAGCACCAATTATTTTTGAAAATGCGGGGCCACCATGTGTGTCGGAGAAAATTTGTGATCAAGGAAAAATGTCTTGTGGGATTTGGAAAAATATTAAGGGGGCAAAATTGAAAGATGAAAACTAAAGGAAAATTTATAGTAATTGATGGAATTGGAGCTTGTGGTAAAGATACGCAGGTGGAATTTTTAGAGAAATACTTAAATGAATGTAATGTGGATTTTTTGGTAACCAGAGAACATACTCGTGATACACCAACTGGAATTTTGATTGAGAAAATTATAAAAAAAGAAGAAGATCAAATTGATCCAGAGGCATTACAATTATTGTTTATTAGCGACAGAAGAAATCATTTTAAGAAAGTAATTGAACCAGCATTGGAAGAGGGGAAATTGGTGGTGAGTAATAGGTACTATCCGGTAAATGTGGCTTTTTCAACTAAAGAATGGCGGAATAAATTTTTAAAAATAAATCAGATGGTAGTTGGTAAACCTGATTTGGTAATAGTGATTGATGTACCAGCAGAAGTGGCGCTTGAGAGAATGGCGAAAAGAGGGGAGGCGGATATTTTTGATAAATTGGAAATAATGGAACGAAATAGACAAGGATATATTTGGTATTCCAAAAATTCTCGAGATAAGTGTGTTTTTATTGATGGGACTGGTACAAGAGAAGAAGTTTTCATAAAAGTTATAGATGAATTAAAAAGGAGGAATATAATTCCATGAAAGGAATTAAGTTAATTGCGGGAACTTCGCATCCGGAATTGGCAGCAAAGATTGCGAAGAAATTAAATTTACCACTAACCCCGATGGTAATAAAAAAATTTTTAAACGGGGAAATATACGTTAGAATTGGAGAGAAGGTTAGGGGAGAAGATATTTTTGTAATCCAAACTTTTGGAGACAATGTAAATGATAGTTTGATGGAACTTTTGGTAATAATGGATGCATTAAGGCGATCATCGGCAGGGAGAATTAATGTTTTGTGTCCGAATTTGTGCTATTCCAGACAAGATAGAAAAGCTCAATCACATGAAGCGATTTCAGCCAAATTGGTGGCTAATTTGATTACAAAAGCCGGGGCTGATAGATTGATTACGGTCGATTTGCATGCGTCGCAAATTCAAGGGTTTTATGATATTCCAGTGGACCATTTGATGGGATATCCATTGATCGCTAAGTATATTCAAAGAAAGAAATACAAAGATTTGGTAATAGTGGCACCGGATATTGGGGCAGCCAAAAGAACTCATAAAATGGCAGATTTGTTTGGGGTACCAATTGCCATTGTCGATAAGGTTAGAACCGGTCATGGAACTTGTGAGGTGTCACATGTGGTGGGGGATGTTAAAGATAAAACGGCAATTTTGATTGATGATATGGTTGATGGTGGTGGATCGATCTGTGGAGCGATTGAGGCAGTTAAAGAATTTGGGGCAAAAAAGATTATTGCTGGGGCAACTCATGCATTTTTGAACGGTGAGGCGGTAAAAAGATTAAAAGAGAGTTCAGTTGATGAGATAATATTTTTGGATACGGTACCAATTCCTAAAGAAAAACGATTTTCCCGAATGAGAATAGTGTCATTGGCGCCATTGATGGCTAAAATTATTCGGCGAATTCATACCGAAAGGTCATTGGGAGAACTTTTTAAATGGGAAGATCAAAGAAAAATATTGTAAAATGGATTCTATGATATAGAAAGTTTTTCCTGCCGGTTTTGAGTTAGTTTTTTAAAAAAGGAGTTTTATGATCGATAAACAAGTTAGAGATTTAATTCAAAAAGAACAAGAAAGACAAGATTCAGTAGTGTCTTTGATTCCATCAGAAAATTTTGCCAGTGATGAAGTAAAAATGGCTTTGGGAAGTTGCTTGACTAATAAGTATGCTGAGGGATATCCTGGGAGACGTTATTATCAAGGGAATAAATTTATTGATGAGATTGAGAACTTGGCCATTGATAGGGGTAAAAAAGTTTTGGGAGTGGAACATTTGAATGTGCAACCATATTCTGGGAGTCCGGCTAATAGTGCGATTCAAATGGCGCTTCTTGAAAGAGGCGATAAAATTTGTGGACTTAAATTATCAGCTGGAGGACATTTGACTCATGGCCATCCAAAAATTACTTTTTCGGGGAAATTTTTTGAAAGTGTCCAATACAATGTAGAAGAAGATGGGCGAATTGATTATGACAAATTGGAAGAATTGGTAATGCAGGAAAAACCAAAAATGATTATGGCAGGAACAACAGCTTACCCTTATATTTTGGATTTTAAGAGATTTGGAGAAATTGCAGACAAAGTTGGAGCGTGGTTGGTGGCTGATGTGTCACATATTATTGGATTGATTGTGGGTGGGGTGCATCCAAGCCCAGTAGAACACGTACATTTAATTATGAGTACAACTCATAAAAGCTTGCGAGGGCCACGAGGAGCGTTTATTGGAGTAACCAAAAAAGGCTTAGAAAAAGATGCTAAATTGGCAGAAAGAATTGATAAAGCAGTTTTTCCGGGAATGCAGGGTGGACCTCATGAAAATAATATTGCGGCGTTGGCAGTGACTTTTGCTGAGGCAGATACTCAAGAATTTAGAGATTATTCAAAACAAGTACTAAAAAATGCTCAAGTATTAGCAGAAACTTTAAAGAAAAATGGTTTGAGAGTGTTTGGAACTGAAAATCATTTGATGGTGGTGGACGTGGGTAAAGAAAAGGGTAAAGAAATGGCTGTAAAGCTAGAAGAGAATGGGATTGTGTGTAATGCTAATACAATTCCACATGAGCAAGGTAGCCCACTAAAGCCGTCAGGAATTCGGATTGGAACTCCAGCAATGACAACTAAAGGTTGGACAGAAAAAGAATTTGAGGAATTGGGGGAGAGAATTGCTAAGATAGTACAAAGTTAGTCAGACTGTCAGTTTTTCAGCCTGTCAGATTGTAGAGACGCACCATGGTGCGTCTCTATTTGGTTAAAACCCCTCAGTTTCACTTCGTTTCGATAGCTTCCCTTGAAAAATGGGAGCATTTTATCTTTTATCCCGCCCAGGGCGGGCTGACGGTGTATATCTATTTGGATTGATTGAAATTTTATTTAAATTTTTCATTATCAATTTTTCCACTGGAAAATGAATGTGGTCACCCACGTTCAAACACGTTCCAAAATTATAATTTCAAAATTTGAATTTATTTTCTGGGTTTTTTGAAAACTAGAATCAGAGTGATGGTAGTGATGATTAGGCCGAGATATTCAAAAATTTGAGGCCAAAAGAAGACGTGGATTTTTGGTGCGCTGGTGCTTTGGTCCTCTAGATTGGTGGGTAATTCCCAAGCGTTGGCCCAGTTATTAGCGAGAACATGATTTTTGAGGAAGACCGGAACGCCAAATTTAAAATAAAAGGCAGACCAATTTTTATTAAAAGATTGATTAAGGATGTAGAAATTTGAAGAGGTTGATTGATTGGCGGTGGTGGCAAAGGAGTTGTTGAGTAGATTAAAAGGAATAGGTAAAATTACTATTTGGTTTAAAAGTGATTTTGAGGGGGTATTGTAAGAAATTGAACTAAGAGTTAAATTGTAACCTTGGTCGTTGTTGTTACTGGTCGAGGGAATTAGAAAATAATTCCAATCAAGATTTTTATTTTGACCAACTTGATCTTCTAAGGAACAGACGAGTGAGTAAGTATTTTTAAGGCAAAGTCGAAGAGGAAGACCAGAAAAGAATTGACTTTGAATACCGACAATATAACCAAAAGATTGAGGTAAATAATCAAGATTAAGCGAATAACTATCGGTGTTATTTAAATTATTAAATTCTTTTTTGACAGAAAAATTTTGACCAGTAGAAGTAAAACTAATCCTTGAAAGATAAATGGTATTTTTTTGATTAAAATTAAAATCGAAAATTTGATTATTAATATAATTAGGTGTTTTGACAAAAATATTGACCTGACCGAGATAAAACTTTTGGTTAGTAGACGAGGGGAGAGAAAAGGTTTTGTTGTTGATAGAAATACTGGAAAGATTGTTTTTAATTTGGTATTGAGTATTTAATTTAGTAGTAATTTCTTTGGGGAAAGGTAGGTCAAAAATAATTTGATAATTATTATCAATAGTTGGTTCTAAATAAACAGATGTCGGGATGAGACTTTCTTGGGAATAAATGGAAGATGTTTTGATAGAATAATTGTTGGTGGGAATATCAATTTGATATTGATTGTTGGTAAGTTGGGCGAGTTTAATTTTTGAAATATCTAGTTGTTGTTTGGTATTTAAGACATGGCGGAATGGATAAAACTGATTGGTTGTTGACGTAGAAACATAGTTTGGGGTAGCAGAATCGTAATAACCAAGAGAATATTTTGGTGATACGTTTTGATTGATTTGTTGGATTTGATCAAAGCTAGAATCTAGATTTACTTTGTAAATCAGAAGATTGTTGATTTGGTTAATAGGGTTGGCTTGTTGGTTAATAGTGAGTTGGTTGAGGAGTTTTTGGGTTTCATTTTTGAAGACAACTTGATCGTTGTTTTGATCAAGAGAACTGACAATATTTTTGTCCCAAACAATATATTTGATTTGATATTTTTGAAGAAGTTTATGAAATTGATTAAAGTTTTGACTGTAAAGACTGTAAAAGAATTCTCTATATGATTGCTCATTTTGGATACTCCAACGATCAGAATCACGATCAAGAAGACTTTGCTTGAGATTGAACCAAAGAAAACCGGAGCCTTGATAACCCCAATTATAATATTGCCAACCAGACGATTGGTTTAAAGGTAGACTGAGAACTCGACCGTCAGATTGTTGGGACATAAATTGCCAAAGTTGAAAATAATCGTTGGGGATATTAACTCTAACAATAGGAGAAATAAGATAACCAGAAAACATGGGTAAACAGTAAAAGAAAAGATTGAGAGAAATTATTATTGAGACGATTGTTTTGGATTTTGTATTAATTAAATTAAAAATAAAATAAAGGAAATAGGAAAAATAAATAGTGTAGCCAAAAAGGAGAAGAATAGAGAGTTTGGTAAAAATGAAACGGAAAGCTTCTTTGAGAGTAGAATTTTTGATTAGAAAATCAAAAAGAAAAGAAAATGATGAAATTTGATTGGCGAGGAGAACAAAAGGAATAATAAAAAAAGGTGAAAAGATAATAAAATTCTTATCTTTTTTAATAAAACAAATAATTAGCCCAGAGAGGCTGAAAATAAAAAGAAAATATCCAGTGGTTAGTACTAATGGGTTTTTAAAATGGTCTTGCCATTGAGGCATAAGATCAGTAAACGAATTTGTTTGAGGATTAAAAGCTGACCAGTTTAAATAAAAACCTTTAACAAGAGGGACATCGGTGATGGTGCCGTTTTGGCGATTGCGGAGAAGGTATTCTTGAGAGTAAAGACGATTATCACGATTTTCGGTGGGAGTTGAGCGAGAATTTAAAATATAAAAAATATTAGGGATTAGCCAAAAAGCGTTGATGAGTAAGGTAAAAATAATGAGAGATAGGGATTTTTTGAAAGATGGTCGATGGAAAAATGAGTAGAGTAGTAGAAAAGCGGTGTAAATGAAAAAGAAGGCGTACCAAAGTTGGGAAGCATAGGCTTGAGGAGCGGCAAAGAAAGTTAAAAGAGAAAAAATAATTAAATTTTTTCGAGAGTGGCTTTGAATGTATTTTAGGGAAAATAAAATTATCCAAGGTAAATAAGCCCATTGAGTAGGGAACATTTCAAAAGGAACGTAAAATTGTTGAACAGTAGAAAGATTAAAAAGATAAAAAAGTGAAGTTAAAAAAGCAATGAGTGAAGCGTGAGGGTTTTGATGAAAAAGATGTTTGATTAAAAAATAAATACCAAGTGGTCCCAAAATGAGACAAAGAAAAATATAACTGTAACGAAGAAAATTGAGAGGGAAAATAAAATGAAAAAGATAAAGAATAAAAACCCGGGGAATGTCAGAAATTTGAGCGTGGGCGGGGATAGCACCTAAGCCTTGTTCGCTATGCCAAAAAGTTAATAATCTTTTGAAATTGAGAGAAAAATTTAATTCCGGATGAAGAGTGTCCCAACCGGTAATAAAAGTGTTGGGGGTATAGTTGCGAAAACAAAGAAATAGAGTAATAAAAATTAGTATTGATGGAAATAAAAATTGTAGATGAGAGATTCTTTTCACTATATATAGTTTATACTAAATTAGTTTAAGATGAGGAATTTTTGAATGAAAAATAATAAATATAAATTAATTTTGGGTGGGTGGGTAATTTTATTAGTAATAGTAAATTTGGTTTGGTTGTCTTTGGATGAAATGCCACCGGCTTGGGATCAGGCGGCTCATTTGCGGTCGATTGTTTGGTTTAATTATTTTTTGCAAGGGAAATTTTGGGGTAGTTTTTGGGACTTATTAAGAGTTTTTTGGGGTTATCCACCACTAATTTATTTTTTGGGAGGATTATGGTCTTTAGTTTTTGGTGTCGAAGTAGCCAGAATAACTTTTATAAATACATTTTTTTTAGTGGCGGGGATATATGGCGTTTACAGTTTGGCAAAAGAGGTAAGCAAAAATAATTTAGCGGCGTTGTTGGCGGCAATAATATTTTCTTTGTTTCCGGTAATAGGGGATATATCTAGAAATATGTTACTAGATTTGCCGTTGTTGGTTTGGGTAGTGTGGGGTTGGTATTTTTGGTTAAAATCGGATGATTTAAAAAAAACAAAAGAATCGTGGTTGCTTTTGTTGATGTTAGTGTTGGCCAGCTTAACTAAATTAAATGGATTTTTATATTTTGTGCCAGTATTAATAGTTTTGATAATTAAAAGTTTTAAAAATATAGATATTTTAGTGAAATTGGTAGTTGGAGGGTTGGTTTATATAATGACGGTGGGTTGGTGGTGGATAGGGAATTGGACATCAATTTATAGTTATTTAACTGGGTTGGCAGGTCAAGGTGAAAGTTTAACCGACCCGATGAATTTGATGGAGTGGCAAACATGGACTCACTATTTGAAATTAATGGTGTTGCATCAGATAGGACCAGTAACATTTTTTATGGGATTGTTTTTGGTTTTTTGGGTGCCAAAGAAAAATAACAAAAATATTTTACTGTTAATAACAACTATATTGGTTTATATAATTTTTACAGTAGTAAAAAATAAAGACTTTCGATTTACTTTGCCGATTTTAGTTCCGATGTCAATATGGATGGCTTGGGGTGGAGTAGAGTTTTTTAAAAAGGTAAAATTTTGGGGTTTGAGTATTTTGGTTTTATTGATTGGCTGGTTGGGATTTAATTTTGTCGAAAATGGTTTTGATTGGCCGATTAAAAAACCGGTGGTAATTGCGACTAGTGTGCCGGTTTTTGGAGATGTTGATTGGATTGGTTTTGATGATTATCCAGTGAGAGAGTTTAAAGGTGGAAATTGGCTAATAGAAGATATTATATCTGATATAAATAGTGAACTAAAAAATAAGGATGGAAAAGTGATGTCGTTAATTAATATTGAGGAAATTAATAATAATAATTTGTCTTTGTATAGTGTGATGAATTTTGGAAAAGAGTTGCCTTTGTCATCTACTGATTTTAATGACAGTTACACGACTGAAGATAAATTATTTGGGTTAATTGATAATTCTGATTATTTTTTGATTCCTGAAAGAGATTATGAAGCATCACCATTTTATGCTGTTAATTTGAAGTTTTTAAATGGAACTAGAGATTGGGTTTGGAATAATATAGATAATTTTGAGATTTTAAAAAAATATAAATTGCCAAATAGTAAAACAATTTATTTAATGAAGAAAAATTTTTAAAAAAGAAAAGGGCCGGGTATGTGATGCTGATGAGTGTTGTTGTTGCGATAAATCGCAATTTCAAACACGCAAAAGCGCACATACTCGGCCCAAGTCGGTCAGTAGAAATTAACGGTAAGTGATTACAGGATCACGGAATTCTTTGATGGAACCACCGACACGTTTGTACCACCTTTGGGTGATCTTAGTGTTGATGACTTCAACAATTCGGACGGTTTGTCCGTCAGGGTCTCCGCCATGGTCAAGCTCGAAAGCGACAAGATCTTGACTGGATTGATTGTCCAATTGTTTCTCGCCGGCGGCGTACGGAGCGTACACCTCGATGTTGACATCCGACTTGTTGATAACGACAGTGTCTTCATTGACACCGCCTTCATCGTAGCATTGGATGCCTTCGACATAGACGTCACCGCAGGCGACCCAGCCGGGTTGGAGATACTTTGTTTCTTCTTTCTCCCAACCATCATGGTCACCGGTGTTTACGGTTTTGGCACTGTAGACGGCGGTCTGTTCGGTCGGTGCTGAGGCCTGGGCTTTTTGGGCCTCTTCGAGAGCAGCGATTTTTTCGCTTTGGGAAGCGAGACGGTCATTCTGCTCGTCGAAATAGGCGTATCCCAGGACGGCAAGGATGACAGCGACGATGGCTGCGATCAGCCAAAAGAGATTGTTGTTTTTCATGGGTGGTTTCCCTCCTTCATTGTCGTCGGGATCCGGCGGCGGCGTGGTGCTGTCGTCGGGGTCAGGTGTCGGCGGAACAGTTTCGGGTTTCACCCAGCCATTGAGCATGGGTTTATTCCCGGTATTGAGCCACTCCAGGTACTGGTCATGGTCAAGCGGTGCTTGACACTGAGGGCAGAACTTGGCGTTCTGCCTCTGAATCTTTTCCCCACAGGCGTGACAGGTAAACAGAGTTCTAGACATGATGATTACCATCCTTTCTTGATGGGGCCTGCGTCTAGCGTTTCCCAAATTGGGCCTGCGTCTAGCGCTTCCCGACCAATGTCGTGGTGTTCTGAGTGACTATATGAACAGATCATTACCTTACGGTAAGTCTGGTAGCTGGAAATAAAGTTAATTAATAATTAAGTTTTTATTTACAATTAGCAGACTTACTTTTTGGTAAATCAGTTAACTTCTACGGATTTTTAACGTGCTGTAAAACTTTTGGTCAAAACGCAATGTTTTGATTTAATTAGTTCTACTTTGTTAAATTTTTAGATACTTTTTAAGTATCTGGGGAATTGTATCAAGAAAAGGCTATTTTGTCAAGATTATAGGACATTACATTAATTAATAATTACTAATTAAGAATTAATAATTGAAAACAAAAAATAAAGTTCAAAAAATGTTTATTTAAAGAAGATATATTAAATTAATACCTATTGATAGGAAAAATATTTGGGATACTCGGGCACAGGTTTTATTATTTTCTCGCGCGAGGCGAAAAATTTTATTGGCTGTGCCCATGTATGTTGGTTGTTTGAAACTTTTACCACTTGCCGGTGATTAGTGATGGAAGCAAGACTATAGTAATGGCGAAGAGGATTAGAAAAAGTAGCTTTCCTGGTTCTTGTTCGCCTTGGATGATTTTTCCGGCGAGTGTATTCCAACGGTTTAAACCGTTCTTGATGATTTTAATAATCATCTTGAGAAACCTCCTTTCGCTAAAACATTATTGTTGGAAGGGAGTCAATAAGAGACTTGGCGAGTGAAAGGATTAGAAAAAGAGCGACGAGAATACAAACGAGAGAGAAGAATAATCTCCATTTGGTTTTTCTTTCCATTGAAATACCTCCCTTCGGTCTGTCTAAGAGAAAACAACCAACACATTAAAGAACAATCGAGAAACTTTAAAAATTTAAAATACGTTTTGTATTTATTTTTTAGTTTGGGGATTTTGAGTGGATTGTAGCAAAAATTAGAGGATAAATCGAATTTGGTTGTTAAAAAAAGGACCGGTATGCTTTGGATTGACGCAGACTGATCTGCAAGCATACCGGTCGGGATCTGTCAGGTGTTTCGAAAATCGGGTAATGGTCGAGGTGATTCTGGTTCAGACAGTGGTGTTTCAATGGGGATGGGTGTGGCGACAGGGTGAGGAGTCGGCGGTTGACGAACTTCCGCTGTTTGAGGTGGAAGCAAGGGAACCGCGATTGGCGGCTCTTGCTGAGTTTCAGCATTTATTCCCCAATTAATCTTAGGAATAAGGCTGAAATAAGGGATGGTGCAGACCATCAAGTAAATAAGAACCATCACTAGGAGGTTCTTGTTGTGCTGGTGCTTGATGACCATAAACTTACCTCCTTCATGTCGGTCGGACTAGTTCAAAGAGATATATAAACACCTAAAAAGGTGATAATTCCTGACAGATTTTTAAAGGACAACGAACAATTTTCACTTTGGTTTAGGAAATATTTTTTGGTGCAAACGCCAATTATTTTCTAAATAGTGATTCTGGCCGGATTGTACCTTAAAAGAGGTAAAATGTCAAGATTATAGGATAAAAGTATGTAATAGATACAGATGTGATTTAGAGTTTTTTGGAGATGTTTTTGAGAAAACTTAAAGTTTCAGTTTTATATTCTGGGTTTTGAAGAGCCAAAGTGATATTGGCAATAAGCCAGCGAAGAGGATCGCCCGTGGTCATCCAATCTTCTTCACCTTCGAAGGCTTGAGTAAGAACAATTCCTTGTTTAGCTAACGTATTACTGGCATCGGAAAACCAAAGTTCGCCGTCGCGAGAAAGGCCTTGAGTTTTGAGGAGAGAAAAAACTTTGGAAGTAACCAGGAATCGGCCGCCTTGGGCAAAGGTTGAGGGAGCCTGATCGGCGGGTAATTTTTCGAGCATAGCAACTAATCGATTGGGATAATTAGGATCGGCGACATATTGAGCTGATCCATATTTGGCGATATCTTTTTGACCAACGTCTTTGACGGCAATAATTTCGTCAGCTTGATATTGTTCAAATTTTTGAATCATTTTAGTTAAAAATTGGCCAGGAACCGGTTCAACAGTTAAGTCGTCACCGTACATATAAATAAAGGGTTGATTGTCGACAAAAGTTTCGGCGGTCAAAAGAGGGGAGCCAGTGCCATACGGTAGATTACTTGGTTGTTCAATGAAAGTTAGTTTAGCTTTAGACCAAATAGTTTTTAAACTATCTAAATATTGAAGTTTATTATTTTCAGTTAAATATTTTTCTAAATCAGCATCGGGAGTAAAGTATTTTTCGATAGAATGTTCCCCAACACGATGAACAATAGCAATTTCGGTAATGCCCGCTCCAATAGCTTCTTCAATTAAATATTGAATATTTGGTTTAGAAAGAATAGGAACTAATTCCTTGGGATAGGATTTAACTACAGGCAAGAATCTGGTTCCTCGACCAGCAGCAGCGATAACACATTTGGTAACTGAGTTCATAAAGTTAAAAGTTTAAAGTTTAAAGTAAAAACCAAATTAATTTTTAGTTAAACCCCCTCAGTCCTTTCGGACAGCTCCCCTTGATGAAGGGGAGCAATTTCTTTATTAACCCGCCCAAGGCGGGTTGGGGGTTATAAATTTAAAGTTTTAATAAAAGTAACTAAATCGTCGTGGAGGGAGGAATCTTTTAGTCCCATAACGATGTTTGATTGAAGCCAGCGAAGAGGATCGCCAGTGGTCATCCAGTCTTCTTGGCCTTCGAAAGCTTGAGTGAGAACAATATCATTTTGAGCAAAGTGATTATTAGCGTCAGCTAACCA
>CAZLCB010000014.1:0-4626 GCA_964558195.1 uncultured Gammaproteobacteria bacterium
ATAGCGTCGTCCCAATATACTTTTATTCCTTTTGACTGAAGTAGAGTGGCAGCATATGCCGGAATAACAGGATAAATAACGTTACCAGTATTAGTCCATTGAAATTGACGATTTTGAGAAAGAAAAGCAGTTCCTTTGGAGGAAACTAATGGTGGATAAGAGATTGAAACACTTTTAACCGCCGATATATTGGCCATTTTTGGAATTAACTTGGTGGGCTTTAAATTTAACTTCTTTTTTAAAGAGGCCATGTAGGAATAGTATACCGTAATAAATATGAGTGATAGGTATAGTAATAGTGGCGAGAAAAGAAAGGTATATTTTTTTTGTTTGAGCAATAAACCCTAAGAAAGTAAAAAATAACATTGATGAATATAAATATAATGGGTAAATAGTGAATTTATATTTAAATAGAAAAAAGAGTATTGGCAGACTAATGAAATAAAGGAAAAAAAGTGAGGGGATAAAATACCCAATTCGAAGACTGGTTTGAGGAAATTTTTTGGCAAAGAACCCTCGTTGGATGGCATATCGGGTAATTTGTTGGAGATGATGGATTAAAACTGAACGACGGTGGTGATAGACAGTAAGCGATGGGTGATAATATATCTTGAGATTTAATTTTTTGGTTAGATTTAAACAGAGGACAGTATCTTCTCCTGGCCAATAGTTTTGATTGAATTGTCCAGCTTTGAAAAAATCAGTTTTTTTGATAATTAAATTGACCGACGGATAATCGTCAACAAATCTAGCTGATTGTTTGCTATTGCGATAAATACCAGCACCACCACTACCGAGCCAACTGGACCAAACTAAACCTGAGGCTTGTTTGTAAATATTGTCTTGAGGTGGGGTTAAACAGGGACCACTAAACCCGGCAAATTGGGGATGTTTTTGAATTAATTTTTGAGCGTTTTTAAAATAATTTTTGGTAGGAAAAGAATCATCATCGAAAAATACTAAGTAATTTCCTTTGGCTTTTTGGGCACCTAGATTTCTTTTTTGTGAAGGATTGGCTGAACCGGAAATTTGGTCAGTAATAATTAAAGTTTCGAAATTTTTTATAGTTTGTTCTTTGAGGCGAACTATCGTTTCTTTTAAATAAGGATTCATTTGACGAACAGGAATGATAATCGAGAATAAAGGTTGTTTCATAGTCCGGTATTAATTCTCATTTCTAAGTCCGGATCATAAATCCATTTTCTTTTATTATCGTCATCGTAATAATGAAGTAATCTGAGTCGGTAAAAAACAGCTAAGGCGTCGATAAGACATTGGTAAACAACTTTTAGACCGGTAGCATGGGTTAAACTTTCAAATCCGTAATTTAATTTTATTGGGGATTCATATATCTTTTGAAAACCAAGATGATTAGCTACTGAAAGAATTTCGAGATCGAAAGCATAAGTCCTGATTAAAAGTCGGGGAAGAACTTTGATTAATACTTGGCGGCGAAATATTTTGAGACCAGCCTGAGTGTCATAAACATTTATGCCAAGTAGATATTTAGCAATTAAATGGCCACCAAAACTGATAATCTTTCTATCTAATGGATAATTAACTTGCGAGGCAGGGTGACGTTTTGATCCGACGATAATATCGGCGTTATACCATTCCATATGTTCTAAGATCATAGAAATTCCATTAGGATCAATTTCCATACCAGCATCAATGAAGGCAACATAATCCCCTTTTGTTTTGGCCATACCATAGCGGACAGCATAACCTTTACCGTGGTTAAATTTGTAACCAAAAACTTTAAGGTTTTTGGATTTAACTTTTTTGGCATTCTGATATGACTTGTCAATTTTAATACCATCGACGACAGCGATAATTTCGTAATCGTAGCGAATTTGATCAAGGACACAGATTATATTTTCTAAGTCTTTTTGAATAGTTTTTTCTTGCTTGTAGACAGGGACAATAATTGAAAGAAAGTGAGTATTATTTTTCATAGCCAAGTAAACTTTTGTAGACATTAAGAGTTTGTTTGGCAGTTGTTTCCCATTTAAAGAATTTTGATCTCTGAAGACCACATTTTTGATATTTTTGACGTAAATCAGGATTAGACCAAAGCTTTTTGAGAGCAGTAGAAATGTCAGCAACAGAACGCGGATTAAATGAAACGCCGCAATTGTTCATAATTTCTGGTAAACATGTATCGCGACTAAAAACAACTGGGCAGCCTGATTGCATAGCCTCGACTAAAGGTAGACCAAAACCTTCAGCGTATGATGGCTGACAATAAATGGTAGCCGAATTATAAATTATGGGTAAATCTTCATCCGGAACAAAACCGGTAAGAATTAGCGCCTTGGAATGTTTGTATTTTAAAGCTTTGGTTTGGAGCCAGAGAAGATCTTGTGTCCATGGATGATCAGGAACATCTTTTTTGGTGGCGGCAGAACCAACAATAACTAACGGATATTTATTTTTAAGACAAGCTTTGACTAAATTGGGTATGTTTTTATTCCAATTAATATCGCCAATAAAAAGAACAAATTTTTCTGGTAATGAGTATTTATTTTTGATTTCTTTGATTTTTTTTGTATCGTTGATTAATTTAAAACTTGAACTAGCAGCTTCATAGATGGGAGTAATTTTATTAGCTGGTATTTTAATAATTTTTTGAATGATGGTTTTTGAATATTGGGAAACCGTGATGATATGAGAGACTTTTTTGAGATGTTGTTTTTGAAGAAACCATTTTAGTTCGCCTTTGATACCGACAGGGAAATGTGATTTAAATTGTCGAGGTATAAGGTCGTGAACTGTAACAACTGTTGGAATACTTTTTGTTTGAGGTAAGGTTAGTTTGAAGGGATCAAAGTAAGGATAATGAATTAGCTTGTAGCTATTAGCTTTTAGCTCTTGGATATTTTTGATTAGATCAATAGACCAATTTTTATAATCAGGATTAATTTTTATTTCTTTTTGTAAGGCGTCAATTAGATTTTGGGTATAATATCCGACTCCGCGAGTGGAATTACCGTCAAAAGTTGGCGAGACATCAATAGCTATCTTGATAATTTTCGAATTTTCAATTTTCAATTTTCAATTTAATTATTAATTACTTTTTATCCCAGTCTTGGGATAAATTAATATTACGCTTGGTTTTGGTTAATTCATAATATTTGGTATAGGCGATGGGAAATCGAAGAGCAGAAAAGAAAGAAAAAACAAAACCAGGGAAACCGTCGACATAGCCGCGATGGCGGAAAAAAGTTTTAATAAACCACCAGATTGGTTTACCAACATAGAATTTGAAAAAATTACTAAAACTAATTGAGGTGTTTTTTGATTTCAGTTCGTCAGCTAAAAGAGTGGTGTAGCGATTAGCCCGAAGTAAATAAAGAGAAAAAGAGGTATCAGCATAATGTTCTAAATCGTTTTTAAGCCAACCAATTTGGCCGTCAACTTCGGCTTGTTCGTGAACATCTTTACAGGGTAAATGAGCTTTACCATTTTTGTAAAACCGAATAGTCGGATCGGGATACTGACCACCTTTTTTGAGAAAGGTTCCCAAAAAATAATTTTTTCTGGGAATCCAAAAACCATTTTCAGTAATACTATTAATATCCTTTTGAATAACGGAGTTAATTTCTTTTTTTAGTTCTGGGGTAACAATTTCATCAGCGTCGAGCTGGAGTATCCAATCACCTTGACAAGCATCAATACCCATTTGTTTATTGATATGGAACATGGGTTTGTTGGTAGTAGAAATAACTTTTGCTTGTTTAAATTTTTTGACTAATTCAACAGTATTGTCTTGGGACTGACCGTCAACAACAACAATTTCGTCGGCAATATCTTTGATAGCGTCTAAACATTTGGTAATGTTTTTGGATTCATTGTAGGTAGCTAGGGTGACTGATAAAACAATTTTTTTTTTCATTATTTTCGATAAATTTTAAATGCCGGTTGGCCATTTGAAAAGTAAATGATTTTATAAGGTTGTTGAGGAATACTTTCATCTGAAGCGACAACCAGAGAACCATTAGGAACTTGATCCCAATTAATTTTACCAAAATGATAGTTGTCGTAACCAGTAACAGTAGAAAAGCCGTATTTATCCGGTGGAGTTAGTTTGATTTGTGGTTGGATATTTTTTGGCGAATACTGGGAAAAGAAAAGAAAGAGTATGTATGGTTGGTCGTATTTGTCCGTAATATAAATGTTTTGGTAATTATGTTTTTGAGTTTCCAAATATGGGACTAATTGGTCGAACTGATATTGCCAAGCAAAAGGATAACGTTTGGCATAATGGAGAAAGTATGAATCGAAATAGTAAGCAATGAAATAGCCATAGATAAGAATAAAAAATATTTTTAAAAGATTAGAAATTTTTGATTCAAAATTTCTGAATAAAGTGAATAAGTAATAAATACCGGCGGAAATAAAAATAGTAATAGGAATGACCATGGGTAAGGCTCTGAGGGCTGATGGAGCTTGAAAGGTTAAAGATGAGGCGACAGGGGCAATAAATAAAAAGAGAAATAAAAATGTTTTTGATTTGGAGCTGAATTCTTTATTTTTGAGGATAAAAATGATGCCTAAAATAAATAGCGGAATTTCTATAAGATGAATTTGTCCTATTTCCGGTGATCTTGAACGAGGGACTTCGTC
>CAZLCB010000014.1:4726-19502 GCA_964558195.1 uncultured Gammaproteobacteria bacterium
GGTAGCTTTTTGATTAAAAATTTAAAATAAAGACAACAAAGGCTGAGAGCTAGAAGCGGGGCAACTAATCTGGCGGAATGATAAATGTATAAGGAAAGTACAAAGCTTAAAGTAAAAAGTAGAAAGTTGAGAAGGAATTTTTCTTTGATTGATTTAAAGAAAAAATATGTGCCAATGACAATAAAGGATAGAGCAGCTGATGATTCCCAAGCTCCTCGACTAAAATGAATGTGCCAAGGGCTGACCGCTAAAACAAAAGCGGTCAAGCTTGATAGTAAATAGTTTTTAGTAAGTAGCAAAACAAGTTTATATAAGAAAAGGATAGTAAGTAAAGAAAGAATTAAGTTTGGTAATCTAACAGCTAATGGGGTAAGCCCAAAAAATTTTATAAACGGAATAGATAAATAAACATAACCACCAGGTTTGTAATCACCAAATGACTTGAAATGAAGTGGCCAAGAGACACCGTGTTCGTCTTTGCCGGTAAGAATAAGAGAATAAGCATTGTAGCCAAGAGCAGCTTCGTCGGGATTGAGAGCAGGAGTATTGTTGAGATCAATAAATCTAATGAAAAAAGCGGCAATTAAAATTAAAGGAAGAATTATTTTTTTAAGGATTTTCATAAGCATAAAAAGTAGAAATATTACCAATAGGACTTAAAGGTTTAAATTTTAAGAATTCAGGTTTTTTGTTGATTTCTTGACGATAAATTTCTTCTTGAGAAAAAATACCTAAAGATCCAGGTGTTTGATTAATCGATTCAAAGCTAGGAGTACCAAAATTTAGTTTATCTACAGAAGTAACCTTGCCAGTATCTAAGGAATCATCGGTGAGATTGGCTTGTTGTTGGTACTTTTGAGGTGAATACTGGGAATAAAAAAGATAAAAAATATAAGGTTGACCATAAAAATCGGTAAAGGTTATGTGTTGATATTTATCTTGATTTTGATTGATAAATTCTATAGCTTGTCGATAGCCGTAAAGAAAATCGTAAGGTGATTTGGTGATCATGTGATTTTGGTAAAGATCACCATAATAAATAAACGAAATTATATAAACAGAAATAACAATAATTTTGTAAATGTTGGATTTAAATTTTTCGAAGAAAGCAAAAATTCCCAAACTAATAAAATAAACTATGGGGATAGATAGAGACATGGCCCTAACTGATTGAACGGAGTCTCTGGTTAAAGCCGAGGGAATTGGTGCGGTTAGTAACCAGATAAGGAAAAAGATATTGAGTTTTTCTGTTTTTTGACGAGTAAAAGCGGAAAAAATACCAATAAAAAGGAAAATTAAACTAGGATAAAGAATGACACCAATATATGGAGCTGAATGCCGGGGATTTTGCCAATCACCTTCGAAGGCTAGGAATTTTGGAGAAAAATGATTGAAGTAGCGAGAGAGAAAGTTTCTAACAAAAAATATCGGTTGACTATAGAATAGTTGGTAGTCAAGATTATTGGTTTCATTAATAATGGTTTGAGTTTCTTGTGAAGACCGAGGGTAAGAAAAAAGACTGACAACTTTGAGACGGTTGGCGTTACTACTAAAAAGTAGACCGTAAATAATAGGTAAGGAAAAAATTCCTAAGGGGATAATAAAACCGGTAATAATTTTTTGGAGATTTAATTTTGAAAAATTAAGAATCAGGATGGTAAGAACTAAAAATAGGCTGATCATTTTGCCGGCTTGATAAGTAAATAAGGATAAGCCGAAAAAAGTGGCGGAAAAAAATAAAAATTTAATTTTTGAAAAATTTAAGTAGCGGTAAAAAAAGAAACAGGCTAAAACTAATTGACAAGTGAGGATATTGGTTTCCCAAGCTCCGGTACTAAAGTGAATATTGTATGGATTGAAGGCGGTAATAAAGGCAGAAATTAGGGCGACTTGGTGTGATTTGGGATGAATTTCTTTGATTAAGAGATAAATAAACAGAGGTAAAAATGATCCTAGAATAATAGAGGGTAACCTGACAGTAATTTCGTTAAGGCCAAAAATTTTAATAAATGGAAGACAAAGGTAGACATAAAGACCTGGTTTATAATCGCCAAATGACTTAAAAATAAGGGGAAGAAATTGACCATATTCGTCATTTCCGGTTTGGATTATAGAATAGGCGTTGTAACCTAGGGCAGCTTCGTCCCAAAGTAAGGGATTTTTTTGAGAAAAAATAAGACGAATGAAAAAACTAATTAGAATAATTAAGATGAGGATAATTTTAGTTTTAGTATTTGATTTCATTTTGTTTCCAAAATTTCAAAGGCAGGAGAATTGTTGAGAAAATTAATAGTTTTTAAATGATTAGTATTACCTTGATTGTAGTTGTTTGGCGAAGTAATTAAAAGGGTTTTTGTGTCAGGAGAAATGTTTTGAGTATAGTCTTTAATTTCCCAGTCATTGATAAATTTGAATTTATCAAAAGAGTTAACCCAATACCAAGTGGCATGGTAGTCCCAATTTTTTGAGTTGTCGTTTTGATAAGTTTTTGGATCCCATGGCCAATAGAAAAGTAGAAATTCGTGGGCTTCACCATATTTTTTGGTAATAATTATTTGATCATATTTTTGATAATTATCTTTGACATATTCAATTGCTTGTTGGTAGCCGTATTGCCATGAGGATGAATAATTTTGGGAATATTCAATATATTTTGGCCAGAAAAATATTTGACTAATAATAAGGGTAAGAATGGTATAAATAATAGGCATTAATTTAATTTTTTGTAGAGTGTAATTAAAACCAAGACTAATAATAATGATGATGATGGGAAGAAAAATAATACTACGGAGAACATGAGGGGCGTCGCGAGTAATAGCTGAGGGAATAGGTGAAGCTAAAAACCATAAAATTAATATAGAAGTGTAAGGGTGGTTTTTGTTTTTGACTAAATAGATTAATCCGAGGAGTAGAAAAGGAATAAATAAAGGAGAAATTAAATAAAAACCGGGGATGCTGAATTGATAGTTAGAACCACCAGAGAGAAAAAGAAAATCTGGAGAAAAGTGACGAAAATAATTTTTGGCGGCAATAAAAGTGAAATAGGTAACTTTATTGACTAAAAACCTGGGATAAATTTGACGGAGTTCGTTGATTTGATTAATTGAGCCAGAATCAAGGATAGAGACCCATTGATAACGGGCTTGCCCGGACTGATTAAGAGTTTGGAAAATAGTTAAACTACTAAGTAAAATGAAGGGTAAAAAAACAAAGAAACTTTTTTTGAAATTAAATTTTGTTTTTAAAATTAAGAAAACTAAAGAAATTAAATAAAAAGGTAAAAGGACTCGACTGCTATTGTAAGTAAATAAACCTAGGCCAAAAACAAAACTACTCCAACCGAATTTATGAGAGAGAAGAAAATATAAACTCAAACAAAAAAGAAACATGAATAAATTGGCTTCGAGGGCAATTCGAGAAAGAAAGATAGTTACTGGAGAAAAAGCAGTAATTAAAAGCCCGATAAATGGTAAAAATTTGTGATGTGGAGATAATTTTTTGAGGATGAAATAAATAATTAATGGAGTTAAACTGCCAGCTAAGATTGAAACTAATCGCACTGAGAAAGTATTTAGACCGAAAATTAATACTGGTAAAACAGTAGAATAAATATAGACTGGTAGTTTAAAATCACCATAACAACGGAAAATAGTTGGTAATAAAATCCCCCACTCATCATGACCTGTTTTAAGAATAGAATAAGCGTTGTATCCATGAGAAATTTCGTCCCAATTGAGACTGGGAGGAAATTGATTGATAAAAATAATCCGACAAATAAAACCAATGATTAAGGTTAAAGTAATTAGTAATTTGGTTGATTTCATATTTTGGTCTGATAGATATAAATGGCGGGTTTTAGTTCTGATTTTGAAGGATAATAGATTATATGATCAGGTTTAATATCGCGGAATTCTTCGGGGCGACCAATAATAAGAGTGTTGGGTAATTGAGAATCTGAAGAGATATTAATTTCTCTAAAAATAAAATTTTCTAATTTATATTCGCCAAGTTGATCAAGGAAAGAAAGATTTCTTTTTTGATATTCTGACCAATTAGTAGATTCTGATTGAACTACGCTAGGATTAATTTGATTAAAAAAACTGACGTAAGCTTGTGGTTCAGAAAGTTTTCGAGAGTAAATAATGTGGCTAGTTTTAATATCTTTAAGATATTCATTGGCTTGTTTGTGTCCGTAAAGCATGCCTTCGGCTAAAATTTGATTACCTTGGAAAAAATATCGTTGAAGAAAAACTAATGTAGTAAGAGTGAAGATCAAAGATGTCCCTAAGTAAATTATTTTTTGATATTTTTTGGTTTCAGAAATGAAACTAATTAGACCAAAAGCCGAAAATATTTGAATAAATGGCATCATAAGTGAAACTCTGTTGGCAGAGTATTGGCCTTTGGCGATGGCGGCTATAAGAGGTGGGGTTAAAATGGTTAAAAGAATAAAAAATAAATTTCTTTTGGACTCAAGTGGTCTTTTTTGAATTAAGAAAATTAGAGAAAAAATAAAACCGATTCCAGGAATTAAACCCAAAACTCCATACCCAGGAATCATGCCATAGGTGGTTTCTCCGGCACCCTGAGTAATTAAAAATTGAGGGGAAAAATAAGATAAATAATTATGAGTAAAGGTTTCGTAAAGATAAATAATTTTGTTGTAAAAAAGTTTGGTAATAAAGTAAGGTAAACCATTTTTAGTGATTTCGTACTGAGTATTGGAGACATATGACCAGTGATCGGTAGGATTAAAAATAGCGATGTCTCCGGTTCTGTTTGATTTTATTTGACTGTTAATATATAAGTTTGAAATTAAAAATAGAGAAAAAATAAAAACAGAAGTAAATAAAAATTTTGGTTTAGAATAGGTTTTTTGATGGATAATAAGGAAGATAAAAAATAATGGAGTAAATATTTTGGCTGAGTGATAAGTAAAAAGACTAACACCAAAAAATAAAATAGAAATTAGTAAAAGTAAAATACTTTGTTTTTTTTGAGAGATGAGAAAAAGATAGGTGGCTAAAGAAATAATAAAAATTACCAAATTGGCTTCGAGGGCAATTCGAGACATAGGAAGACTCCAAGGTGATAGACAAATAAATAGACTACTGAGAAGGGAGATTTTGGAATTGTTGAATAATAATTTAGCGATGAGATAGGTTAAAATGATGGTGGCTATAGAAAAAATAGCATTGGGTAGTCGGACAGCAAATGGAGTAAGCCCGAAAAGTTTAACTGAAGGAATCATGAGTAGGGTTTGAATTGGAGGTTTGTAATCGCCAAATGACTGGAGATTAAATAGATTCTTACTTCCCCATTCGTCTTTACCGGTTTGAATAATTGAGTAAGCAGTGTAACCTTGGGCTAATTCATCAGGAGAATAAGCATTGGGAAGATTGCCAAGATTAACTAGTCGAAGAAAAGCACCAAGTATAGTGATTAGAATTAAAATATATTTTGGTTTCATTGTTTTTGAATAATTTGACCAAGAATAGAACCATTTGGACGGGAAACTACTTTAAGTGTTTGATAATTAACCAATGGACTTTGCTGAGACAAATTCATATCCCCGGGAATTTCATTTAATTGAAATAAGACAAAAATATCACCAGGTTGAGCAATTTCATTTACCCGATTAAAAATTTCATTGTGGTGGTACCAGTTGTTAATAAAATAAATTTTGTCTGTAAGTTTAAAACCAGACATGTCGCTAATGATATTAAGAGATTCAATATCATTTATGGCTGGTAAAGTTTGGGGTGGAATTTTTTGATAAAAAAGATATGGCAAGAGAGAATTGAAATTGCTATTACTAATGAATAAGCGATTGGACGAATTCTTGGGAATACTACTAAACAATTCTTGATAGCCAAAATTCCATGGCTTAGGAAAATCTTTGGGATAGTGGACAAAATATTCGTGGCTATAAGCTGAAAGCTCAAAAATAAAAGCAAAGGAGAGAATAAAAATAAATATTTTTGAAAGAATTTTGGCTTGATTTAAAATTTCAGTTAGACCTAATCCGGCGAAAAATGCCAAAGGAATAGTCATAAGGAATAATCTGGTGGCGTGCGTCCCCCCGTTAGTAGTAAGTGAAGCGGCAATGGGCGAAATGATAAACCAGAAAAAGATTAGTTGATGGAGTTTGTCTTTGAAATTTAAAGAAAATAAGCCTTTGATAATAAGTGGTAAAAAAACTAATAAGATTAAACCAAAACTGGGAATACTGTGTCGAAGATTAATTTGATCTCCAGAAACAAATATAAAAGGTAGAGAAAAACTAGAGAGATAATTTTGAATAAAAGTTTTACCCCAAACAATAGGTTTATTGTGAAAGATTTTTTCGACTAGTTGAGTGGATGATGAGAAGGAAGTTCTTTTGGTGATAATGTTGTCAATGAGAGTTTGGTCGTGGAAGATGCTAATAAGATTAAACCGATTAGCAGCACTACCGAAGAAGATTTGATAAATTAACGGTAGGGTTAGACAAAAAAAGATAGCTAAAGAAGTAAAAAAGTTTTTGAGATTAATTTTGGAGGTAATTTTTTTGAAGTTATTAAAAAAGAGAAAAATAACAATTAGAGGAACAAACACATTAGCGGTGTTGTAGGTGTAAAAACTGAGACAAAAAAGAGTGATAGTAAAATAAAGATATTTTTGACGGGAAGTTTCAATAAATTTTAGAGTAAAGTAAACGGCAGCTAAGATGATGGATAAAAGTAAAGTAACCTCGAAAGCTGATCGACTGTAATGGAAATGCCAGGGCATAAAGGACAGAGCTGCAGAGCTATAGAGTGCTAGAGTATTAGATTTTGAAAGAAGAAAGATTAATTTGTAAAGAATATAAATACTTAAGACACCAAAAAATATCGGAGGAAGTCGAACCCCAAGTGGATTAAGTCCAAAAATTTTTATAGTTGGAATGGTTAAATAGATTAAAAGTGGAGCTCGAGATTCGGAGAGTGATTGAATATAGGTGGGTAAGAAATTACCTTTGTAATCCCGACCGGTTTGAAGAAGAGAAAATGCCTGATAACCAACGTCAATTTCGTCACCAAATAAACTTAAATTATCGATTTTTATCAGGCGAACAAAAAAAGAAACAACCAGTAAAATAATTAAACTAATGTTTAATTTATTTAATTTCACTTTTGAGGTATTTAACTAAATAATTAAAGCAGATTAATATTAGTATAACTGAAAGAACCCGACAAAAGAGAAAATTGGAAGAAATGAGTATGCTTTTAAGAGGTGGAATTAGTGGATAGAACCAAAGATTATAGAGATTGAGAAAATGAATTATAGATAGAATAATTAAATGAGATTTTTTGATAAACGAGTTGGAGGAAAAAATAAGGGCAGTAATTAAGGGAAATATAGGATACAGATATCGCTCGTGCATATTGGTAAGGAAAATGAAGCTGCCAAAAGCAGAAATCATTAAGGCTAATAACAAATTGGTTAGAGTATCTTTGGAGCGAATGAATTTAAGCCAAACTGGGATAAGAAAGATAATGTATAAAATTCGACTAATAAGTTGATAAGACAGACTGAATAGTTGACCGAATTCTGACTTGGAAATATCTATACTGAAAATTAAACCCCAGAGATTAAAAGCATTTCCATTGAGCATACTTCCCTGGCGGACTAAGACCCGATTAGTATACATGTACCAAAGCCAACTAAAAGGGGTTTTATCGCCAAAAGTAAATGGTATGGCCAGAAGAAAAATGAGTAAAATGAAAATAATAATTGGAATAATAATTTTTTTCCAATCTTTGATTCTTTTTAATAATAAAAGTCCAAAAATTGGCAGATAAATAATGAGTGATAATTTAAATAAAAAACTAGAAAGAAATAGAATAACCCCAGGGGAATAATGTTTTTTGAAGATTAAATAAAAACCGGACAAAGCGAGTAGATTGATGAGTGAGTCAGTTTGTCCCCAAATGGCAGAATTGTAGATTAGAACTGGATTGAATAAAAAAAACGAGGCGGCGACAATGGCATATTTTGGCCCGCCTGTCGGACGGGCAGGTTTAAATTCTAAAACTATTTTATAGATAAGGTAGCCGATACCTAAGTCGGCTAGAATGAAAGGTAGTTTTACTAGCCAGATATGAAGATTTTGCTCTATGGCGGGAATAATGAATGAGGGGAAAAATGAAAAGCTTTGATTAATAAATTCAATGGAATTAAAAAGAGAGTTTTTTACAATAGCACATAAAGCAAACAGAAGCATTGAACCAAATGGTTGATTTGGCCAGGAAACTCCCCAGAAAATATTTTCGTAAAATTTTTCTGGCCCCAATGATAAAAACCTGATACCCCAGTCGATATGGTTTAAAATGTCAGGGTGGTATCCGGAAATTATGACCAGAATTATCCTGATGATTAAGGAAAAAATTAGAATATTGCTTATTTTTGAAAAAATTTTTGCCATTTTTGTCCAGACCAAATTATAAAATTAATTAAGTAATGTTTGAAATATCCGTGGAACTTGATACTGCTAGGAATAAGACGACGCCATTGATCTTTGTTTGGAGCTAAATTTTTACCGCTGGCACCATGGCGGTGAATGATGGAAGACGGAGGAAAGAAAACAATATATTTTTTGAATCGAGAAACCTGGCGACAGAGATCCATGTCTTCAAAATAGAAAAAATATTTTTCATTCCATCCACCTATTTTTTGAAAAAAGTCTTTATTAATGGCAATACAACCACCGGAAATATAGTTGACGTTTACTGGATTTTTGGTTTTAGGGATATATTTTGAATACGACTCTTTTTGATTTAACCAAAACTCTTTGAAAGCGTTTAAAGCTGTTTGAGGAGGAAAAACAGAAGCTTGAGGTGTCATATCGGGATTAAGAAATTTTGGGCCGATAATACCGATATCAGGATTATTTTTGAGATACTGAACCATTTGTGAGAGACTGTTATCGATAAGTTCAATGTCGGAGTTCATAAAAACCAGATAGTCGTTGGTAATTTGTTTAAAACCGATATTATTGGCTTTGGCAAAACCAAGATTGGTGTGATTTTCGATAATTTTAACGTTTTTGATTTTTTTTAGAAGTTCAACAGTGTTATCTTGGGAACCATTGTCGACTACAATAATTTCTTGGCCTGGTAGATACTGATTGATTGTGTCGACACATTTTTTGGTAATTTGGGCGGTATTCCAGGTAACAATAACTATTGAAAATTGATTTCCGGTTAAGCGATTCATTATTAAGTTGATTTTACACTAAAAATTGGCTGACTTGGTGAGGTGTGGTTGATATAATGATTGTTATGAGAGAATGGTTAAGAAAAAATTGGAAAATAATTGTTGTTTGTTTGATATTAGTTGTTGGAAGAATGGCCTTGGGTTTTTCACCGGCTCACAGTGATGTCAGAATTCAAACAGAATGGGGTAAATGGATGTATGTTAATAACGGGGTTAAAGGTTTGTATAATTGGAATAAATGGGGATGTATTTGGCCTAACCATCCGCCGTTAATTAGTTGGGTTTATTTTGAAGCTTACAATATTCATAGTCAACTGATGTGGTGGATGTCGAATTTGGGTAATTTTATTGCCTTACATAGGTTGGCACCAACTAAATTTATTTGGTTTTTTAATTTTACTAAATGGTTCGGAAGTGCTGTTTATGAAAATACAGAATATTTATTAGGAGTAATAATTGTGATCAAACAAATTATGGTAGTAGCGGATTTTTTGGTGGCACTGCTTATTTTTTGGTTATGCAAAAAGAACAAAGTTGATTGGAAAAAGTATGTTTTGGCTTATTTGTTATTGCCATTTTCTTGGTATTTATCCGCGATTTGGGGTCAATCAAATCAGTTATCATGGTTATTTTTATTGGCCTCTTTAATTCTATTAACGACTAAACGTTCGATCTGGACGCCTTTGTTGTACGCGATAGCAGTGAATTCAAAACCTGATTGTATTTTCTTATTGCCTCTTTATTTTGTAGTTTGGTTTAAACGAAAACTGCCTTGGAGAAATTTATTTTTGGGTGGTTTATTGGCGGGATTATTTAGTTTATGGACAGTTGCTTGGTTTAATCAAGGAAATTTGATGGAATTACTACAACTTTTATTAAAAAGATTAAATACTAGCGAAGGGTTAATGACGCTTAATGCTTTTAATTTTTGGTACATCATTTATCCTTTTCCGAGCAAAATAGCATTTGATAACTGGCAATATTTGTTTATTTCGGCTAAGAATTGGGGTTACATAATATATGCCGTAATTACCTTATTATCTTTTAGGTTAATTAAGGCAAAGAAACCAGAAACGATTTTTTTGTCGGTTTTTATGATTGGTTTTGGAAGTTGGTTATTTATGACCGGGATGCATGAAAGATATGCTTTTTATAGCATAGTGTCATTATTGATTTATTCAATGTATACAAAAAAGTATTTTGGCCATTTTGTAGTTTTATCAACAATAATGTTTTTGAGTATGTTTTATGTTTTTTCGGTACCACAACAGTTGGACTCAATAAAGTTGTGGTTTGATTGGGGTGGACAGGTAATTCCTAGAGGATTATCGCTTATTAATATTTTGGTTTACGGTGATATTTGGAGAAAAAGTTTTGGAATTAAAAAGTTAATTAGGATAAAAAACTAGACTGAATTTAATTTTAGGAAATGTTTTGCCACCAAGAATCGATAGTGATTTGATTGAGATAGTAAATATTGAAGTAGACGGAACCAAGAATAAGGGCGAGGATAATAAAACTTAAAATTCGAGAAGTTGGTTTTTTGATTAAATATTTAATAACAAGAAAGAAAATAGTGGTAGGGATAAGAAATCGCCAAAGATTAGAATATTTTTGAAATTCAAATATCCCCATAATTCGTGCTAGGTTGCTACCAAAGATAGTTATGGCGATAACAAAAGAGAGGAATATATTTTTCTTGTCGGTCAGATTTTCATAAAAAAAGGCAGTTAAACTTAGAACAAGTAAAGGCCAAAAAGGGAAAGTGTACCAACCGTAAGGTTGGCTGCCAAAAAAAAGATAAACAATAAGGTAAGAAGTTAGAGAAACAAAAATTAGTGAATGAGGAAAAGATTTTTTGGTTTTCGAAAAAGAGATAAGAAATGTTATCCAACCAATAATTAACCATATTTCAGGCAAAAACTTGTGTTGGGTTAATCTTTGATTTCTAATCAAATCAATTATGGCGCTAGGGCCAATACCATAAAATCGATTGGCATTAGAAAAAAGAATATTAAAAAAATTGGTTGAACCGTAAGATAAGCCGTAAAAAAAGAAAAGCGAAGTTATAGGTAAGGAAACAGCAAGAAAGAAAAAGAAATCTTTGAATAATTTAGAGTTAAGTTTTTGATGGTATAAAATTAGGGAGAAAAAAATATAAAGATGACAGACTACTCCGGTTAATTTAAATAGGGTGGCAATTCCTGAAACAATAGCGGCAAGAATTAACCAAAGATCTTTTTTTTGACGAAAGTATAAAGAAGAAAAAATCATAACTAAAAGTAAACATGGAATAATGGCGTTTTCGGCTTGAATCATACGGCTACTTAAGACAATTAAGGGGGTGGTGGCATAGACGGAACCAGAAATTATAGCGGTTAAAAAACTAAAATTTAACCAACAAAAAACCATCAATAAGGCGACTGAAATAGTGGAAATTATTATTATTGGCCTTCGGATAAGAAGAGCAGTGGTGTCTTCGAAAACATTGGCACCAGACATGGCGGCATAACCGCCAGTAATTAAACCAAGCAGTGGTGGATGATCCATCCATGGATAATTGATAGTTAATGGGTCACTAGATAATGTTTGATAGAGTCGATCAACATTAATATATTTGGAAAATTGATTTTGATAGCCAGGAATACCAGAGATACCAATAGGCATGCCGGTTTTGATAAGTGATAATCCAACCCAAGAGTAACTATATTCGTCGACAGATTGTCCAGGAATGGGAATTTGAGCATAATTTTTCTTTCGGAGGAAAAAAGCTAAAACAATGATGGAAATAAAAATTATAAGTTTAAAGCTCTTTTTGATCATGTCGATATAAATTTTTATTTTCAAAACAATCTATGGTGCTAGCCGGTCTAACTTCTTGATTTAAATTGGTTTGGGTTATTTCCTGATCATTGATGAGACAATACCAATTGTTTTGAGTTATTAAGTTGTAATCAAAATTGATAATTCGAGAATACTCTTTGAGAATTTCATTAATGGTTTTTTGAGGCATAGCGGCCAGTGATAAAGTGCTTCGGGCTTTGGATTGATTTTGACACCAAAAATTTATTTTAATGTATTGATCCTCTACCTTTGGTTCACTTAAAATTTGGTACCTACAAAGATCGTTGGTCTTATCTTTTAAATTGGAGACAGTGTTGGTTAGAACGGTAAATTTTTCATTAGAAAAATTATTTTGAGAATATTCTTTGAGACCAAAAAAAAGACCGAAACCGACAAAAAAGATAATGGTTAAATAAATTGAAATAAATTTTCTTCGATTCATTTTTGGAATTTTGAGAGAATTTCGTTATCAGTAAGTTTTGGAAACACGATTGGTGGAGGTGAGTGTTTAATTTGTTTTTTGGCGGCACGAATAATTTTGATGTAATTTGGCCCACTTAAAACCCGACTAATTAGAGCTAACTTGTTTTGATTTAGAAGATGAGAGTCGGTAATATTGCGCCAAGTATTTAAAAGACGATTGCGTTCTTTAACATAATTTAGGAAATTAAGAGAGAATTTTGACATAGTGGTTTCGTGATGATGCTCAACAACACTTTTTGGTTCCCAAAGTAAGGTATATCCTGATTTCCAGGCCCTAAACCCAAGATCTAAATCTTCGCCATAAAATGGTTGATAAACATGATCAAACCCACCAAGTTTTTGAAAAATATCTTTACGAATAATAGAACTGCCACCGGAAACCCAACCGGAGATGTGAGTTTTATTAATATCGGATATCCCAGGTTGATGTTGAAGATAACCATTTTTCCAAAAAAATTTTGCCCAATTTTCATGACCAAGTTCAGCAAAACCAACACCAAAAACATTTGGATCATCAAAGTGTTTTAGGGCATTGGTGATATATTTTGGATGAGGATAAATATCGTTGTTTAAAAGAACAATTAACCCCCCTTTTGACTGGTTGACAGCATCGTTTGAGTTTTTACCAAAACCAAGGTTATCTTTGTGGGAAATAATTTTAAGTTGGGGGTATTTTTTTTGAATTTTTTGGGCAAATATAATACTTTCATCTTGTGAAGCATCATCAGCTAAAATTATTTCTTCGGCTTCAGGACTATTTTTAATGATAGTTTCAAGATTTTTTTGGAGAATTGGGAGTCCATTCCAATTGGTGACAACAACAGAGATCTTCATTTTATTGATTAATAATACCCATTAATTTTTTTTCGAAGTTACTTTTGGAAAATTGTTGACAGTTGATTAGCGATTGTTCAGACATTCTTTTGAGAGTTTCCGGATCATCGATTAATTTTTGGGTTTTTGAAACCAATTCATCAATACTTTTCCATAAAAATCCATTAACACCATGATCAACTATTTCAGGAATACCACCTTGAGAGATAACAACGGGAACTAATCCGGAAGCCATGGCTTCGACGACAGTGATACCGAAATGTTCGGTGTTTTCAGGATGTTTGTTTTCATCAACATCAAAACCGGCAGCGTGCCAATAAATTTTGGCCTTAGAATAAATCTGCTGAAGAATATTAAACGGAGGATTAACAACAAATTCGACTGGTACACCTTTGGCGTTTTTTTGAAGATATTGAAGGTAGCTATTTTTGGATGGATCACTAAGACTGCCGCCAGCTAAAACTAATTTCCAACCAAGATTTGGTGATTTTTTAATTAAAAGCTTAAAAGCGTCAATTAAAATATCTTGTTTTTTGGCATTAAGAATATTGTCGAAACGACCAACAGAAAGAATAATATTTTCTTTGTGTGAATCTGAATAAAATTTATCTACATCGACAGGTGGATAAACGACTAAAACTTTGCCTCTGAGTGATTTTTCCTGAAACCGAGCAGTGAACTGAGAGTTACAAATAACCTTGGATAAAAGTTTCGATTTGATCTGATGATTTAATTGAGAAATAGGATTGATTTGAGAGGCAAATGGAACTTGAATATGAAGATAATTTTTTTTACCAAACAAAGTAGGAATACTACCATCACTCATATAAAAAATAACATCGTACTGACGGCTATTTTTAAATTTTTTAAAAAATCGATCAAATCTAATTTTAATTTCCGGTTGATTGACCACCCGGCGAGTAAATTTTGAAAGATGATCGTTTTCTTCGACTAAATCAAGGTTTTGCGGTTGAATACCAAAAATATCTGGAACTATGTTTAATCCTGATAGATCAAGAGAAAACCTTTTTTCAGCTTTTTGAATTAAATCTTTTTCGCCCGACCAAAATATATCAACCTGAAAGCCGTTTTTTAGAAGAACTTCGGCAACAGTGAGACAATATCTTTCTCCACCTCCGAGAGTATCTAAATACGGATCATAAATTGCAGCCTTTTTATCCATCAACTTTATAATACCTTAAATTTTTTGATTTTGCTTTTGTTGAAGCTCCCATAGACGAGCGTAAATCAGAAAAGTGTTGAAAACTTCAAAAATAACGGAGACCCAACCGACTTGACCATCACGCCACATTTGCTGCTTGATAAGTCTTTCCCAACCTTTGGTAAGCATCATTCTAATAAAACGCCACCAAACAAC
>CAZLCB010000015.1:0-18539 GCA_964558195.1 uncultured Gammaproteobacteria bacterium
TTTTTTTCATGCCTGATTGTATATCAGGTGTTCGGATTCGTTTTAGAACTTACTACTTTGATATACTTCTCTCGCCCCCCCACAAATATGACCTGGTATAAACACACACTTACAAAATATAGGAAAGAAATAATATCTTCAGCGATATTATCCATATTATTCTCCTTCACCTTATTATTTTGGCATTATGGACTGGGAAAAAGCTTTGTTTGGACAAAAATAGAACCGATTTCAGCTCCTGATTTATTTGAGCGTTATTTTTACAGTGCTTTTGTTTTTGTGACACTTGGAGCTTTTTTATATTTCATAAGGTTTTACCAATTCCTTCATGGAGTAATTGTTGGAATATTCGGTGACTGGAGGCTTTACAAAGATATCAAAGGATTTATCTGGGGTGGATTAATTTTGGTGTCCTATTTCTGGGTTATCCCTAAAATAGTTGATTTTCTTAACGCGATAATTTCATTTTTTTATAACATTTTTGGATTGATTTTATATTCAATTCCTGTTTTAGGTGTGACTTTGGTTTTAGGTATTCCAACTGTGGTCTATATAAGGAAAAAGACTAAGTAGAGAGAAGTGTAGATAACTATGTAGGTAAGTACATAACTTTTGTGCTAATAAAGTAACTTGAACTATAATATTACTCAGGATGGATTATCTAAAAGATAGACAATAGTATATTGATCGTCATGACTTGGTAACGATTGAAAAATTTAGATGGTACTGTTAGAAAATTTTTTTATTATTTATTACCCGACAGACCCTTTAAAAAAGAAACAACGTTTTGTCCTAATAATTCAGATGCATAACCACCCTCCTGGATTACAAGAATTGGTACGTTCAATTTTGATATCTGAGTTCCAAGCTCTTGATAGTACCCTGTTGTTAATTTAAATGCTCCTATTGGATCTTTCTCGTGCGTATCAAAACCTGCCGAGATCAATAAATATTCTGGTTGATACCTAGCGATAATTTTTAGTGCTTTTTCGGCGGTTTGGGTGTATTGGGTGTCATCTACACCATCTGGGAGAGGAAAGTTATAATTATAACCTTCTCCGTCATCTTGGCCATGCTCATCGGCATAGCCGGAAAAATGAGGAAATCGGGTCTTTGGGTCAGCATTGATATTGACCACTAATACGTCGGACCTTCGATAAAAAATATCCTGACTACCATTACCATGATGTAGATCTATATCAAAAACGGCCACCTTTTTTGCGCCAGCATCCAGAATACTCTGAACTGCAATTGCTGTATTATTCAAATAACACATTCCCAATGCACCCGCCTCTTCAGCATGGTGTCCTGATGGTCGGTTGACTGTATAAACCAAAGATTCTCCTTGAATTAACTGCTTGGCGCCGGCTACAGCCACTCCGGCCGATGCCAAAGCTGCCTTTTCAGTGTGCTGCATTATTGGAGTATAAGTGTCATACACATATAGGCCACGTCTTGAGATTGAGTTTGAAGCTCGACCGCGGTCAATGTATCTATGAATTGATGGATAAATTGCCTCTTTAGGATTTCCGCTTTTTTCCGCCATTCTTCCAGCAGACTCAGATGTTTCCTTTAGAAATTGTAAATAGTTATGGTCGTGTACCCGTAAAACAAAAGGCAAGGCCTCTTTTATATCTGATTCACGAATATCGACAAAACCAGAAACTCTTAAAGCTGTCATAATTGACTCTGTTCTTTGGGGTGTATCCTGATGGGGTTTCGGACGGCAATTGAAATATTCGAATTGAGGATTATGAAGGTCTGACAATGGCGAGTAAACAACAGGTATCTCTTTTGTCATTATTTATTGTTTATTCTAAATAGTACCTATATTATCACTATATTGGTAATTTGTATATCTAATCCTAGTATTTTCACTTACTGATAATATGCAATAACAATTTTACGAAATGTGTGGTATATTACGACTAATATACTAGGTAAACTACTCTAAAAACATATGAAACCGTATTTTTATCTCAATGGTATTCGTGAGTTATCGGATGAATTAAGGGGTGATGAAAATATATATTTAGGGATAAGACCCTATGGCTTTCATGCTGGTAACATGAGTACTCTAGTCGTTTATCCGATGTTACTTTGTAAAGAGATAATTAAATTAGGTAAGGTTCCCCGATTTAATTTTTATGTGTTTATTAACGATTGGGAACAACAAAAATTAGATGGAGTTGACCCGGTATTATATCCATTTAATATCATGCCAAAGTATACAACCTGGCAATTTATGCCCGATCCGATTGATAATAAATTTTCTATTGTCGATTTCTGGGAACCTGTAATATCAAATCATATTGGGTATGTAAATCACTATTTCCCAGAAACCACCTCGGTTGTTGTCAGAAATTCTGCCATGAAAAATGTGCCGGTTATGAAAAGATGTCTCTTGCAAACCATTACTCACCCGGAGATTGTCCTTAAAATACTTAAAGAAAACAGTACTAAATCGACTCTTGATAAAGCTATATATGCCTCTGCTGTTTGCCCCAAGTGTCATGCTGCCCGTGGAGACTCAAGAGTAGTTATGAAAGACACTATTATCCACAATTGTACTAATTGTCATTCTAAAACAAAGGATAAGTACGAGAACTTTGAGTACTGGTTTTACCACAAACCACTTGCCTTACCACGTATTGAAGCTTATAAAATCGATTTATGCATAACCGGAACCGATCATTTCCGCGAAGGAGATTTTGAGGTCAGACAGAAGTTGTTTGAAGCCTACAATATCAAAACTCCCTGTCCTAAAACTCTATATGCTCCAACAATTCTCGGACGAAACAACTTGGTCATGGGTAAAAGTAAAGGTAATGCTGAAAATATCGGTCTTGATAAATTACTCCAACTGATTATTCAAAACCCTGATGTTGGCGAAATCAAAATCCCAGATATTATTTAGTCAACAATTTTGTCAATGCTGGTAAGCAGGTTGTTTGCATGTAATTATCAAGTTCTAACTTAGTCATTTCCACAAATGTTTCGCCAATTTTCTCAGGTCCTATAAAGTTATTTAGGACATTCTTTTCGCTTTGTTTAGGATTCTCGGTCCCAGATTTTACAATTAGTGGGATTATTACTTTCTCTACTTTGACTTCGTTGTCTATTATTACCCCATAGCATTTAACTAACCTCCCACCGCTGATCTTATGTTCATCCAGATATTTTTTCCAACCTAGGAGTTGGTCTTCCTTTGGTCCAATAAAGTTGTTTATGTTGATTATTGGGATAAACTCACCGTCAACTTGAAGCTCAATTATGTCATCTTCGGCGATAATATTTCCACCCAAAAATTTATGATAATAATTCAGTTTGATCATTAGATTTTCGAATTGGCTTTTACCATCCTCAATTGGCGTTGGCATATCATAAGAGATGATATTTCCGACTCTGATTTCAGGGTTTACAGCAGTAATCAATTTCTCCATTCTACTTATCTTGTTCTGATTTGATGTTGCAATGACAATATCCATGTTGATGTGATATTATACCAACAACTCTAAAATAGCACTAAAACAGGCCCAAAATGAACAGGGAGACATTTACAAAATGGTTTGGTGGACCGCTTCTCCATGCGCATCTTCATCAAGAGGGTAGGATCGTTGACCCGGACGTTGAATTGCACCAATTTACTCAACTAGGAGCTTTAAACTATTTCACTCGGTTAACCGGTCGTAATTGTGCATTAATATCCGATACCAATCATGCCATGATAGAGATTTATCGACACCGTCAAGATTGGCAACAAGGACAAACAGAAACCGATCAAGATTTTAGTCGGCGTAAAATTGAATTTGCAAGTAATGATGTCTTACGACGCAGTCAGGAGACAAACTCAATTTCCAATATATTGACTGGAGTGGAGACTGATATTCTCAATGAGAAGGGTGACGTTTCAACTACCGAGGCTGTAATGAAAAAGCTAGATATCGTTATCGCCTCACTCCATTGGCGTACCTGGAAAAAATTTACTGGTAGTGGTGAGATTTCTGAAACCACTAAAATAAAAATACTTTCTGCATATTCTCAACTCGCTGACAATCCAGATGTCGATATTTTAGGTCATCCAACGGTTTTCCCAGATGAGTTAAAAGCTTTTTTGTGTGCTGAAGATCTCAGACCAGTATTAGAAAAGATGAAAAGCCACAATATGGCTATGGAAGTTAATATTAGCGTCGATCTGACCCTTCCAGAATTTAATCTCGAAAGAGATTTGATGGTAGTTGCGGGACAAGTAGGAGTTCCAATTGCTATTGGTTCCGACTTACACCATTTAAAGGATTACCAACTTCTCGGTGTTTATCCCGATTATATTACAGGAGAAAATTGGAATGATGCTTTTTGTTATCATCAGTTATCTGGTTGTCATTTTACTCTTTTTAGATTTATAGCTAAAAATATTAGATTACTCGAATCAACTGGTATAAGCCCTAAAAATGTTATCAACAGCAGTTATGAAAATTTTACTTCTTGGTTGACTCGCCGGAATCCTTTGTTAGCTGGTAGAATTTATCAATATCCAGATGGTAACCAAATTGATCGATCAATTGGTAATACTTGATTTTATTTCTGTCAATTTTCAGTTCTGGGTCGTAATGCTTGTTGAATACTTCTACCCATTCTGCTCCAAAATTTCTTTTTATGCTGACTTCCATTGAGGAAAGATCCATGTATTTATCACCGGGACCACAATCTCCAAGGTCAATAATTCCAAAATTTTTGCCTTCAAGTAAAATATTTGGCAAACAGAAATCACCATGAGTCAGAACATCGCTGTCGAACTTTTGTCTTTCAGCTACCAAAAAATTAAAGACGTCTTTCGGGGTTTTGCCTTCGTTAGCTTCTTTAAAATCGGTCTCTTTGATTACTCCTAGATTTAGATGCTGCCCAATTTTTCCAAGATATTTGTCAAGTGTATTTAATGGTCCTGAGTCCTCTAAAGTTATTTGGTGAAATTTACGGAGAGCATCTGCTGTAATTTTCAACAATTCACTCTTATCACGTTCTTTAAACTTGTAGGGGGGCAGACCTCTAACACCTGTAATTAGTAAATAAGTCGTGTCGCCTTCTCTCTCAAAATCAAGAATTTCCGGGATGGTTATCCCTTTTCCTGACAACCATTCCAATGCTAGGGCTTCTTGCTCGAGGGATTTCCTGGATACTCCAGTTCCCGACTTTAAGTATACAAAGTTGTGGTCATTATCTTCATATCGAACAATCTTATCGCCTAAACGACCGGTTATAATATTAATTTCCCTATACTTAGATAAGATATTAGTTAATTTTTGACTTGTCATAAATTACCCTACCATCAATTTTAAGCGACCTCTCTATTAAATTATCCAACTCTGCCTTAGACGCACTCCAATGAATGAATCCATAGGGGACGATATTGGCATTAAACCCACTGAAAAAATAATCAATATTGTTGATCACTGAACCCTCAAAATCAAAGTACTTCATTTTTTTGACTTTAAAAGTCCAGTTAATTGCTTCAAAAATTAGTTTACTAATAGTGCCTCTGGGAGAATCCTCATTTTGCCACGAGTGCATTAAATATACCGTCTGGTTGTCAAATGCTAAGAAAACTCCTCCACATAATCCATTATTATCTTTTGCACTAATAATAATCGCTTGACCTTTATTAAATATATTAATGGACGAAGCTTTTCTTTTAGATAGTTCTTCAGAATTTCCTTTGATTGCAACCTCAAATTTAAAATTGTTGATGTTATCAGCTATTATCGTTTTAATATTATTATTAGCAAATCGTATATGATTTCTTAATCGACTGTCAATTCTTTCAAATTCAAGTGATTGTGACAGGCGATGAGTGTGTCTCCATTCAACTAAAGCTCCACGTGATTGAATAATTGGTAGATCTGTAAATTCTGGCGACATCGGTAAATAAACCGAACCAGATTTTGAAATAATATAATCGAAAAGTTGCCCAACTATTTCTCTTCTCTTTAAGTTGTCATTTTCGAGTATAAATGGAGAGGCATATGGTAAAAAACGGTAGCTTCTTTTTGCAACTTTGACTTCGTTTTGAATAGTAATCGGTACCACCCAAATAGCCCTTAACTCATTACCTACAGTACCTACTATGATTAGCTTTTCCTCATAACACCCAATTAGTTCAGGTAACAACCATAATGGCAGAGATAATTGATGTGTACCTACTAGCCGTGAATATACACTCATAGACACCTCGCGAATATTTACTGCCATAATTATCTAACTAATTAATTTTAACTTTTGCAATTCGCGGATTTCACTGGCAATTTTATTTAGATTTTTTTCAGTTAAAGTTGGTGGTACCGATACTGATACAAATCGTGTCGCAATATCCTCTGCCGTCAAGCAATCATTTTTGCCCAGGCTGGCTGGATCAAGTTTTACCTTTTTGAAAACACCATGCAAATAGTAAGGCCTATCCCACATTCTTCTGATTTCAATATTCTTAGCTCTGGCATGAGCGATTACCTGATCGGCAACTTCTTTATTCGATAATAAGAAAAATATGTTCATGCCTGTTTCTCCGGAGACATCTGGACTACAAATCATATTTGTCATTTTGTTTGGATCGATCTTTGATAAAATATATTTCCGATTGTGGATCTGATCCCGAATCACGCTTTTTATCCTCTTCATTTGGATTTTTAGAATGACTGCCTGAAGATTATTCATCCGATAGTTGTCTCCTATCATTGCCTCGTCGCTATCCCAAGTCATTAGATCACGGACAATGCCATGGTCGGAATAGTTCTTGGCTATCTTGTAAAACTTTTCATTATTGGACACTAACATACCACCCTCACCAGCCGAGACTTGTTTATATTGCTGAAAGCTAAAAACTCCAATATCTCCCAAACATCCAGCATATGTATCTTTAAACTTCGCTCCGAAGGCCTGACATGAATCTTCGATTACAAAGATATTATTGCTCTTCGCTAGTTTAATAATTGGTCGAATGTCAAAAGCTCTACCTTGGACATTTACCGGGATAATCACCTTACAACCTTTTGCTATTTCAGTTTCCAGATCTTTTAAATCCATCCCATTTGTAAAATCAAAATCTATTGGCACCGGAATTGCCCCGAGACTGACTACCGAAGCTGCTGTTGCAATAAAGGTGTAGGCACTGATCAATACTCTGTCTCCCGGTTTGACTCCAACTGCAAACAAAGCGGTCTTTAAGGCACTAGTTCCGTTGTTAAGTCCTAGAGCATATCTTACATTTAAAAACTTTTTAACCATGGTCTCGAACTGATCAGTTTTTGATGCTTTTCGACTGGCATAGCGGAAGATTTTGTTTTCGAGGAGTAACTTTTGAATTTCGAACAACTCCTCATAACCATATAGTAGTCCTCCAAACTCATTAGGATTTATTTTCTTAAATTTCTTTATACGATTGCTTTTATCCATTTTTTTATATCAGTTAACAAATTACTTCTGGTTTTAATCAACATATGATAATACTTTTTACCCAAATTATCCATAACAACGATACTTTTACTCGCCATCGGGGTTTTGTCCAAAGATATTCTGTATGGTTTTTCATACTTGATCCCCTGGATATCCGCATGTTCTATCATTTTGTCAAATTGCTTTTTGTCATCTGTCCAAATTGGAAATCTATGCCATGTTGGATTGTCACCACTCTTAACTTTCCAAAATTTCCAACTTGTTCCTTCTAGACCCCGGCTAAGATTCTCGGCGACTTCTCGCTGGTGACTAACTATTTCATTCCCAGTTTTAATTAAATTTTTGACATTAATGTCAAATGATTCAGGTAGAGCGTATGGTAACAATGTTCTTTCTGACATCCGGGATTCGGAGGTATAATTATCAATAAGTTTCAAGAAATTATGATCATCGCCGAAAATTGCTCCACCAATTCCCAAGCTTAAAGGTTTTGATTTTCCAAAAGAAGTGACTACATAATCACTCTTTGTACCCAGTTTGTTACCACTACTTACAATGTCCCACGCTTGGGATGCATCTTCAATGATTACCATGTCTTGTTGACACACTTTCTTAATTGACTCAATATCAACCGGAAGTCCTAAGTGATGAACTAATATTGCCGCTTTTACGGTGTATTTTTCTAGTACTGGGACTATGTCGTTAACCGTTAAAGTATAGCCATTGGTTGGACTAACTATAATCGGTATCGCCCCTAATCTGATGGTACTCAGTAACACCCGATAACACACATGATTTGGAATTAAAACATAATCACCTTTTTTTACACAACTTGCTATCAATGCCGTTTCGACAGCCAAAGTTCCCGAGTAAAGAAACTTGCCGTATTTTTTGCCAAAGAAATTGGCCAGCAAATTTTCTTTATCAGAATAATTAGCATTGGTCATAGTTAACTAATTAAATTGCAAAAATATCGTCTTTAATAATTTCCGGGTGTTCTCCAAAATAAGCATTCAACGGCTCGCATCCCAAACAAATTTCTGGACCATTTTCCCTTAGATATTCAACAAATGGACTCAAGCCACCATCATTTAAGGCTGTGATTCCACAATCAGTATTAAAATCAACGTTTTTTAATCTCCAGGGCACACAGTTGCATGGGAGTAGTCGATTTGTAAATGGGATATAGAATCGGACATAATCGACCAAAGAGCATTTTATTTTTGGCGTAAAAGTCACACCAGTTGTTAAGTATTTTTCCACTTCTTCGTCATTTCTTCCTGCCCACTGGCTCGAAAATCCAAGCAACTTTGGTTTTTTCATTGCCAAAACTCTCTCCTGAAAATGCTTATATATCGATAATATTTTAGTTCTGTCAATATCGTTCCAGAGGTTATCCTGACTTTTTAATGGAATAATTGACCACTGATCAACACCCAACAAAATCAATAACTCAAGCATTTCTTCTAGAGTTTCAAAGTTGTATGGACTGACCACAGTGTTTACCCGAACCACAATATTTGGATATTGAGATTTTATCTTCTTAATACCAGTTACCACTCCATCATAAGCACCAGGCAAGTTGCGTAATTTATCGTGTAGTGTCGCGTTTACACCGTCAAGGCTAGTTATAAGCTGATCTAGTCCCGCCCCGACGACTTCTTCAAGTCTGGTTGGCAACAAATAACCATTTGTAATGATCGATATTTTCATGTCTTTTTCTTTTATTATTTTCATGAAAGTCGTCAGCTCCTGGTGTAAGAGTGGTTCTCCACCGGTAAATCTGACAACTTTGATTCCGGCTTTTTTTGCCTGTTTAGCCACCTCTCGCATTGTGCCTACAGACATGTACAGTTGTTTTTTGGATTTTCCAAATCCGCACATAAAACAACTTGCATTGCAGTTTTCAGTGACTCTTATAAATAAGACATGTGGTTCAATTTTTGTTTCCATGTTTTTAATTGTTAAATAATTTTTTAATACTTTGTTGACTTTGATAATTAATAAACATTTTGCTATCAAAGGCAGTCCTCTCAGTCTTTATACTTTCAACTTCAGCTTCATCAGCTGAGTAGCAAACATCAAACCTTTCCAATCTGTCTGTTTCGACCTGATCCTTTAGCATATCCGGACTTCCGTACAAATCGACATATTTCAGATCTTTACCCAAATATCTTTTAAATAGATCGACCGTCAACAAATAAAAACCTGGAGAATATTGTTTATAGCTTTCGTCATATGACCATTTTATGACATAAAGAACCTTATTTATCACAGAATCGATTCTAAATGCAACTGCCTGGTCAGTTTCTTCATCAAATGCCACAGTAATATCAGCTAAACCTGATCTTATAATATTTGTATAATATACAAACTGATTTCCTCGAGAGAGCATATCTTGGGAAAACAACCTTTTCCATGAGTTTGTCTCCACCTTTTCGATGATTGCCTCAAGATTGCGCATATCGATAGATTTCACCACTAATTTATCTTCAAACTTCTTTCTTTGTCGATTAGCCCGCCTACCATATCTATCTAAGACCCGGTTCCAAACAACAGTCGGTGAACGATCACCATTGATAATCGGGCACGGGAGTCGGTCCCAAGCAATAAGCTGTGGCATGTCCAGAAGTATTCTAAACATTTCACATTTTTTATACACCAAAGGAAAATATAGTGTTGTAATCCCCAGCGCTTTTTTAATCTCATCAAAGAAACTAATTAATACTCTCTTATTTGTCTCTTTTCCACCCAAAACAGGATAAGCTAAAATCGTACATTGCCAAGTTTTTTCTGTTTTCTTCTCAAAGGCTGATATTAATTTGCTTTCATTATCAACAAACACCGAATAGTCCCCGACTTTTTTTGTATAAAAGTCAGCCAGCAGACTTCTATATTCCTGTAAATAAATCTCCCCAAAATCTTTAAACAAAGTGTCGATAAAACTTTGTTTTTCTTTCAGACTTCCCACTGTTTTTATTATCGATATCATTGTTTGTCTAATATAGTCTCAATTGACACAAGCCTAATATAGGATGTGAGTATTATCGGTCAGATTGAATTGTTAGTCAAGGCTATCTTATGGTAATATCTACGTTATATGGAACCTTCATCAGTTGTCATCTTTATTTCCAACCCATTCGGTTTTGGGCCAACCGGGAAAACAGTGGCTCTGATTGAAGAATTATCTAAATCATGGTCTGGGAGAATAGTTTATGCTGCCAGTCCTATGTGTCTGGAAACTCTACCAGAATCTATCAAAGACAAAATACAAATTGAAAATATTGACGAAAGAAATGAAGAGTCTCTCCGGTCGGTCTACCGAAAATACGACAACCCTTTAATTGTTTGTACTTTAAATCGTCTCGCTATTAAAACCGCCAAGTTAATGGGGCTCAAGTCTGTATTTGTTGATAGCTTAGCCTGGATGTGGAAAGAAATCCCTGCCGAATATTTATTGGCTGACACCTATTATTGCTTTAACCTTTTTGGCTTAAAAGATAGGCTGCTAAAGAAGGACAATATAAAAGTGATCTCGCCAGTTTTTGGTATACTCCCTCCAGTCCAAATTGTAAAAGAACCATTTGTTTTGTTCCACATTGGCGGATTCAAGAATCCTTTTCAAAATAAAATGTCATTTTCCTATCTCAACCTTCTCTCTGACAGTTTTCGAAGTTATAAAAGTAAGACTAAGATTATTGTTACTGGGGGTAGAGATGCTATTACTTATATGGATAATCTAGTAACTAATAAAAACTTTTGTTTTTGCACTCTTGGTCGTATTGATTTTTTAGATCATTTAAGTAGAACTTCTCATTTTGTTACTACTTCAGGGCTTACCGCTACACTCGAAGCATTTGCATTACATGCTCCTACCTCATTTATTCCCCCAACCAACCTTAGTCAATTGAATATTTTAAAATTAATGTCTGATAGAGGTTGTGCCGATTCAAAAATGAGCTGGGCAACTATCACTGGTTCGGAAATGAATGTGGCTGATTTATCAGAGATCGAAGCTGTCCCACTTTTTGATCAAGTTGCCAAAGCTGTTTTTCAAAACAAAATCTATCATGATCGTTTTATCAATAAACTCAATTCTTTATTAGAGACTGTTCCAAACTGCAATAAACAGACTGAATTTATCAAAGATACTGGCACCAGCGGCTCGACAACAATTATTGCCGATTTATTACCCCAACTAACTATTCTTTAAAAAGTTTTTTTACCACATCACATGCTTCTTCCAAAGTTGCTGTACGAATATGGGAGTGGTAGTTTAGCCAATAGTCCTTAACATGGCCTTCTCCAAAAAGAATTACTACTTTGTTTAAGGAATGTGCGAAAAATACCTCCATAGCAGTACCGATCATACTAGCGACAGGGTTTGTGTCATTAACAATCACGATATCAGCTCTCATAATGTCGGTTTTATCTCTAATAACTGCTCCTTTGGGGTCAGTGAATGTTTCTTGCTTTTCACGACCTCGATAGGCATGTAGCACTTTAAACCCTTCACCTAACAATTTCCTAGCTTCTTCTCTCCAGGCAATACCTTCAGGTCGGGGTATTCCTCTCATTGGACCGGACAAGAAGACTATCCTTTCACTTTTTATATCCATATTTACTCTATTTTATTCTATATTAAATTTTTAATTTAGCTTCAATTTTGTTTTCCGGTAGATACATTTTCTGGTCTACTGACAATTCATTAATAAAGTCTTGGTTATGAGACACTATCAACATTGCCCCTTTATAATCTTTAATTGATTCCAAGATCAATCTTTGCGATAACGGATCGAGATATGTCGTCGGCTCATCTAAGACCAAAAAATTGAAGTTCTGCGCCAGCAATCTTGCAATCGATAACCTTGTCTTTTCTCCGCCCGACAGTGTGGACACATTTTGAAATATTTTGTCTCCTACAAAAAGCATCCGACCCAACAAAGATCTAATTTGTCCTTCATTCATACCGCTTTCCAATCCTTTGATAGTTTCTATCAAGGTTATATTAGGTACCAAGTTTGTCAGCTCTTGGCAGTAATATCCCCATTTAAGCTTTGGATCTCGAATAACTTCCCCTTCTTCTGGTATGACATCCCCCAGCAATATTTTTATTAATGTTGATTTTCCCGCTCCATTCGGGCCAAGGAGTGCTGTCTTCTCTCCCCGTTTAATAGTCAAGTTAATTTTATTAAGCACTCTTTTGGTACCAAACGACTTACCGATATTTCTCGTATATATTGGTATTTCCCCCACCCACATTGGGTCTGGTAACACCAATTTGATTTTTTTTGCTTCAGGTGGCATTGTCGGCATTTCTTCTTCCATTTTCTCCACCCTTCTTTGGATCATGAGTTTTATTCGTATTCCTTTTTTTGACTTAAAATGAGACATCTTTAGTAGACCTTTTTTCATTTGTTTCAAATGCTTTTGTTCTGTCTCAATATGTCTTTCTAATAGCTTTTCCTTTTCTTCTTTGAGCTTTATAAAGTTTTGGTAATTACCACCATATACATCAATACTTTTTGTCTGGGGATTTATATATAAAATTTTGTTCAATTTACCCCCTAAGAACTCCAAATCATGAGAAATGAGAACTATTGTACCATCAAAATTATTCATGAAATTTGCTACCCATTTCTTACCTGCCTCATCTAAAAAATTTGTCGGTTCATCCAATAGTAGTATTTTAGGCTTACTTAAGATCGCTCTGGTTAATGCTAGGCGCGTTTTTTGGCCACCACTTAATATTTTAGGATTTAGTTCCATATTTAAATCCTTTAGCCCTAATCCTGCCAAGATTCGGTTTATCTCATGGCTAGGATCATCTGACACATTCAGATAGCTGGTAATGTTCTCAGACGCATCCATGTCTGGATCATTTTTTACTTCCTGTGGAACAAAAGCAATTTTACCCTCCACTCGAACATGTCCATCATCAGCTTGTTCTTTACCGGCTAAAATTTTAAAAAGAGTAGTTTTCCCTGATCCGTTTGTTCCAATTAAACCCACTTTTTCCTTATCATTAACCGAAAAACTTACACCACTAAAAATTGGTTTATCCGTCCAAGTAAATGATAAGTCGGTTACTTTGATCATCGCATGAGTATTAAATCAAATTTAGTTAAAAAGTCAAACCTTATGCGACAGTATCGGCACTTTTTGCAAATATCTACTCAAAATAAGTCTTAAAAGGTTTGAATCCAACCATTCCAATCTTCATTGTTCATTGTAATTTCTTGAAATTTCCCGTTTGAGTATTCATTTATGACTTTATTCCAAAAAATATGAGCAATAGGATTCTCCGCGATCTGTCTGACTTCCCACTTTCCTGGAAACTTTGCAAATACTGCTTTTGCCGCGCTTCTTCCCACGCCACATTTACGAAACTTAGATAAAACATAGAATTCAGCAAGATTTGAAGCCCCTTTACAAACGATCGTATGACCATTAACTAATGCAAAACCTGCTATTTCGCCATCAACCTTAATAAAATAGGGATGTCGATTTTCCTTTTCCCAGTAAAGGTCTAAATACTTATAACCAGCGGATCCATCACCTGAAATTTCAAACTGATAATCATTAAGCATTTGGCTTAAAATGTTTTTTTCACTAATATCGATTAATTCTAGTTCAATTTTCATAAAAGATTATAGCAACCTAAATTAGAAAAACGGTATTTTAAAGTAATACACACGAATATAGAAATTACACTTAGCCTATATGCACTAATTCATGCTATAATACCCGTCTTATGGCAAATACACGAAGTCGAGAAGTCGCATCGCTTAGTGGTGTTGGAGCAAACAGCCCTGGCAGAATATTATTTGAAGGATTGGATCTTAGCATAAAAACCAACGAAACAACTGTCGTCCGTGGTAGCGTTGGTAGTGGTAAATCTAGACTTTTGAGAATTGTAGCTGGTCAGGATTCTCCCGATCAAGGTAGAGTTAACCGAAGAGGTGGAACTACCCAAGTGTTTGTCAGTACAACTTTTGAAGATCGTTCTGCTGATACAAGGTTAACTATCCGTGAGTATTTTCTTGCTTCTAGAGGACTGCTTGAATTGGAAGCCGAAAAAACAAGACTGGAATTAGCCATGTCAAAAGGGGACAAATCCTCCAAAACAATGAATAGATATAGTCAAGTTCTTGATGATTATGAAAGTCGTGGTGGTTATAATGCCGAATCTGAAATTCTAGAAACATTAAATGGCCTAAACGTTACTGGGCAGAGTTCAAGAAGAATCGGGTTAGACGCTCGCCTCAATACCGTTAGTAGTGGTCAACGAACAAAGTTAGCCATTGGTCGGGCTCTTTTTTCCAATGCTGAGTTGGTAATTCTAGATGATCCTACTGCTCATCTAGATGCTACCTCTGTTGACTGGCTTACCCAAAGATTACGTAGTGATAAACGAGCTGTCATTGTCGCCTCAAATGACGATCGGATGGCCAGTGCTGGAACTCAAATTGTTCAAATTGAGGATACTGGAAGATCAATGACCTTTAGGGGTTCACTTAGTGATTTTGAAAGAAAGCGTACTGCCCAATTAGATGCCGAAAATACTGCCCGAACGGCTTTAGTCAGAGAGCGTGATCAGCTTCAAAGAACTTATGATAAATTTAAAAGTGAAGGAGATTTTAAACGTAGTAAAGATTTTGCTAGAACTGGCGTACAACTGCAGTCGAGAATAAAAAGATTGAACGAAGAAATTGTAGCTATGCCTGAGGTTTCGGCCATAATGCCTCAAAGTCGTAATGTAAAATTGGATATAAAGGAGTCAGGTGACAGGGTCAGTGACTCTTCAATCGTCATTCAAAATGTTAAAAGAACTTATAATGGCCGGGGAGGTGTAGATACTTCTACAGTAGGGGAGATACGAGTCAAGAGAGGCGAGAGATTGATCATATCAGGAGACAATGGTTCCGGCAAAAGTACTTTATTACGCGTAATTGCCAATGAGGTCAGTGGCGATGGTGATTTTAGACCTGAGCGTGGTCAAGTAGTGGTAAATTCTCGACAGAGAATCGGTTATCTTGCCCCAGACCACATTGGTCTAAACCAGAATATGGGGGTACTTGAAGAAGTTCTGTCATCGATGGAACAATCAAATGAGGGAAGAGCTGTATCTATATTAACAGCGATGGGTTTTGATAAAAATAGATTGCGTACTCAAAAAGTCAGAACACTTAGTGCCGGTGAAAAACAACAACTAGCTCTCTCCAAATTGATAGCTAGCAACCCTGACGTACTAATACTGGATGAACCAACTAGTAATTTGCGACCAGATATTAAACGACGTCTGGCAGATGCTTTAAATAAATTTAAAGGTACCGTTATCTTAGTCGACCATGATCCAGATTTCACGAGGCAAATATCATCTAGTCGTAATATTAATCTATCTGCAAAAAATCGTCGTTAATGGTAATAATGTACTCATAAATCTTCAGCCCCTTGCTCTTCAAGCACCAGTTTAGTAGCTTTGGATAGATTCTTAAATCTCTTTTCAGCAATAGCCCTAACTTCCGGAAAATAAAACTTAGAAAAGTTTGCTTCATACTTAACTTTTCCTTCTTCTCCTTCCCAAAATTCCTTTAAACCTTCAATATTTTTGTTGTGATAATTGGCATGAGTGATGGAGCACCACAAATGAAGAACTCCATAGTGATCTAACCTGTCGGCATCCTTAATAATTTTTGATTCGATTCGGGTAGGAGTAATCTTACTTTCCTGCTCGGATATTATTAAACAAATTAAATTAATCAAATTTTTATCTTTAATATATTTTTCTAAATATTTTGGAGCAATTTTAGCACCTAAGGCATCGTGACTAATTTCACCATAATTGCCATAGACCAATTGTCCATTTTCATCAACGGCTGCAATTTTGCCAATATCATGAAATAAAGCGGCGATTAACAAAGCATCAATATTTATACTTTCGTCTTTGAACCTAGGAAATTTAGCTATTTTTTGACAATATTTCATGACTCTAACTCCGTGATGATAACGAAAGCCATAGCCTCCACCAAATTCCCAGACATTTTCAAAGAGTTGTTTGTGCTCGACAATCAAGTTATTTAATAGATCTTGGTTCATTTGTTGTTTAACACTAAATTTTCAAAGTCGCTTAATAACTTAGTATTTTTAGTTAATTCTCTAGACTTAGCAATTTCAATAACACCTTGGTAATACCAGACTCTGTCTTGATTAACCGGTGCAGTAGAGACGTTGGAATATTTATCAGCTAAACAAACCAAAACGGCTTCGTCGCTAGTATTTTTTAGATTTTCTAGATATTTTTGATGTTTTTGGTTCCAATCAAGATCAGGTAATGGTTCATCGGTTAATGATTGGACGATAATGGCGACTTTTTTTCCAAACTCCTCTTCGAGTTTTTCATAGTAATATCCAGAAGTATCTTCAAGTAAATCATGAAGCAATGCCGCGGAGATAACGTCTTCGTCCTCAGTATATTCAGAAACTATCAGGGCGACTTCGTAGGGGTGAATAATGAAAGGAGTCAGATTATCCTTTCGGTACTGTTTATCATGTTGAATTGCAGCAACTCTTAGAGATCTTCTGATTTTATCGGTTAATTTCATTATTTTTAGTCAAAGAATTCAATAACAGTTTTTGATAAATTTTCATAATCCAAATAATCATGGGTATTATTATCTGGATTTTTTATAAGCTGATAATCAACAGGAGAATTATTATCCAAAACATTTTCTAATTCCGCGTGACTATAAACCGGATCGAATTCATTTTGAATAAACATGGTCGGTATTCTAAGCGTTTTTAGGCAATCGTCAATTTCTTTAAACTCTTCTTTCCCAGCTCGATATGGTAACCCACAAATGATCATTTTTTTAGGATTTAATTTACCCTCAAAAATATTTTTTAAAGCTAATATTGATCCAATCGATTTGGCAAAAACAAAATAGTCTTTCTTATTTTTGACCAACTCTGATAATTTTTCAGATTCTCCTTTGAGGTTTATCCATTTTTCTCCTGATTGCCAATGATCGTAATATAATATCTCGCTATCAGAAAACGAATTGAAGTTTGATTTGACTTCCTCGATCCATGTTTTATTGTTTAGGCTGTTACCGGCCAGATAAATAATATGCATATTAAAAGTTACTTTTTAACAAGTTTTCAACCAATTCCCTTGAATACAATTGGTGGATATTTTGGTTTTCCCAATCAATCGCTTGTCGGTATTGATCTTGAGTATATGAAGTTAATTCAAAATTTTTAGCAATTGCATCGACATTAGAATTTTCTTTTCCTTCGATTTCAAAAGTGAAGTATCCATTTGTGTATTTTGACAACTTAATCTCGACACCTTGATAATTGAATTCCCAACTTTCCCAATAATAAATCATTCCGGAGTTATAGCCTAGAGTTTCTAAAAAGTCCAAGGCTGAGAGAAATTGTCCGGTTTGGAGTTTGACTTCTACCTCTTTTCTTTCTTTTTCATGAAAGCTACCCATTTTTACTGATAACTTTTCTTTATCGTCACTTTTCTTTAGCCGAATATCGGTGCCACTGCTGTTTTTCCAAGTTTTAGTTGTCTGATCGAATCCAGGAGATAAGTCAATTGATAGTCGGTGATAATGGTCGGCCAGTTTCCCATTGCTGGTTAGTAGCTTAAATAATTCCTCAAATTTCTCTTTAGATAGTTTGCCTCTAATTTCGATTTCCGTCATATTTATAGGGTAATTATATACTAGATTTGATAAGTTAAGTTTGAGTAACAAATTAGCTCAATATATATCACCATTTTGAGACCCTCCTTTTTTATACTGTCTCATTTGTCTCATTTAGGCACAAAAGACTGGTAGAATAAGACAGAGGTTGGGGGCAGGGTTATAAGGACAGAAAGGTTCCAGACCCTAATGCTCCGCCAAAGGGTCAAAGTTCTATGCGACCCCAATGCTAGTCAAGTATCTCCCTAACCTGTTGGTGTTTATTCTCCAAAAGCAACATTTTTCGGTAAAATAGCCTGTAATGGGTAGATTTTTTGTTTATTGATATTGTCAAGTACCCATTTCTTTAGACCAGTTTGTGAATATAGCTTTGGTGTAATT
>CAZLCB010000016.1:0-17953 GCA_964558195.1 uncultured Gammaproteobacteria bacterium
TTAAATCGTTATGATGTTTTCTTTACCGAAGGGATAGTTTCAGGTGGTGACGTGACGTCACAATAGTTGTTATACTTAAAGTATGAGTGGTGTTTTAGGGGTCGATATTGGCCAGGGTTCAATAAAATTAGTTTCAATTGAAAAAAATACTGCCGGTATTTTTTTGTTGGAAAGTATCGGAGAAGCTAAATCACCTTTGATGAACGATAAAAATGACAAGATTAAATATTTGAATGAGGTGGCTGGTGTTTTAAAGTCGTTGTTGAACGATTTAAAAATAAAACCAAAAGAGGTTGTAGCTAGTTTACCTGAGAGTGAAGTTATCAGTAGGTTGGTTCGTTTACCTCCAATGAAAGATAATGAAATAATGGATGCACTAAGATTTGAGGCAGAGACTTTTGTCCCCTACCCTTTGGATGAGGTGTCTATTGATTATGAAATTATTGAGAAGGATGATGCGGGAAGGTTGTCGGTTTTTGTAATTGCGGCCAGGAATGATTTAATTCAGTCTTATGTTAAATTGTTTAAATCTTTGGGTCTAGATTTAGTGGCATTGGAGTCGCCTTCAGTGGCTTATCGACGGGTGGTAACTAATGGAGTTAAGACAGTTGAAAGAGTAACAATTTTAGATTTGGGGGAAAAATATACGGATATTTTTAATGTAGGGAAAGGAAATACGTATTTTGCCAGATCAGTACCTATTGGTGGTGAATCGTTGACTAGAGCAGTTTCTTTAGGATTGGGTTTAGATATGAATTCGGCTGAAGAGTATAAGAAAGCTTATGGAATAAAAGAGACGGAGTTGGAGGGTAAAATTAGAGTGGCGGCATTGCCAGTGTTTAATAGTATTGCTGATGAAGTAAGGAAAGCTATGGCTTTGTTCTCGGAAGATAATGGTGGAAAACCAGTGGAATTATTGATTTTGACAGGTGGAGGGGCTAATTTACCCGGAATGGCGGAGGAATTAACTAAACTTTTGGGGGTAGAGGTACAAGTGGCTCAACCATTTGTAAATATAGATATTTCTAAAACGAATATGCCTTTTAATTTGAATACGGAAGGTTGTCGTTTTGGCCTGGCAGTTGGTTTATCTTTGAGGGGGTTACTATGAGTTTAAATTTATTACCATCAGAAGCAAAATTTCAGGCACAAAGGATTAAAATAAAAGGGTTAATTAATAATTTTTTGTGGGTAATTGGTGGCGTTTGGGTGTTATTATTGGTCTTATCTTTTGGATGGTGGTTTTTTTTGAATTTTAGGGTAGGGCAATTAAATAAAAAGTATCAAAACAAATTGACTGAATATAAATCAAGAATAGATGAAGTAGCTCTGACTCAGAAAGTAAAATATCAAGCAAAGGTTGTGGCTAAAGTTTTGAATAGTAGATTTGAATATGGTGAGGCAATGGATTTGGTAAGTAAAGTTTTTCCTGAGGGCATTAGAATTGATGATATTCAGATTAAGGATGACGAGATCTTTGAATTGTCCGGCGGAACAAATAATGGAGTCTTGATGGATGATTTTGAGAAGAAGATTGCAGAGATCAATAATGGTGAAATAGAAGGTTTGTCGTCAGCAAAAATTGTAAAATTAGATATTAGTCCGATTAAAGGTTGGCTATTTGTAGTTGATTTAGAAATAAAATGAACGTAAATAAAGATTTTTTTAAACTACCAGATAAGGTTTTTGGAATAAATATTTCTTTTTTGAAACTGTTTGTTATTCCATTGATAATCCTTTTGGTTTTCTTGGTCAGTGTAAATTTAGTTATTCTTCCTAGATTTGATCAGATTTCTAAATTAAATAGTTCTATTGCCTCTATAGAAAAAGAAATTGATTTGACAGTTCAAAAGATTAATTATTTATCTTCAGTTGATCAAGAACAAATTCAAAAAGATGTTAGTTACCTAGAGAGTGCAGTTTTACAGGAAAAAAATGCTTATTTATTGGTTGGAGTTGTAAGAAGTGTAGCTGATAGGTATGGTTTTGGTATTTCCAGTTTTTCGATCAGTTCAATGGAGATTAAAAATGATGATCAAAAGAAAACATTGAAAGTGGCTGATAAAGACGTGGCTGTAAGAATGCCGATTGAACTAACTTTGATAGGGCCGGATTCTAAAAGAGTAGAATTAATTACAGCGTTGGAGAATAGTTTACCAATTTTGTTTGTCGATAGCTTGGAAATTTCTAATTCTTCCGGAATTTCAACTTTAAATATGACAATTTCATCATATTATGTAGCTGAAAACAGTAATACTGTGTCCGGTAATTTAAATTTGAGTGATTTAATCCCAACCGAAGAAGAAAACAACTTATTAAAGACAATCAGTAGTTTTAATAAGATTGATAGTGGTATCTCAGGAGACGCAAACAGTATCGGTTCTTTTATAAAATACGATAGACCAAACCCCTTTACTCTCTAATTTTGACGAAAAATTTTTCTTGAGGAAAAGCGACATTTAAGATGGTTCGAATAGACTTAATTATCTTACCTTCTTTACCAATAATCTTACCAATAATCTCTTTTGGAGCAATAATTTCGAGAATGTTTAACTCCCCTTCTTGGTGCTCTTCGATAGAAATACCGTCTTCTTTTTGGGTAATAGAATTAATGATATATTCTAAAGTTTCTTTAACAGTTTTCATGGTTTTAGTATAAAGTTATAAAGTAAAAAGTATAAAGTTAGTAAAATTATTCGGCTTTTGGTTCTTCTTCAGATTTAACTTCTTCTTTTGTTTCTTCAGTTTTGGTTTCTTCGACTTTTGTTTCTTTTGCTTCTTTAATATTTTTAATTTTTTTAGGGTATTTATCGGGGTTGATTAATTTATCGACACCTTCGGTAACTTGGGCACCTTTTTTTTGCCAATCAGCAAAAGATTCTTTATTAATTTCTAAAGTTTTGGTTTGTGGGGTGTAAAAACCTAAATCGGCAATAAATTTACCATCAGACTTACTGCGGTCTTCGGCAACAACTATGCGGTAGGTAATTTGGTGTTTTTTACCGCGGGGTAAAAGTTTAATTTTGATCATAATGTATTGGATTATACCCTATTAGTCGAAAGTTTTAAAGTTGAAAGTATAAAGTAAATAAAGTTAATTTTTAAAGAGTTTAGCGGCGTTGATGGAAGCGGATTCCTCGGCTTTTTGTTTAGAATTACCAGTACCAGTGGCAATGAGTTTCTCACCAACATAAACACCAACTTCAAATATTTTTTGGTGATCAGGTCCGGATTCGGAAAGGGTTTGGTATTTAGGAGTAATCCCCTCTTTGGCTTGAGCGATTTCTTGAAAAATACTTTTAGGATCTTTGTAAATTTCTTTAGAAGAAAGCTGTTTTATACTGGAAGTGAGAAATTTATCTAAGAATTTAAAAGCTGGTTTTAGACCGCCATCAAGATAAATTGATCCTAAAACAGCCTCAAATGTGTCGGCTAAAATAGAATGGTTGGTGCGACCATTATGATTTTCTTCGCCATGGGAGAGATAAATAAAGTCACCTAAATTAAACGATGTGGCAACTTTGGCTAAATTTTCAGTACAGACAACCAAGGCTCGGAGATTAGTGAGTTTACCTTCATCAAATTTGGAAAATTCGGCAAAAATACGGTCAGAAATCCATAATTCCAAAACAGCATCACCTAAAAATTCATATCTTTCGTTGGATTCTCTAAACTGTTTTTGTTCATTTAAAGATGATCTGTGAACTAATGCCTGGTCTAAAAGGGAATCTTTTTTGAATTTATAGTCAATAATTTCCTGGAGTTGATTAAGTTTGGGATTCATTGTCTTTTAGGGCACTACCAATAACACCATTGACAAAGCTGGAACTAGAATCGGTACCGAACTCTTTGGCAATTTCAATAACCTCATCAATAACAACTTTTTCGGGATTTTTTTTGAGATAGAATAGTTCCCAAAAAGCATAGCGAAGAATATTTAAATCGACACGATTAATTTTGTCGATAGGCCATTTTGGGGCATTTTGACTGATGATCTGATCTATTTCTGGAATAACTTTAATAATTTCTGGTGTATCCTCGGTTACAGGAGCGTCATTGCCACAACTCCAAGCAAATAAGGCCTGGAAATTGGCAATTCGTTTTAAATGGCGTGGATCGTATTTGTTTTTCACTGTTTACAGTTTGGACACTGAAAACCGGCCATTTTTGGTTGGCCGCAATTTTTACAAACGATAGGTTTAATTAGTTGTGGACCTTTGTCTGCAGCGCGACGACGACCTTGTCGGCGGCTGGAAGGCCAATGTTTAGGTACTGCTGTCATGGGTGTATTTTAACAGAAAATGGGAAAAAGTGGAAAGATTTAATTACTTATAATAATTTCACACCATTTGTTTGGTGATGGAGCAAATATATGGATTATAGTAATTTTAGAATCGGTAAAATGACAGGAATAGTTAAACCGGTGAACAGTTTGATAAGCTGACAAAATGGTTTTTCTTGAAGTCGATAAATTTAGACAGGAATTGTGGATTTTAAAATTGTCATTATTGTGTTCAACACAGGCAATAATTTTTGTGCCGTTTGATAGTTGATAAGTATTAAAATATTTTTCACTTGATTTGATTTTCTTAATTTTTAAACCGAGTGAAAGAATATTGTCAGCAAATTGTAAATCTGGAACAGACCAAAAAACTTGAGAGATAGAAATATTATTGTTTTTGTTGGTCATTTTGATATTGTCCAAAATATCTGTCGATGCGTTTTAAATCATCATCAATTGATGATGTGTTTCTTATATTGTCGCTAAGTTCGGTAATAATTAGGAGGATGTTGCCAAATTCAAATGGTTTGTTTTTATTTGTAAGTTTATTGAATAAGAATTCTCCTAGGGTGGAAAAATCATCAAATGATAGTGTCTCTTTCTTAAAATCGTAATAGGCAGTTTTAATGATCCAAAAACTATTTTGATCGTCAATTTGATCAATTGATTTTAGTCCTATTTTGAGAATGTATTTTTTGGCTATTTTTTTATGGGTTGTGAATGGCATTTTATTTTTTGGTTAAACGGGGAATTATTTATTTCAAATAATTCCCCGTTTATGGAGATATTTTAATTATATAAAATTTCTCCATAGTGATATATGGTTGGTTGTGTTGATTATCCGAATGGATGTCGTCTTGGGTCACCTTTGGAATAACCTTGGTCGGTGAAGTGAGGTTCATCGGTCAATCCATCGGGTCGATCGCTCCACGAATATCGGGCACCTTCACCTTCTCCACTGCGATCATAGACGGAATGGTGAACGCTTCCATCTGGCATAAAACGAATGGAAGCTCCAACATTATCGCCCATGTCATGGTGGAATAGTGTTCCATCTGGCCACGGCATAGTTTCCTCCTTTCTGGTGTGGTTTGACACACCTGATTTGTCGGTTGGGCGAGCCTTGGGGAAAACTATATAAATAAAAAAACTTGGCGAGACAGCAAATTTGTCTCTAAGTTTTTGTATCTTAAGGTACTTTGTCTTTGCTTTTAAAGACTTTTAATGATATTTAACACCACTTGAAAAAAACAGCAATTATGATGATCTATATAAAAAAATATCGTAAGAATACAAATAATTTAATTATTCAAAATATTTTCTTTGTTATTGGTTTTGGGGATTAGAGAAGAGATGTTAAAGGTTTTTATTTTTAGAAGATCAGAGAGAATTTTTTGACTGGTGCTGATAAGTTCAGTGTCGGAAAAATTAGCCAATTTAAGTGAAGGAAAACCATGCTGAATAGTGGAGAATGTCTCCCCTGGTCCGCGGATTTTTAAATCGTATTCAGCAATTTTTAGACCGTTATTATGATTTTCCATAAATTTAAGTCGGTTTTGGGCTTTGTCGTTTTCGGAATCAGTAAAAAAATAACAAAAACTTTGAGCGACTCCCCTACCGACTCGGCCACGGAGTTGATGAAGTTGGGAAAGACCAAAACGTTCGGCTGATTGAATAATCATAATTGAGGCATTAGGAATGTCGACACCAACTTCAATAATAGGTGTAGTAACCAAAATATTAGTCTTATTTTTTTGAAAGTCAGAAATTATTTTTTCCCGGTCTTTTGGTTTAATTTTACCGTGAAGTAGGGATAATTTTAATTTTGGAAAAATTGATTGTAATTTTTCAAATTCGGCTTTGGCTGATTTAACACTTTGCATAGTTTCAGAAATATCGATGAAGGGACAGACGATAAAAGCTTGGCATTTATTTTTGAGAATTTCATTTTGAATCCAAGAGTAACAAGATGGAATTTTGTGGGGTGGAACCAGAAAAGTTTTAATAGGTAAACGATTTTGAGGTAAAGAGTCGATAATGGAAATATCTAAATTACCTAATAAAGTTAAACTGATGGTTCGAGGAATTGGGGTGGCGGTCATGGTAAGACAGTGAGGTAAATGTTCGAGATCGCCCAAAAATGATCTTTGTTTAACGCCAAATTTATGTTGTTCATCAATAATTAATAAACCAATATTATTTTCAATAGCAGTTTTTTGAAAAATAGCGGCATGAGTAGCAATAATAATGGAATTTTTTGGAATTTTGTTGAGGTTGGTTTTGTTGGATGAAGTGAGTAAAAAAACTGGAACTTTTAATTTTTTGAGAAATTTTTGGAAAGTGGCGAAATGTTGTTGAGCCAGAATTTCGGTGGGAGCCAAAAATAGAGATAGAGAATTGTTTAAATGAGTTAGGTAACAAGCCAAAATGGCGATGATAGTTTTACCGGAACCGACATCACCTTGAATAAGTCGATTAGTAACTTTTTGGTTGTTAGTAATATCGGATTTGATTTCTTGCCAGACTTTTTCTTGAGAATCGGTTAATTTAAACGGAAGTGATGAAATTAGTTTTTTGATTTTTTGGTCGATTTTAGTATCTGATTTGAGAATTATTTTGGGTGATTTAGTTAGCCAATCTTTTTTGAGCAACCACGATTTGGCTTGAATGGTTAAAATTTCTTGCAGAGAAAGCCGATATCGAGACTGTTCTAGCGTTTTTGAATTTTGAGGGCAGTGAATTTGTTCGAGAGATTTTTGGAAATTTAATAAATCGTACTGTTTAATAACATCTGCGGGTAAAATTTCTTTAATGTCTTTGGTTAATTGGGGAAGAAAATTTTGAATAGTTTTGCGAAACCAATTTGAAGTTAGACCACTAGTTTCCGGATAAATGGCAATAATTTTCCCGGTGTTATATTGTCCAGAAACCGGAGCAATAATAGTTTTTTTGTTTTGAAAAAGAGAGACAGTGCCAGCAAAACTATAAGTATCCCCGACTTTGAAATTTTTGGACAAATATGGTTGGTTAAACCAAAGTAAATTTATTTGACCGGTTTTATCAGCAACGACAGCTTTTTGAAAATTTTTGTGAGATCGAGTAAAGATATTTTGAAAGCTTAAAAGTTTTCCGGTAATAGTAATATTTTCATTTTCTTTAGCTTGAATAATATCGGTAATATGAGAAAAATCGATGTATCGATAGGGAAAATGATAAAGCAAATCGATCGGTTTAAAAATGTTGAGTTTATTTAATTTGGCAAGAGTTTGAGTACCAACCCCAGGGATTTGAGTAAGACTATCCATGTATTGATGATAACAGAAAATTTTTTACTGTTCGGGTTTAATTGGGGTAGTTGAGAGGATTTTAAAATTTTATATCTTTTTCAGATATAGAACCTATTAATGACAAAAAACTTTTATTTTTATTTAGATATTTGTTTGCGATTTTAGTGATCTCTTCTGGAGTAATTTGATTTATTATTTTTTGTTTATCTTCAATGGATAAAATCTTCTTACTGTTGTAAATGGCCTGATATCCAACAAAGCTAGAGATATTGTCTGTTGTATCATTATTGATTGCTAGTTGTCCAATATAATAACCCTTTGCTCTCTCTAAATCTGATTTATTTACTTTGCCTTTCTTAATAATATTTATTTGTTCGTTAATTTTTCTCAAAATTTGGTTTAGATTTTCTTTTTTTGATGTAAAATTTACGGAAAAATATCCTGTATTTGATAAGTGTTTAGTTGATGTAAAAATAGAATAAGTTAATCCTTTGTTGGCAATATTTTGGTTCAAATAGCTTCCTTGACCTTGTCCAAGGAGATATTCTATTAGTTCTAGTACATAACTGTCATTATTGAATCTATTAGTTGTTAGGAATCCGTATATGGCAGTTAAGCTGTCGGTTTTTTGTTTTATAATTCTAATCGGTCTTTTTTGAGAGATTTGTATTTTTTGTCTTTGTGTTTTTATTTGTCTGGAGTAATTGGTAAGTTTTTGATTTAATGTGTTTTTTATTTTTATTTCGTTAATATCTCCACTAACAATGAATATAGTGTTTTTTGCAGTGTAATTCTTATTGAAGAAAGATAAAATATCTTTTTGATTTATGCTTTCGATATCTTTTTTTTCACCTGTATATATTCGACCAATTTGGTTATCGCCCCAGATTGTTTGTGCCCATAATTCCCAGATTAATAATGATGGATTTGATTTAACCATAGACAATTCTTCTTCGATAATTTTTTTCTCAAATTCTATATCTTCTTTTCTGAAGAGTGGGTTTTGAATTTGTTCGGTTAATATATCTATTCCGGTTGTAAGGTAATTTTTATGAATTTTAATCCAATAAGTGTTGGTTTCTTGGTATGAAAACGCTGATGATGTGGCACCATATTTCTCTAATTTTTTAGACAAAATTCTATTATTCTTATATTTTTGATTGCCTTTAAATAAAAGATGTTCTATGAAGTGGGAAATTCCTGTTTTGTTTGGAGGATCAAAAGCTGGCCCTGATAAAGATATAGCCATTATTGTAGTTGAAAGTGTTTCTGGTAGATTAACAGTTATCAATAATGAACCATTATTTAACAATTGTTTTTTTATTTTCATTGATATCCAATACTTATTATATAGATAGTTTTTTCTGATGAATCGGCAAAGTCTAATAAATTATTGATATCATCATCAATAAAACCACCAATAGTACAACAATTTAATTTTAGCGATTCTGAAACTAAATAACAATTTTGTGCTAAATGCCCCGCTTCAATAAATGGAAACCTGTAGCCCCTGTCTCCGTATTTTATTCTAGTTCTATCAAATACTGCTGATATAACTATATTAAAATTAGAGTTAGCTGACATTTTTTGATTAGTAATATTTTTGATTATTTTTTTGTAATTACCTAACTTGAGAGTTTCTAATGAATTTTCTTTAATATTGTAATGGTAAATTCCTTTTTTAAGTCCATTTATGTTGTTATTGATAATGTAAATTTCTAGTGGAAAACGTGCTCCGGCTGAAGGGTATGTTCTAAGTGCTTCGTCCCAAGAAAAATTTTCAATTTTACTTATACCTGCTGAATAAAATAATATAGTTGAAATATCTTTTAGATTTACTTTTTTTTTGGAAAAAATACGTTTTGATCTTCTGTTGTAAATTAATTCAAAAATATTTGTATTTTTTTTATTTAAAATAATATTTTCTGTTGGTAATTTTATGCGGTCTAGTCTTGGGTAAGTCTTATAAAATATTTTTACCCATTTTTTTGGTTTTTTGCCTTTATTTTTATTGAAATAATATATCTTTGAAGACTCATGAAATGAATCAGAAATTTTAAATAGCTTGTTATTTTTTTCAATTTTTTCTATGATTTTACTTTTCATAAAAATGGGTGTGGAATTTGATTTATTTTTTCCGGTTTTACTCGAGTATATTTGATATTTTTAAATTTTTCATTTAAATAAAGTGGAACTAGTTTAGGGATAATAACTTTTGAAACAAAAAAACCATATTTTTTAACTTCTGGAGTGGTTAAATCTACAAAATATGATGATATATTATTCTTGTCAAAAATTGATTTAATTTTGTTTAGTTTCTCTTTCATTGTTGGTGTTTTTATTTCATTTTTGAGTGGGATTTTTTCACCCTTAATTAGAAAGTTCAATTTACTAACCATTTCTGGCTTTGACCAGTACATTGCTCTACCTTCAAATGTATTAATATCTGTATTTTTATTTTTTTGAATTATTAGTTTGCGAATCCATGGTCGTGAATGGAATGCTTCTTTTAAAGATTTAATTGCTGCTTTTTTGGGATCTAAGTCTGCAGATAGTCCAACTGATACTGCTGGTCCGAGACCAGTTCTATCAATAACTATACTTATCATGGTTGGTATTTTTAAATCACTTGTGATATCAACGATAATTGGTTCTAGTTTATAGTTACGACTAATTTTATATAATTCTTTTAATTCAGACCCTGATCTTTTTAAATCAACTAAATTATTTTTAGTTTGGTTTAAATATGAAATCATAAACGCATCTCTTTCTATAACTTCACAAATTCCTCTATATATTGATCCGCCCAATGATGTGCTTAGTGCGGCTCCAGTACTAATAGGTTCCCGGAGTATTTTTTCATTTGGATTATGATATGGCACGTATACTAATTGTGATGGTATAAAACACTCCTTGAAATTAAAAACATTGTAGCCGTGACACCATGAAAAAATATCATTTTCGGTATATAGATTATTGTTAAGTTGTTGTTCTTGATTGTAATCACATAATTCAAAAATATTAATAGCTTGTTCTTTTATATCTTTGTATGGATAAAAAAAATCTTTCTGTTGTTTACTACTTAGACAATGTCTCTCCAAAGCTTCACCAAGAGATTTTAATAAAGCATATTCTTTATCTAAATCTGTACCGCCAGCATAGGATATTTGTTTATTTTTATTACATCCAGAGGATGTAAATGCTGTGCAATAGTCGTATAGTTTTGGCTCATCATTAAAGAATAATTCTCTTCTAATGGAATGAATTATTTTTGTTTTATCAAGAAAGTTTTCTAATTTTGACAAAACAATATCTTTTGAATCTTCTTCTTTAAAAATATCTCTTACTTTTGAATTATCCGACATTATTATCTACGGCAGTTTCCACCAGTACAGTTACTGCAACTACTGCAATTGTAGCAATTTCCGGAGCAATGATTGCAATTTTGGCCGCAATTGTTGCAATTACCTCTCCTTTTAATATCTTTTATTTCTTGGTCTTTTGCAACCGAAAACTCAATAACATCAGACGGGTCAGTCATTACACTTGTTCTTGATTCAACGTTCATAGGTTTGAAATAAATTATTAATTAAATTAATAATAATACTTTTTTAGTTTTTTGCCAATTTAGCCTTAGATTATCTATTTAAATACGTTATGGTAATATATTAATATGAGTATTAAGAAGAAAACGTTGACTAAAATTGTACTCGTAGTGTCGTTGGTAGTATTGCTTTTATCGGGAATGGTGCCGTTTTTATTGGTTTTGTTTTAATAAAAATGTTGTCTAGGAATTTTAGAAGAAAAGTAGGTAGTTTAAAGTCAAAATTTAATTTTGATTTTAAAAGAATGTTTAGAAACCGAAATTTTTGGCTTAACTTTTTTAAAGTGGCTTTGGTTTTGATGGGGATTGGGATTTTGGGAATCTTGGGGATGTTTATTTATTTTGGTAAAGATTTACCGTCGCCAGCAAAAGTAGTTAGACGTGACGGTTATTCGAGTAAAGTTTATGACCGTAACGGTAAGGTTTTATATGATATCTATAATGATGCCAAACGTGATCCGGTTAATTTTTCTGATATACCTGATTATTTGAAGAAGGCAACTATTTCGGTTGAAGATAAAGATTTTTATAAACACAAAGGTTTTGACCCACTAACTCCGTTAAGAATGGTTAAGAATGTTTTTTATTTTAAAAAAGTAACCGGTGGATCAACACTAACCCAGCAGTTAACGAGAAACGTATTATTGACAACAGAAAGAACGGTGACGAGAAAAATTAAGGAATTAATCTTAGCAATACAAATTGAAGCGAAGTATAGTAAAGACGAGATTTTAGGAATGTATTTAAATGAAGCACCTTATGGTGGAGCGTCGTGGGGAGTAGGACCGGCAGCGGAGCAATATTTTGGCAAAGAAGTGAAAGAATTAAATTTGGCTGAATGTGCCATATTGGCCGGTTTACCGCAATTACCAAGTGTTTATTCGCCGTATTCAAGTACTCCAAAGGCTTATATTAATAGAACAAAACACGTGCTAGACAGAATGGTGGAGGATGGTTATGTCAGTCAGGCTTTGGCTGATGAAACTATGAAAGAAGTTGAGAATTATAAATTTAATGATCAGAAGTCGACAATGCAAGCACCTCACTTTGTTTTGTGGGTTAAAGAGTTGTTGGCAGAGAAGTATGGTGAAGAATTGGTTGAGGGTGGTGGCTTAAAGATCACTACAACATTGGACTTAGATTTACAAAATAAAGCTCAGGAAATAGTAGCAGAAGAAATAGATAAAAATGAGAGTAAGAAAATTACAAATGGAGCAGCAATAATTATTGACCCAACTACTGGTCAAGTTTTAGCGATGGTTGGTTCTCGAGATTATTGGTCGGATAAAACAGATGGAAATTTTAATGTAGTAACTCAGGCTTTGAGACAGCCAGGGTCATCGATAAAACCAATTACATATTTGGCGGCGATTAAGAAAGGTTGGTCAGCATCGAAAATGATTATGGATACTCCGGTGACTTTTCCTGGTGTTGGTGGTCAAAAGGATTATTCACCACAAAATTATAACGGGAAATATAATGGTCCGATGAGTTTAAGAAATGCTTTGGGAAATTCCATTAATACTACAGCGGTAAAAACCTTAGCTTTTGTAGGAGTGAAGAATATGTTGACGTTGGCTTATGATATGGGTTTATCGACTCTTGAGCCGACTCAGAAGAATTTATCAAGATTTGGTTTAGCAGTAACTTTGGGTGGAGCTGAGGTAAAAATGATTGATTTGGCTTCGGCTTATACAGCTTTTGCTAATAAGGGTTTAAAAATGGATCCGGTAGGAATTTTGAAAGTCGAGGATAAGGATGGCAGAGTCTTAGAGGAATATAAACAAACCGAAGGTAAGAGGGTGATGACGGAGCAAGAGGCGTTTATTATATCTAATATTTTATCGGACAATTCGGCTCGAGAAATGACTTTCGGAGCAGTCAACTCTTTGCAAATTCCTGGCTATCAAGTGGCGGCTAAAACCGGTACTACTAATGATAAAAAAGATAATTGGACAATTGGTTGGACACCAAACTTGTTGACTACAGTTTGGGTGGGGAATAATGATAATACGGAAATGGGAAGTTTGGTTTCTGGTGTTTCTGGAGCAGCTCCGATTTGGAATAAGATTATGAAGTATGAGTTACCAAAGCTGTCTAAGGTTGATTTTTCAGTGCCAAATAAAATTATTTCGATAGATGTTGATAAGGTTTCCGGATATCCGGCACATGACGGATTTGCTAGTAGAAGTGAATATTTTATCGACGGAACTCAGCCAACAGTTTCTGACCCGATTCATATGAAACTAAAAGTTTGTAAAGGAGTAACAGGTTTAGCGACTCCGGACGATATTGCTAGTAGTAATTATGAGGAAAAAGAATTTTTTTCTTTGAAGGAAGATGACTTGATATCGACTGATGGTAAAAATAGATGGCAAGAAGGGATTGATGGTTGGATTAGTCAGCAGGCTAATAAAGATGTTTATAATCCACCAACAGGTTATTGCCGGAGTGATGGTATGGTAAATGTGGGTATTGATAGTCCAGCGCATCAATCAACTGTGGGTAATAATTTTAATGTGAGAGTTACAACAAATTCGTTGGTAAAAATTACAGAAGTTAAGTTATGGGTGGATGGGACAGAAAAGAAGACTTGGACAGAGAGACCATTTGAAATGAGTTTGACTTTGGATAACGGTCCTCATACGATTAAAGTTAGGGCAACTGATCGAGACGGTCACAGTCAAGAAAGAGAATCAAAAATTGGAGTAAATACGCCTTGGGATAGCGCAGTTGTTCCAACAGTAACCCCAACAACAGTTTTAACGCTAACTCCAACCTTAGCACCGACAGTAACTTCTACTCAATAATCCCCTATTTTTAGGTTCATTTTTAAAAATATCTTGTATTGTCAGTCTATGTGTACGACTGCTAATCATTCAAAATATGATTTTTAATATAAATCTATTTCAAAATGGATCTAAATTTCAGTGAGATTGCTTCGCTTTGTTCACAATGACGTATTCATTATAATGATGTGACGATGAGGTAATGGTTTATTTCAAACCAAATGATTTGAGATGTAATTCCTTAGCGGTTTTATCGTCAGTATTAAAATAAGAAACGCGGAAAGTGTAACGATATTTATTGGTTTTAGTGTCATGATAAATATCAGTGATGACGATTTCCCATAAGTATTGGTCACCAATAATTCGAGAATATTTTTTAATCAAATTTTCTGGCTCTTCTTGGTTATCTAAAGTAATGTTGGCATCAAGAGTAATGATTTGAGAGGTAAGCTCATAAGCATTATTAATAATGGCTTGAGGAATATATTTTTCGGGTCTTGGTAAATCATCAATAATAATTTCGGCAAAATTGTCAACAAAATGTATTTTTGTCTCTGAAGAGACGCACGATCGCGCGTCTCTACGAAGATTATCAGGGTTTGAATTGTAGAGACACATGATATTTTGTTCAACAAATTTATTGTTAATTAAATTAAAGACTTTACCAATTTCGAAAAATTGACAATTGGTTAATTTATAGCGGGAATATTGATCGAGTTGTTCGATAAGTGAAGGAATTAAACTTTGGCGTAAATAAATAGCCTCAGTATTGATACTGTTTTGAGTTTTAATAACGGTTTTTTCGTCTGTTGGTTGAGTAATTAATGGCCAAGTAAGGACTTCATCATAACCAAGTTTAACCAATTTATCTTTTAACTGGTCGATAAGGTAAATTTCCGGTGGAGTAATATCAGGAACTTCTTTAAAAGTTAATGGTTGATCAATAGGAATATTTTTATAATTCCAAAAACGAACAACTTCTTCAACTAAATCAGCTTCTAAGGAAATATCAGTGCGGATAGATGGTGGAGTGATTAAGATATTAGATCTTAGATTTGAGATCTCAGAAGAAAAAGAACAGCCTAATTTGGTGAGACAATTTACAACAAAATCGTGAGGAATTTCAATTCCTGAGACTTCTGTTGGCTTATTTAAATTTAATTCTATTTGAGGTAGTTGAACCTTTTGAGGATAAAAATCAAAAATTTGAGAATTAATTTGGCCGGAGCAATTTTCTAATATTAAATTAGTTAAGGCTTTGAAAGCAGTAGGAATAGTTTCTGGATCAAGATATTTTTCGAGTCGGGTGCCGGCCTCAGTAACGGATTTTAAATTACGACTATTCTGACGAACTGTGGCGGGATTATAAATAGCAATTTCAATAATAATATCAGTGGTATCACTATCAATAGCACAAGCTTCCCCACCCCAAAAACTTAAACTAAGAGGTTTGTCAGGATTATTAATCATTAAAATATCTGAATTAAGTTTGAGAACTGATCCATCGAGACTAGTAAATTCGGAAAAATTAGAGTTCATTTGCCAAATTAGGTTCTCACCAGATTTGCGGATATCAAAAGCATGACTGGGAATACCGTACATAAACATAATGTAGTTAGTTAAATCAACAATAAAGTTAACTGGGTTGGTGCCATGACATTTGATAAAAGTTTTAAGCCATTGAGGAGAAGTTTGATTTTTAAGACCAGAAAGTTTTAGAGCCATGACACGTTTAACATTATCGGTTTCGATTTTGATGGGAAGAGTTGGTAACTTTGATGTAGAATTGATTGATTGAGAAAATGGGGTTTGAAGATTGAGTTGATAAAAGACGGCTAAATCACGGGCAAGACCATAATAACCTAAACAGTCTCCCCTATTTACTTTAATATCTAAATCAAAAACAATTTCGCCGTCAATTTCTTCAAAATAATTAGTGAAATGGCCGATCATAGTGAGATCGTCACGAAGTTGTTGTGGTTCAACTTTTAAATCAGGGAGAAATTTTTGTAAGTGAGAATAGATTAATTTCATATTTATTTTTCGTTTGGTTTGTAGGCTAAATTGCCACCCATGAGGGTGCGAATGTCTTTAATATTTTTTTGAGCCATAGTCCAACGGTCAAGCCCCATACCAAAGGCAAATCCGGACCAGATGTTAGGATCGATATTGGCGGCTTGTAAGACTTTGGGGTGAATCATGCCGCTACCACCCATTTCAATCCAACCAGCGTATTTACACAAAGGACAACCTTTTCCATGACAATTAAAACACTGCATATCCGGACCGACGCCTGGTTCAACTTCAGGGTAATATTTACATCGATAACGAACAACAACGTCGTCACCGTAAAGGGTTTTAAACATAAGGTTGATAGTGCCAACGAGGTCTTTCATGGTTAAACCTTTATCGACAACAACAGCCTGATATTGATGGAAAACAAAATGATTGGAACGATTAACTTTTTCGTTTCGGAAAACACTGCCAGGACAGACGGCACGAATGGGTAAATCTTTTGATTTTTGAGATAGAAGATAGGCTTCAATAGCCGAGGTTTGAGTGCGTAAAAGATATTCTGGCTCTTTGATATAAATACTGTCTTGCATATCGCGAGCGGGATGTTCTGTTGGGACATTAAGACGTTCGAAGTTAAATTCATCAGTGACGATTTCTGGACTATTGTAGACAGAAAAACCTAATTTTCGAAAAACTTCATTTAATTGACGTTCGGTTTGGGTAATTGGGTGTAAGTGTCCAATTTTTGGTAAACCAAAAATTGAGCTTGTCAGATTATCAGCTTTCAGTTTGTCAGTTTTTTCGACATTTTTATTTTTTAATTTTTCTTCAAGTTCGGTTTTGAGTTGATTAAGATCGGCACCGAATTGTTTACGGTTTTCGGGAGCAATATTTTTAATTTCAGAAAAAAGTTGATTAATTTTGCCATTGCGACCAAAAATTTCAATCCTAATATTTTCCAGATCAGCGGAATTATTAATAGAATTGATTTTAGAAAGATATTCTAATTTTATTTTTTCTAATGTTTGGTCCATATTTTGGTTTCGCTTTATTGTACCTAATTTATTAATATGTTGAAATAACAAAAAACCCCGCAGAGCACGGGGTTGTAGTTGAAGCGACCTAAATTTTAGTTTTTGGCCGATTCAACTACGGCCTTAAATGATTCTGGGTTATTGACAGCAAGATCAGCTAAGACCTTACGATCAAGGGTAATATTCCGATTTTTAAGCATTTTGATAAAAGCTGAATAGCGGATGTTAAACGGTTTTAGAGCAGCATTGATACGGACGATCCATAATTGACGAAGATCGCGTTTTTTAAGTCGGCGACCAGCAAAAGCATATTTGCCAGCATGCATGACGGCTTCATGTGCCACTTTATATCGTTTATGTCTGGTCATCCAAAAACCTTTAGCGGCTTTTAAGACTTTTTTGTGACCAGCTCTTCGGACTGTTCCTGTTTTAACTCTCATATGTTTAAAAATTCCAAGATACAAATCTCAAGTATCCCAAACAATAATGTTTGTTTCTTGTTATTTGATTATTGGTTATTGTATTAATTTATAATTATAATTGACCGAGGAGCTTTTTAACTTTGATAGCTAAAGCACCTTCAACAACTTGTTTACCTTTGAGTCGACGAAGTTGTTTTTTGCTTTTTTTGCGGCGTAAATGTCGATTAAAAGATGACATACGCAAAACTTTACCATTTTTGGTGACTTCAAATCGATTAGAAACCGATTTTCTGACTTTAAGTTTTTTACTTTGTTTCTTCATTATTAGTTACCTTCTTTTTGGAAGGAGTAAATGTAACCATTAATCTTTTCCCAATGAGTTTAGCTTCGCCTTCGGCGACAGCCACTTCGTTAAGGTCGGATTTGAATTTGGCAACTAAATCGTGACCAAATTCTTGATGAGCCATCTGACGACCTTGGAATTTTATACTTAATTTGATTTTATTTCCAGTAGCCAAA
>CAZLCB010000017.1:0-17506 GCA_964558195.1 uncultured Gammaproteobacteria bacterium
CATCTGACGACCTTGGAATTTTATACTTAATTTGATTTTATTTCCAGTAGCCAAAAATTTTTTGGCTTTATCAATACGAATTTGATAATCGTTTTGGCCGATATTTGGGCTCATTTGAATTTCTTTTAGTTCTCCACCTTTGATACCTTTTTTCTCAGATTGAAGTTTTTTGGCTTCTTGATACTTAAATTTGGAAAAACTAATGAGTTTGATAACCGGAGGTTTGGCGGCGCCATTAATTTCAATCAAATCAAGACCAGTATCAAAAGACATGGTTCTGGCCTGAGAAAGTGGCATAACACCAATTTGTTTACCTTGGTCATCTAAAAGTCTGACTTCAGACGCAGTAATATACTGATTAATTTTGTAGAACTTCTGATTTGTATTTTTGTTTCTAAAACTACTCAAGTTAAGGTTAAATTTTAATTATTGGTTATTTTATCAAATTTAAGGCCTTTTTTGTGATTTGGTCTTGAAGTTGATTAATAAAATCGTCAATTGTCATGACACCTAAGTCTTGACCGTCACGTTGACGGACAGAAATAGTATTGCCTTCCTCTTCTTTACCACCAACAATGACCATATAAGGAATTTTTTCAGTGGCAGCATTACGGATTTTATTCTGCATAGTTTCAGCTTTGTCGTCGACTTCGACCCGAATGTCTTTTTGTTGAAGAGTTTCTTTTATTTTTTTGGCATAATCAGCCTGTTTGTCAGTAATGGGGATAATTTTTACTTGAACTGGAGAAATCCAAGTTGGGAAAGCACAGGCAAATTGTTCAATTAAAATACCCATAAACCGTTCGAGCGATCCAGAAATAGCTCGATGAATAACAACCGGACGTTCTTTTTCACCCTTTTCATTAATAAATGAAAGATCGAATCTTTCGGGTAGATTAAAATCACACTGAATAGTAGAAAGTTGCCATTCGCGTTTAAGGGCGTCTTTAAACATAAAATCAAGTTTTGGACCGTAAAAAGCCGCTTCGTCAATACCGATTTTGTAAGGTAAATTATTTTTTTCAGAAATGGTTTTAAGAGCGGTTTCGGCTTTTTCCCAAACTTCGTCAGAACCTAGATACTTACCATTTGGTCCACGAACTGAAAGTCTAACCCAATAATCTTCCATCATACCAAATGTAGTAAAAAATTCTTTAATGATTGAAACAATGGTAGAAATTTCTTGTTCAAGCTGAGAAGCTCGGCAGAATAAATGACCATCGTCTTGAGTAATAGATCGAACACGTGTAAGGCCAGAAAGCTCACCAGTTTTTTCATCGCGATAAACAGTAGCTGGTTCAAAGTACCGCACTGGCATATCCCGATAACTAAACTGGTTATCGGCAAAAATTTGCATGTGATGAGGACAATTCATGGGTTTAAGATAAAACTTTTCCTCTTTACCTTGAACTCTAAACAAATTGTCACCAAATTTTTCAGCATGCCCCGAAGTAATATAGAGATCCTCTTTGGCTAAGTGAGGGGTCCAAACACGCGAGTAACCTTTTGATTGATGAAGTTGCCAAAGATATTTTTCAATTTCCTGACGGAGAATCATACCGTTGGGTTGAAGTAAGGGTAAACCGGCACCAATAAGTTTGGAAATAGTGAATAATTTTAGTTTTTGACCTAAAATACGGTGATCTCTTTTTTTAGCTTCTTCAATAAGATCTAAATAATCAGTCAAATTTTCTTTTGACTCAAAGGCGGTGCCGTAAATACGGGTAAGCATTTTATTTTTTTCATCGCCGTGCCAGTATGCGCCAGCAATAGAAAGAAGTTTGAAAGCCTTAACTTTACTGGTATAGCGGACATGAGGACCAGCACAAAGATCAACAAATTCACCGATAGTATAAGTGGTAATAACTTCTTCTCTATTGGTAATACTCTCAAGCCATTCCATTTTGTAAGGATTGTTGACAAAAAGTTTTTTGGCTTCGTCTAAAGATATTTCTTGCCTGATTATAGGTAAATTTTCTTTGACAATTTTAGCCATTTCGATTTCGATTTTGGCAAAATCTTCTTCACTGACTTTAAAACCATTGAGTGGTTCAAAGTCAAAATAAAAACCATCGTCGGTGGCTGGACCCATGGCGGGTAAAAACTGATTGGGAAAAAGACGTAACATAGCCAAAGTAAGGATATGTTCGGCTGAATGACGAAGATCGTGGGTATCTATTTGATTGTTTTCGGACATAATTTAGTAAAAAGTATAAAGTTATAAAGTAAAAAGTTTTTAAAGTGGACTACACTATTTTAGCAGGAAAAAGGATTAGGGTGCCCAAAAAGGACGAAGTAAAACTGCCCTGTTTGGGCTATATAGTTGAATAAAAATCAAAAGAAAAAATCTGTTTCATGTTTGAGTGGAATTATAGCACAAATAGCTTTGAATCATTTATGAGTTAAAATGTTTTATGGCATTTAAATGGATAAAGAAAAATTTAATGTGGTTATTAGTATTATCGGTTTTGATTTTTGGTTTGGTGGTGAGATTAAAAAACTTTACAGTATTACCAGTGGATGCTCATGCTATGAGGCAGACAGATACAGAGTGTGTGAGTTATTTTTTGTATAACGGTAAAGCTGATTTTTTAAAACCAAAGGCTTGTTTAATGAGACCAGTATCGAATACTGATGGTTATTTCTTTTTAGAAATGCCGTTTTATGAAGGATTAATTGCTTTAGGCTATAAAATTTTAGGACCAGAAGTTTGGGTCGGTCGATTAATAAATTTAATTTTATATATAGTCGGATCATTGGCTTTGTTTGATTTACTAAAGAAATGGATTAATAAAGAAACAGCGGTTTTGGGATTAATTATTTATAGTTTTATGCCGGGAAGTATATTTTTTGTGGGTCATGCATTTCATCCGGATGCTATGGCAGTGAGTTTTATTTGGGTTTCGTTATGTTTGATGTGGCGGTATAAAGAGAATGGTAAAAAAATGAATTTAATTTTGTCAGGATTGTCGTTGGGGGTGAGTGTGGCTTGTAGACCATTTGGATTAATTTGTTTGCCGCTTTTAGGATATTTTTTGTGGTTGAGAAAAAGTAAAGTTTGGGATTATTTAATTGTTGGATTATTAGGGATGATATTTTATGGTTGGTGGCGATGGTGGACACATTATTTGAATATTGATGTGAGTTGGGAAAATTGGGTGTTGTTTGGAAGAGAAAAAATAGTGGATTTAGGAATTTTAAAAAACTTGATTTGGAAAAATGTAGCCGGAGAAACAATGGGAAAAACTGCCAGTGGTTTGGCTGTTTTGGGATTTTTGGTGGGTATTTTTAAAAAAGATAAAAGAATTGTTCCTTTATTTTTGTGGATTATTGGAGTGTTTATCTATTGGTTGATTGTGCCAAATGGAAATTTGATACATCAATATTATGCTGATGTTTATATGCCATTAATAGTAATTTTGGCAGCTATTGGTTGGCAATGGCTTTGGGATAAAAGTAAAATTTTGGCGATATTGATTTTGCCAATAATGATTTATAACGGAATCAGGGTAAGTAACTATCATTTTCAGTGGGAAATTGAGGCAGATATTGATACTCAGGTGGCCGAGGAAATTAAAAAAGAAGTGGAAGAAGACAAAAAAATTATTTATTTGGCCAGAGCAAACTCGGTACCATTGTCGTTGTCACACAGACAAGGGTGGATGTTGGGTGAATGGCCGACAGATGTGGCTGGACAAATTTGGTCGTTTATGGAAATGAGAAATTTTAAATTTGATTATATTGTGGAACCGAAACACAAAGTAGATTTAAAGACAGAGGATTGGGACATTATTAAAATGAACTATCCCCTACTGAAGAGTGGAGATAAAATAAATATTTATAAGTATCAATAGAAAACCCCCGCAAACACTTTTTGAGTGCCACACCAAATGGTGTGTGAAGCGAGGGTTGGACAATATTAGGGTTGGGTTATGTGTGAAGAAACTCTTCTTCAGCTTTTCTTTTTCTTTCTTCTTTTTCTCTCCTTTTTTGGTTTTCCGCCTGCATTTTTTCCATTTTTTTAAAGTTTTTCTTGTCACGTTCAGCTTTTGATAGCTGAACTTTTTCTTGCAGTTCTCTGCGAGACATTTGGTTGTATGGCTTATCTTTAACTTTTTGTTGTCTGGTATATTTAAACCCAGCAACAAAAAATGGAAATCTCATTGGTATCCCAAAGAGGATACAAATGAGGAGGTTGATACCACCACTGACTGCCCAAAAAGAGCAGACATAGGTGATGGTAGTAGTAATGCCAAATTGGATTAAGCCAATTTTGACATTACGAAGGTTAATTGGGGTTGTGGATGCAGCAATAATTGCTGCTAGTGCAAAAACCTCAATTTCTAGATCGTGGAGCCAAATTGAGCAAATCAAATAGAGTAAGAAAGTCGAAATAGCCAGTCTAGAAAGAAAAGAAGTGACTTCCTGATGCTGTTTAACATCAAGAACTAGATGACGTTCACGGTGACGATTGTTACTAACCATGGAAAACCCTCCCCTAATATAATTAAAAATAAGGTCGGAGCTGGAAACTTGGTTAAATTCCCAATTTCGACCTTACTTTTAAGTTGTCAAAGTACTATTCGAAATAATTCAAAAATGCGAAAACTTTTGGTTATTTTCGAATGACTGATTATATCAAAAAATAGTCATATTGTCAATGTTATAGGATAATAATTAAGATAAAATAGAACCCCACACTTAAAAAATTGACATAAATGTCAATTAAATAAATGTGAGGCTTAGGTTCGTTGATTAATAGTGTAAATGGTGGCTTGGGTTTATTCTTCGGTTAGGTAAAAATCTTGGTTGATTCGGATGAATGGGGATATAAATAGACAGAAAAATGTCCAACAGAGATAAATGAAAGGTAGAGATACGACAAGGGCCATCAAAAGAAGAAAATTGAAATTCCAGGTGCGAGTAGTCGACATATCGGTGACACTCCTTTTCTTATGTAATTCGAACGCGTTGTTCGAATTATTTCTGTATGGACAGAAAAACTTTTTTTCAACGAACTAGACTTAGATAAACAAAGTCATGGGTTTGATTTTATCAAGGGAAAATTTAAAGTCAAATGAAAAGTGAGTCTAATCCCGAAATATCGGGATGACCTCTTTTTTTTGGAAAAGAAATAAGTTATACTTTCCGTTACTTGTGAGAGTCTATAGCTCAGTTGGTTAGAGCGCTTCGTTGACATCGAAGAGGTCAGAGGTTCGAGTCCTCTTAGACTCACAGTTTAGTTAGCAGAGCGAGCAATGCTGTGTTCACCACTGAAAAGATACTGTTCTCCCCCATTCTTTTTGTTTCTGACATTACCCCAGAAAGCATTTTTGCGAGATTTTTTACGGTTGAAATTTTGAAGCCAAACACAAGATTCATTAATATTTTGGCGGAATTGAATAATAAGGGTTTTAATTCTTTGAAGAAAATTAAGTTGATATTCGTTAGTTTCGGGTATATTTTGTTCGGCAGCTTGAATAATTTCTTGATCTAAGTTTTCGGCAGACATGACTAGTTTTTGGATTTCAGCTTTGAGTTCATTTATTGTTTGTTTAACTTCTTGGGTGTGTTGATTAACAAAAATAGAATGTTCTTGGTTGACAGTTTTAGTTAAAAATTCCCGAGTAAAATTAGTTTTTGGCGATTCCTCTTCTTTGTTGAAATTAATGCTTTGACCAGGGAAAAGAGTGCCGGAAAGTTTTGGTTTTGGTGGAACAGAACCATCGGGAAATTCTTTGAGAATTTCGCTATTATTCTTTTTAAGATTAAAAGACTTATTTTTTGGGTTAAGCTTAGACCCAAAACCACCTGCCATAGTGGCCTATTTTAGCATAGAAAAACTACTTTTTGAGGAAATCAAATACCTTTTGTTGAGTGAGAAGATAGTAAACCATATTTATATTTGACCCTAAATTAGGGTTTTTGGTCAAAATATCTTTAACTTCAACTTCGGAAACTTCGATTTTATTATCTTTGGCGATTTTACTGATAGCCAAATTGATAGTCCACTCATCAACAATTCTTTGTCTTAAAGTTTCTTTATAACTTTCAATAGTTTGTTTTTGACCTTCAAGGTATTGTTGGACGGTAATACCGGCTTGGGCAGTTTGGTTAATTAAATTTGAAAGATGGGATTCGAGGTCTGATTCAATTAAAATTTCGGGAAGATCTAATTTTACATTTTTAATTAAAGATTTAACAATTTGATCCATTTTTTGATTCTCATCTTTGATGGATTTATCGGTATTAATCTTTTTGATCTCTTCGAGATATTTGTCTTTTAGTTCAATTTCAGGAAGCTCACAACTGGTGATTTCGATTTGCCAGTCGTGTTTAAAATCAGGTTTTTCATTTTTGAACTTGACTTGTGGTTGAATAATTGGTTTAAGTTGGTGTTTTTCAAGAGCGTGGCCATAAGTGTGAGAGATTAAATGAGAAGCGACCTCTTCAAACATTTTTTCAGAAGAAATGTTGGCTTCAACAACTTCCATTGGGGCTTTACCTTTGCGAAAACCTTTAGTTTCGAAATTAGCTTGAAAATTTTTAAGGTGTTCCTGGTACTCTTTTTGAATCTCGGAAACAGGAATTTCGAGATTAAGAATAAAGGTTTTGTTGGAAAGTTTTTGAATTGGTGAGTTTTGTTTCATAAGTGTCATATGATACCATGATATAAGCATGGAAAAGCCATTTGGACTATTACATAAGACGGTAGCTTGTGCAATTTTGATGGTATTTGGGGTGTTTGTCAGTTTTGGTGAGGTGGTTTTTTTAAGTAAAATTGATAGTTCGAGTGTTTTAGGTATAACTGACGAAAAATGGGAGAATAATTTAACTATTGGTGAATCTGAAGGAGATAGTAATCAAATTAAAGTTAAAAGTGAAATTGCTGCAGATGATGCTAGACCATTAATTATCAGAAGATATTTAGAGAAATATAAATCACCTTTGGTTCCTTATTCTGATTTAATTTATCAAGTTTCGAAAGATTATGGATTTGAATATTATTGGATTGTGGCGATTGCTCAACAGGAATCAAATTTATGTAAAAAGGCACCGGAAGATTCTCACAATTGTTGGGGTTATGGGATACATAAACGGGGAACGTTAAAATTTGAAAGTTATGAGCTAGCTATTAAGAGTTATGCAGAGTATTTAAAAAGAGAGTATTTTGATAAAGGATTAACAACTCCGGAATTGATAATGAAAAAATATTGTCCAAGCTCAAATGGTTCCTGGGCCAGAGGGGTGACACAGTTCATAAATGAAATGGAAAATGGAAAGCTTTAGTGTGTACTTATGATACATTGTTGACATGTATATAATATTATGATATATTACTTATCAGATCCCGGGGTGGCTCCTCTAAAAGCATGCTCTGGGATTTTTTTTGGTCTCAATTAGCTATTCAGATTATCAGCTTTTCAGCTTAGGATATAAAGCATTTTCTAAAAATTTTTTTGTGATAAAATCAAGCCTATGGGAGTTATATCAACATCACAATTTAAACGAGGTATTTATATCCTCTTTCAAGAAGAACCGCATATGATTATCGACACATCTTTTGTGTCTCCGGGGAAAGGTTCGGCTTTTTATAGAACTAAATTAAAGAATTTATATACTGGTAGAGTTGTAGAATATACCTATAAATCGGGCGAAAAAGTAGAAGAAGTTATAGTAGAAACTAATGAGGCAGAATATTCTTATTTTGATGGATCAAATTATGTTTTTATTGAACCGAGAACTTTTGAACAATATTCAGTGCCAGTAGAAATTGTGGGTGATGATAAAGTCTATTTAAAAGAAGGTTTACTTTATCGAATAAAATTTTACGATGAAAAAGCAGTAGGTATCAGTTTGCCAAAAACTATTGCCTATACTGTGGTTGAGGCTGAAAATTCAGTTAAAGGTGATACTGCCACTAATGCAACTAAAAATGCAATTTTAGATACTGGTTTGAAAGTTTTAGTACCTTTGTTTATCAAAACCGGTGAAGAAATTTTAGTAAGTACGGAAACCGGGCAATACCTTTCAAGAAAGAATTAAGCCGCTCGGGTAGTTTTTCTGGTACTTATATATGGTTCATGTTGAGCGTAATCAGGTAGTGCAAAAACTATTTCAGGAAATTGACTAAAATCGATTCGTTGAGAATTACCGTTTCTGGTTCGTTCTAAAAATAATTTGGAAAATATTAAGTCGGTTCTTTTTGAGTCTTGAAAGGGTGAATGTAAAAAGACTATATTTGGGTTTCCGTATTCGTCTTTGAAAAATGAATCTACATTAAATACAGCTGTTTGGTCATTTCTTTCTAATAAACAATATGATCCAACCGGGTAATCAATTTTTTGTAAAATTTTGATGTCTGAGGAAAATATAACTTTATCAAGTAATGAATCTCTTTTTGGTTCGATAGTAACTAAGGGCTGGAGTAATTCTAGTTTCTTCGGTTCGATTTCGAACATTAATTTAGTATTTGGTTAATAAATTAATGCTATATTAATGTTTTCGGAAAAACTAGGGGGAATTATTTTGTGCCGCAGAGAGGACTTGAACCTCCATGGATTTCTCCACACGGTCCTAAGCCGTGCTTGTATACCAATTTCAACACTGCGGCAAAAATGGAAAGTACTTGTATACCAACCTGCCTGCCGGCAGGCAGGTTCCAACACTGAGGCAGGGAGTGACTCCTCTGAACTGGCATCCAGTACTATAGAAATAATACCGGAATGCCAGATCAGAAAAGTCAGTGTGGGTCCGGCGGGACTCGAACCCGCGACCAATCGCTTAAGAGGCGACCGCTCTACCAACTGAGCTACAAACCCAAAATTAATTAATAATTACTAATTAAGAATTAATAATTAAAAAATTAAGACTTTTATCCTCTAAAGAATATGATATTTTATCACCTGTTGATTATTTTTAATAAATAGAAGAAAATTTAGGTGTCATTTTTTAAAAAGGAGAATTATATGGGTAAATTAGAGAGAGTTACTGAAAAGTTAACAATTTGGTTAGGAACGCCTGTTTCAATTGTCGTCCATACTTTGTTTTTTGTGGGAATATTTGTTTTAAAAATATTTGGAGTGTCAGTTGATCAAATATTGTTAATATTAACAACAGCAGTGTCTTTGGAAGCTATTTATTTGTCAATTTTTATTCAAATGAGTGTGAATAAAACTACAGCAACAATTGCTGGAGTGGAAAAAGATATCGATGATATCCAGGAAGATGTTCAGGAAATTTCGGAGGATATTGAAGATATAAACGAAGATGATGCTGATGATGAAATGATAAAAACAATTAAAGATATAGAAGAAAAAATTGTGAAGTTACATAAAGAAATTGTGGAAATTAGGGCATCGAGGAATCATTCGATTCAGGAAAAGTAATTTTAGTACGCCTAGAGGGAATCGAACCCCCATCACTAGTTCCGAAGACTAGGACTCTATCCATTGAGCTATAGGCGCGAAACAAAAGTATCCTCAGCAGGGATCGAACCTGCGACCTCCTCCTTAGAAGGGAGGCGCTCTATCCAACTGAGCTATGAGGACTTAATAAAAAATTACTAATTAATAATTACTAATTAATAATTAAAAAACAATGTTTTTGTTTAAAACACTATTGAACAACTGGTATTTTATCAAAATTTAGCGAAAAAGCTGCTAATTTTCTCAAACAAGCTAAATTTTTGATGATAAATTACCGAATTTTCGGATAAAAGTGTAATTTCTGTGGAAGGAAGATTTTCCCAATTAAGAGTGACTTTTTTGGCTTTATTGTCTTTGATGTTGAATTTGAAAGAAAATATTTTAATTTGACCAGGATAAACCTTATCACTTGAAGTAACACAAATGGGGGTAAGTTCAACTTGGTTGTTGGTTTTAGGTTCTAAACAAAAAGTTTTTTCTCCCCAAATAGACTGACCAGTATTTTTGAGACTAATTTGGCCGGTATACTCGTGGTTGGTAAAAATAATAAAAGGAATTTGATTTTTGAAAATTTCATAACTAGTAATTTGTTCTGGTGCATTAGGAATTTTTGGTTGATCGATAATTTTTTGGTATTCCGGATAAAGTTTTTCATTTTGATCAAGCCAGGAAAAATGATCAAAAGGTTCGGCTGGGTAATTGTATATAAAAGGAGTAATAGCTTTGACCTGATTATCTTCTGACCAAATTTTGTAGGCATCTAAGAGAAATTGAGAAGTGGTTTTGGTGGTATAAAAATTATTCTTTTTACTAATCCCCTCTTTGTGTGGCCAACTGGTTTCAGTGATAAAAACTGGAAATTCTTTTTTGATACCTAATTTTTTGAGAGTGTCTAGTTCCCATTGATAACCACGAATACTGTGTTGACCTTTATCTTTTGGTGTTCCAATAAAGCCATGATTGGGATATGAGTGTGATGAAAGACCATCGATGTTATCAAAATATTCTGGTTTATATTCGTAAATTTGCTGATAGACCGTTTTGGCAGAAAGAAAATCGGGAGATTTGTCGGGTGAGGCCAAATCAATAGCTGAACCGAGAATAAAAAAATTTTGGTTTAAATTTTTAAATTTTTGTGAGGCATAAATAGCAGTGTCGACATAATTTTTAACATTGACTTCTCCACCCCATTCTTGGCCGTGATTTATTTCATTAAATAAGATAATATGTTGAGTTTTTGTCGGCCAATTTAGGGAATTTAAAAAAATCGCCAGGTTATCTATATCGGATTTTTGAGGAACTTTCCAATTATCTCCATCGCCAATGGTGGCTAAACGAATTATAGGGATAATGTGATATTTACGGCAGTTATCAAAAAAATCTTGCCAGGTTTGATAATCTAATTGATCGAGTCGAATAACAATAGTAACCCAACCCCAATCGCCACCAGAGCTATTGATTATGTCTTTAGCAGATAATAAATCCTGTGTTTGGGTTAAATGTAGCCCAAATAGATTGTCAGATGCTAAAATAGATCTAGTCGAAAAAACAAAAAAAATAAATATTGATAGAAAAAATATTTTTGTTTTGTTTTTTCTTAAATTTCTAATTTCCAATTTCTAATTTCTAAAAAATAAGTATCTAATTCTAACAAATGACTAAAGAAGAAATTATTAAAATGCAGATATCTCGAGTTGAGAAAGAAATTCGAGATACACCATATGATAAATCGAGTGAACATCACCATGGAGTATTAAAGGCGAAATTAGCGAAACTTAAGGATGAACTTGAAGGACCAATGAATAAAGGTGGAGGTGGTGGAGTTGGTTATGCTATCAAACATTCGGGTGATGCGTCGGTAGTGTTGGTGGGTTTGCCAAGTGTAGGCAAATCGACTTTGCTAAATAAAGTAACTAACGCTGAATCAAAAGTGGGAAATTATGATTTCACTACATTGGGTGTAGTGCCGGGAATGATGGAATATAAGGGAGTAAAAATTCAAATTTTAGATTTGCCGGGGATTATTGAAGGGGCGGCAGGCAATAAAGGGTTTGGCCGAAAAGTTATTTCTGTTATTCGAGCCTCTGATTTAGTAGTATTAATGACTGATATTCAACGAATTGATTGGTTAAACGTAGTGAGCCAGGAACTTTATAATGCTGGGATTAGGTTAAATGTCAGACCGCCAAAAATTTTGGTTCATAAAACCTATAAAGGGGCGATACAAGTAATTGATCCGTATTATTCTTTTGATAAGGAAACTGTAGTAGATATCGCGGAAGAAATGGGTTTGAGTAATGCCATAATTCAATTTGGAGAAAAAATTGAGAGCGTAGATAGATTAATTGACGGTTTGGTAAAAACCAGAAAATATATGCCGGCGGTGGAAATTGCGACAAAAATGGATTTGGCAAAACCATCGGATTTGAAAAAAGTTCCAGATAGAGTTTTAAAAATGTGTGTCGATCAAGGGTTGGGTTTGGAAGAATTTAAAGAAAAAATTTGGCAAGGATTGGGTTTAGTAAGAGTCTATTTAAAAAAAGATAGAACAGCCGAAGCAGACAAAAAAGAACCGTTAATTATAAAGAACACGGCAACTCTGGATGGGGTTTTGAGAAGAATTTCTAATCAAATGAGAGATGATATTAGCAAGGCCTATATTTGGGGTAAAGGAGCACGATTTCCGGGACAAGAAGTGTCGTTTAAATTTCAGGTATTTGACGAGATGGAAGTGTATTTTGGAAGATAGATTAGTTGGTTAGCGGATTAGCTAGTAGTTGAGTAGTTCTAATTATTCTAGATCTTTCTTTTAATTTTTCTTTGGAAATTTTGGGTGAGGTTTCAAAAATAATTCTGGCTTTGGTATTAGGTCGAGGGGAAAATGGAAAAGTATGGATTTTGGAAAAACCAATTTGTTGGCAAAGATCTAGGGTTTCTTGAAAGTCTTGGTCAGTTTCGTTGGGAAAACCAACAATGATGTCTGTTCCAAATTGAAACCCTCCCCTAGCCCCTCTACCCTCTCCTGGGTATCTATGGACCTTGACAGAGCGGGAAATTATTTTTTTAATTTTATTAAATTTTTCTAAAATATCGGATTTGGTGTATGGGCGGTTCATAAGTTTGAGAATTTTATCGGAGCCGGATTGGATGGGTATGTGTAAAAAGTGAGAAAGTCGAAAACTAAAATTAGAAAGTAAATTTATAAATTTATTATCAATACAATTAATGGGAATAGAACCGAAGCTAATTAATTTAATATCGGTTTGTTTTAATAAAGCTTCGACTAAATTAGAAAAGCCGTATTTATATTGATCTAAATTTACTCCAGTAATAATAACTTCTTGGTAACCGTTATTGATGGCTTTTTTGACGGTTTCGACGGCGTCATTAATAGAAAGAGACCAAAGATAATTTCTTTTGAAAGGAACAATACAGTAAGAACAAAATTGGGTGCAACCGGATTGAACTTTGAGAAGATAACGATGAGTATGGCTAAATTTGTCCCCTATTTTTGAAGTGTAGAGAGATTTTAGGTGGTTGAGTAAATCTTCTTTTTGATCGTTTTTAAAAATAGTAAGATTAGGGATATTTTTAATTTTGTCAAAATTGGCACAGCCAGTAACGTAAATTTTGGTTTGAGGATATTGTTTACTTAGAGATTTAATTTTGTTAAGTGATTCTTTTTCACCTTTTTTAGTAATGGCACAAGTGTTGATTAGAATAATAGAGGGGTTAATTTTATCTGGGAGATAACCTTGATCAATAAGAGTTTGAGACCATTGATTGGTTTCGGCCATGTTGACGCGGCAGCCGAAGTTAACAGATAAGAAGGTTTTTTTAGAATTATTCATAAATTTTGCCTGAATATAGGTAAAATTCAAAATTAATTACTAATTAGCAGTCGACTTGATTAATTGCTAATTAAAATGACTATCAAAGTATATCAAAAATTGTCAATTATTTTTGTGGATGACCAGAGATAAAGTCTTTGATGTAATCCATGATATCAATAGTAGTTTCCCAGCCGAGTTCGGTGCGAGCTTTGTCGGGTGCATTGCCTGATTCAGTACGACCGGGTTGACCATCAATCATTTCTATTTGACCACCAAAAGCTTGAGCGATTTCAAGAACAGAATATTCTTTTTGATTGCTAAGGGTGTAACCATCACCATTTCCTTTTTCTCCAACTAAAATCATACCCCGAGCTAAATCTTTGACATAAGTAAAGTTTCTTTTTTGAGTGCCAGGTTTAATGACAGTAAAAGATTGATTGTTTAAATAAGCTTGTTCGAATTTGGCAATGAGAGTAGCGTATTTACCGATACCATTTTCTCGAGGTCCAAAGGCATTGTAGAAATAACAAATAGCATAAGGTAAATTGTACCAATGTCCATAACAATTGATTAAATCAACATTATTGGCTTTGGTAAAAGAATATGGATTAGCAAAACGTTCCTGGCCTTCGGTGGCAAATTTGGTACTGGAGGCAGCATAAACTAATTTACTGACTTTATTTTGACGGCAGAATTCGACAACAGCAAAAGTTCCGAGAGTGTTCATTTCAAAAACAGTTTTGGGTTCTTCGAGGGATGGGGTAACACGGGCATATTCGCCTAAATGATAAACAATATCCGGAGTTTCCGGAATTAATTTATCAATATCTTTGGTTTGACCAATGCGATATTCAACACCATTAATATGATTAGCTTCTTTACCATTAAAATAATTATCTAAGGATATTATTTTGTTGTTGGGATCTTTGGCTAATTCTTCAATAAGGTGCGAACCAACATGTCCGGCGCCGCCAGTTACTAAAACAATTTTCATAATTAATAATTACTAATTAATAATGATAGGACAATTAGCGTCGTCCCAACCATTCGTACTTTAGTTTATCAAATGTACCGGCTTTGAGAGCGTCACGAATTTCTTGGGTAGTATTAATCATAAAAGCGAGGTTGTGAAGGGTCATAAGACGATAACCTAATAATTCTTGGGTTTTAAAAAGATGATGAATATAAGCTCGATCATATTTTTGACAAGTAGGACAGTTACAACTTGGATCAAGAGGGTTTTGATCCATCTTATATTTGGCGTTCATAATTTGGCTTTTGAATTTATTTTTGTAGTCGTAGGTAGAATTACCGGTTCGATGTAAAAACTGACCGCCACGAGCCATACGAGTAGGCAAGGTACAATCCATGGAAGTAATTCCCTGGCCAAAGAAATCAAACAAGTCATCAATTTCGCCAACACCTAATAAATGAATTGGCTTATTGGCTTTGAGAGCAATAGGTAAAGAATAATCGACGGCTTGACGCATTTTATCTTTTGGTTCGCCGACAGAGACACCACCAATAGCTATACCATCAAAATCTTGAGAACAGATAAATTCAGCTGACTGTTCTCGGAGATCTTTGTAATAACTACCTTGAATAACACCATAAAGTTTGAGGTCTTGGTTTAATTCTTTGTTTAATTTTTTGTGCTCTGCTAAAGATCGGACAGCCCAACGATGAGTGCGGTCGAGAGCTTTTTGGGCATAGGCTTTGGTGGCGGGGTACGGAGTACATTCGTCAAAAGCGATAATATAATTAGCGGCTAAATTGTGTTGAATTTGAAGAGATTTTTCGGGAGTGAAAAAATGAAGTGAACCGTCGAGATGAGAACGGAATTCAACACCTTCTTCAGTAATTTTGACTAAATTCCCGGCTCCATTATGGTCTTTGGCTAGAGAAAAAACTTGAAAACCACCAGAATCAGTAATTATTTGACCATCCCATCGGGTAAATTTATGAAGACCACCAAATTTTTTGACAGCCTTATCCCCTGGTCGTAAATAAAGATGATAAGTATTACAAAAAAAGATTTCAATACCAATTTCGGCCATTTCTTCGGGAGAAAGTGATTTGACAGTGGCCTGGGTGCCGACTGGAACAAAAGTTGGTTGAGATAACATAAGCTAGATTATAACATTTGATTTTTTTTGCTATAATATGGTCACCTTTTTGAGCCGCAGTGGTGAAACTGGTATACACGCAAGACTTAAAATCTTGTGCTCTCAACAAGCGTGGGGGTTCGATTCCCTCCTGCGGCACTAAAATAAGTTTATAAAGTTCAAAGTAGAAAGTTATAAAGTTATTTTTGGTAAAATAGGACATTAAAGTAAAAACGGGGATTGGCGCAATTGGCTAGCGTGCATGGTTTGGGACCATGAGGTTGCAGGTTCGACTCCTGTATCCCCGACCCGCCAAAAATTCATTTCATTCATATTTGGGCGGGTCAACCACAATGCGCGAAGCGCTTTGGGTTGACTTCCAGTAAATTAAAGATGTATTTTACTTACGTTTTAAAATGTGAGTCTTTGGATAGAGAGATACTTTATGTTGGTTTCACAAAAAATCTAAAGTTGAGAATTAAAAGACATTTAAATAAAGAAGTAAATACTACAAAAAAATTTGATAAAATAACTTTGATTTACTACGAAGCTTGTCTAAACGTAACTGATGCCAGAAAAAGAGAAAATCAGTTGAAGACAGGTTTTGGTAAGGGCTATTTAAAAAGAAGGTTAAAAACCTTTATGCGGGTATAGTTTAGTGGTAGAACTAAAGATTTCCAATCTTCAGGCAGGGGTCCGATTCCCCTTACCCGCTCAGAAAAAGAAAGTTGAAAAAGTTGGTGAATTGAAATAGACTTTTGATATGAAAACAATAATCAAATTATTTTTGATGGGGGTGGCGGTAATGATTAGTGCTTATGTTATTCCTGGGGTGGCAGTTAATGGATTTTTAGTAGCCGTAGTGGTGGCAGTGATTTTGTCTATTGTGAATTTTATTATTAAACCGATTGTAACTTTGTTGACATTACCAATAAATATTCTAACGCTAGGATTATTTACTTTAGTTATTAATGCTTTAATGATTTTGTTAGTATCGTCAATAGTTCCGGGGTTTTTGGTAACTGGTTTATGGCCGGCAGTTTTATTTGGAATAGTTTTGTCTTTGGTAAACGGACTTTTGGGAACAATGAAAGACTAACTAAATGTTGTCGTGAGCGGAAATTATCTCTTCAACATTAGTGGTGTGAGTTAGTGTGCTAGTAATGGTTTCAAACGAATGAAAATCGTTAAGTTTGGCTGTTTCTATTAATTGATTGATGATGGTTTTGGCAATGTAATTTAAGGTTGGGATATTTTCGCGGATACGATTGGTAAGAATAATATTGGCTTTGGTAGCGGCTTTTTGAATTTCCCAACCGGATTTATTAATGCGAGATTCTAAATCCTCCCCTAGCCTGTTGGTGGTCAACCAGTTGATGTATTCAGAAATAGACATGTCGGGCATAATAAATTCTTTGATAATTAGAATATTAAGATTTTTTGATTTAATATATTTTTCTAATTTTGACCAACCGCTCATTTCTATTTGACAATAGATAATTGGTTTTGGCTGATTGAAAGCAAAATCGAGACTTTTTTTGGGGAGACCGTAATAAGTTTCACCACGTTTGATAAATTCTAGAAATTCATTGTTTTTGAGCGATTCAATAAACTCTTTTGTTTGATAGAAGAAATAATCAACTTCATTGATTTCGCCATCTCGTGGAGGGCGTGAAGTGGCAGTAATGGTTTTAAAAAACATATCGGGGACTAATTTGATCATCTCTTTATAAATACTATCTTTGCCGGCGGCAGCTAACCCACTGGCGAGAAAGATTACTTTGTCGTATTTAATGTTTTTATTTTTGGGTAAATTTTTGTGACAGCACCAAAGACCATATTTTTTTATATCGGGTGAGAATTTTTTATAACTAGATATAATCTCTTTGAGATAGCACGGTAAAAGACGAGGATTTTTAACCAAAAGGTTTTCAATTACTTTTTTGCCAGCATTAATGTCTTTGGTGGAAATGTTAGATTTCATAGGTGATGTATGGATTTTACTATAAAAAATAGCTTAGATGATAAAATAAGGTACTTTGCCAGGGTGTTGAAATTGGTATACAAGCATCGCTCAGAACGGTGTGTCGTAAGACATATGGGTTCAAGTCCCATCCCTGGCACCAGATGGGACATCCCC
>CAZLCB010000018.1:0-16191 GCA_964558195.1 uncultured Gammaproteobacteria bacterium
AATCTATAAACGATATGTCCTCTGACCAATCAAATACTGTCGTTTACATGGTTCCTATCGAAGTCCTCAAAGCTTTTGAAGGTTTTGCCAAAAACCCCATTCCGGTAATCAAGAAAAAATAATTTACTCTAAGTAATGACTTCGGTCATTCCAGCCTTCCATTTGCCAACCTTTATCTGGCGTATATTCAAAAACAGATATTCCTGTATTATTTATCCTTAAAAAATTATGTAATTTTAAATAAATTTCCCCACTCAAATTTTTTCCGTATAACATTACTCCTACCAAAAATCCCATAAAAGTTCCATGTGACACCACTAAAATTTTCTCTTTATTTTTATTAATCAAAAAATCCAAAGCTTTTATTGCTCTTCCAACCAATTCAACAAAGCTTTCCTCATCTGAATAATGCCAAGCCTCATCAATTAAATACATTTTATCTATTTTTTTTAAAATATCAGCAATTTTAGTATCGTTTCTATCTTTACCAATAATTTCCGAGGGCTTTCTTCTCTCAACTAGTAGTTCCGATTCCTCAAAATCCTTACCAATAATTTCTGCTGTTTGTCTTGCTCTGGTTAATGAACTTGAAATTACTAAATCAAATTTTTCATTCTTTAACCTATTTGCTAAAGCTTTTGCCTGAGAAACACCTTGTTGGTTCAATGGTGTCTCTGGTCTTTGATTAATTTTATTATCCAGAGAATCAGTATTTCCATGTCTGACTAAATAAACTTTCATAAAATATTATAACCATAATTTATGTTAAACACATTTGACATTATGTAAAGTCTACTTTACAATACTTTTATGACTCTCAAAAAATATCGTCAAACCAAAAACCTTATCTTGGCTTTTCTTATTTTAATTTTATTAGTCTCTTTTTCTCTCAAACTTTTTCTTTTAACCGGTTTTTCTCTTTTAACTTTCATTCTTTTTTTATCCTTAATCTCTTCCAAAAATCAAAAAATTTTTGACGAAAGGGAAGTGAGCCTTCGCCAACAAGCTACCGATTTTACTTTTACTATTTTTCTCTCCACCATTTCTCTTTCTGCTTTTTTAATGCTCATTCCTTCTTACAGTGGTCTATCAGTCTTTTCTCGCGGTGAATTTTTATTTTTAGAATCTCTTGGAGTTATTTTTGCCTACCTTACCCTTTTTATTATTATTATTTATTCTATTTCTTATCTTATTTTTAAACAAAAAACCGGAGGTAAAACCGATGAAGAATAAACTCAAACTTTATCGGATTCAAAATTCTCTAACTCAGGAGGATTTAGCCGACAAAATTGGTGTTAGCCGTCAGACCATTATTGCTATTGAAACCGGCCGCTATTTACCCTCTATTACTTTAGCTTTTAAACTGGCAAAACTCTTTAAAGTTAATATTGAAGATATTTTTATTTATTAAAATTAATAAAATGCCAAAAAATAACCACCTCAAACAATTTTTAATTATTGGTAGCACTATCGGCTTAAGTCTTTTTGTTTTATTTTTTATCATTACCTGTACCTGGATTGGCTATGATGTCAAAAACCAGTGTCTCCAAGCCAAAAAAGATTACCACAGTACCTGTGTCGAATCACTTTCTAAATTAGTTCAAGATCAAAATCGTAGTTTTAGTTCACGCAATTCTGCTATTTGGGCCTTAGGCCAATTAGGCGATTCTTCTGCTCTCACTGTTTTGCAAAATCTTTACACCGGCAACATTCCTGATCGCGAACCACTTAATGAAACCATCAGTCAATACGAACTCCAAAAAGCTATCAAACTTCTTAATGGGGGAACCAATCTTACCGCCATTTTCTGGCGCCACAATATAAACTAAATTTTATTCTTCTGGTGGTAAAAATTCTTCGCCGTTATCACTCACTGTTTGCCCGGCCTTTAACCACAAGACATAGTCGCATCCGGTTGCTTTTTTAGCTTCTCTGTCCCATCCTGAAGTTGAACATTTTTTCATTCTTTTTCCGTTAGCTGTAGTAAACAAAACTAATTTTTCTCCACACTTGGGACATTTTTCATCCAAATTTTCTGAAGTTCCATTAACCCACTCCACATAATCACATCCAATTACTTTTTTGGCTTCTTTATCCCAACTTCCGGCACTACATTTTTTCATTTTTTTACCAAATCTTGTTACTTGTAACACCAAATTAGCACCACACTTAGGGCATTTTTCATCCAATTCTTTTGGCTCTATTTCCAACCATTTCACATAATCACAACCTTCGTTTTTATGAGTTTGCGGATTCCACGAACCTTGACTACATCGTTGTAACTTTCTTCCGGTTGCTGTTTCAGTAATTTCACCCAAATGGGCACCACACTTCGGACATTTTTCTTCATTTTGAGTCATGTCTCATCCTACCATTTTCTCCTCCCCAAAACCATTATCAAAACTAAAATTAAATAAGATTTATATTAAAAATTTTATTTTTAATATTGTTTCTGTCACTCTAAACCAACAAATAAATTCTGTTTTTCCGGATTAATCCAATTATTTAGTTCGTTTTGATTTTGTACATAACCCCTCAAATCCATACTATTTATACGAATGGAGAAATGTAAATGTTTTCTTTCATAATCCGTTTCTACTGTTCCACCTTCACCTAATATTCCCAGTTTTTCTCCGTTCTCTATTTTATTTTTAATAGTAATACTATCACTTTTTAAGTGTCCATAAAGTAAATAATAATCAACCCCATTTTTTTGACACTTAATTACTACGGTTCCGCCATAACCTGACACCCATCTTTTTAAAACTACCTCTCCAGCACAAATACTTCTTATTTCTATTTCACCTTCCTCGTCTGCAAATTCTACATCTACTCCAGTATGATAGCCAATAAATTTTTCTGGTTGAATAGGTGAATTTTTTGGTGTTACAAAAATTCCAAATGGTTTTTTTATTATTCTAGTCTTAAACCCATTCACAGGTTCAAATATTCTCTCAGTATTTTTTATCTCTTTTTCTTCTTCAATCACAATTTTTTCCCCAAAATCAACTTTCATTTTATTTTTTATCAAAAATAACCCACCTATCAAAAAACCAATTGCGATTAACAATATTGGTATATTCTTATTCATTCGTCAAAAAAACAAAACATTAATATTTCTGTATAATTAAATCATGAAAACCTATCTCGAAAAAACCTTACCAGCTTTTTTGATTATTATTTTTTTCTTTTTAATCGCTTCACTCTATTCCAAATTTGGTAATCCTTTACCATTTTCTATGAATAGTACTGTTACCAATAAATCTGACATTTTTACCGTCACCGGTGAGGGAACTATTGCTGTTAAACCAGACATTGCTTATGTCAACGTTGGCATTCAAAAAAATGCCACCACTGTCAAACAAGCCCAAACTCAAATTAATGAAGTCATCAATAAAATTAGCGATTCCCTCAAAAAACTTGGTATCGACTCCAAAAATATTCAAACCACCAACTATTCCATTAACCCTAATTACGATTGGTCTAGTGGTACTCAAAAAATTACCGGTTATACTGCCAATACTCAGTTAAAAGTCAAAATTACTGATCTCGACAAAATTAATGATGTTATCGACTCTTCTACTGCCAATGGCGCCAATCAAGTTAGTAATATTACCCTCGACGTTGACAATCGCGATGCTGCCGAGGATTCAGCTCGTAAAGATGCTGTGGCTGAGGCTTCCAAAAAAGCCGAAGCTGCGGCCAAAGTTGCTGGATTTAAATTAGGTAAAGTCATTGGTTATTACGAAAGTTCCAACGAAAGTAATATGATTCGTCCGGTTGCTTATAGTGCCAAAACCATGGCTGCTGGTACTGCCGATCAAGCTCTCAATACCAATATCCAAACTGGTAGTGAAGAAGTCAAAATTACTGTCAATCTTAGCTATCAAATTAACTAAACAGAAAATTTTTCCGGTTTAATCAAAATTCTATAACCTCTTCTTTGATCTCTCTCATTGTCAGTGGCCACTTCTGGTAATCCACTATCAATTTCTTGATTCCACAAAATATTGTATTTTTTAAATTCACTAAAGAATCCATTTTTCTTAATTTTTGTACTAGTCCACTCGTTACTTCCATTCAAAGTTTCAGGACAAACAGATTTTAAATAAACTAGTTCTGGTAAAGTTGGCACACTTAAATTAAGTCGAAAAAATTCTCTGGGTAAAAAACCCAACAAACTTAATATTTCATTTTGATCTTGTTCCAATTTAGCTGTAATTTCACTGTAACTTAAATTTCTCCTCTTAACCAAACCTTCATTAAATTTATCCATTGGATTTAATATTTCAGTTATCATCCATCTTTGGGGTATATCTGGCCACGGTGTTTGTCCTTTTATTACCTTTATCCAATAACGTTGTCCCAAAATTTTCCAATCTAAATTTGGATATCGCTTACTCAATTCAAAATTATATCCTCTAATCAAAAAATCCTTGCCAAAATCATCATCAGTTACTTCTATAGTTTTTGAAAATTTTGCTGTTTCTGGATATCCATTTCTAATTAATTCGTCTTCTATTAATAAATATCTATCTCTCAATTGGCTTGGATTACCAAAATCAAACTCAGGAACAACAAATAATTTTAATTCTTGTAAGACAAGTCCACTTTTCGTTTCTACTCCTTTAAGTTCACTCAATCTCTCGTTAACTAGTTTTATATCCTCTAATTTTTGAAAATATTCACCCCTAGATAAACCTAAGTCCTTTCCTAAACCAACACTACTTAAAAACTCACTCATACCAGATTTCAAAGCAGTATAACAAACTTATTTTTACCTCCACAAGGTATCAAAACATCATTAGTCAAGCCTTATTAAATCAACCTAAAGGTGCCAAAGTTTCCGTCAACGATCAACCGGTTTCTATTCTCGATATTTCTATTGGTGAAATCTAAATTCCCCAAATTTTAATTACTTTACTTGCATTATTTTTAAACTCATACTAAAATAGTCTTAGTATGATCCAATTTAAAAATATTTCCGTTTCTGTTGATCAAAAATCAATCCTCAAAGATATTACAATTGACCTAAAACCAGGTCAAATTACGGCTCTCATGGGTCCAAATGGTAGCGGTAAATCCACCATTGCCCTGACTCTTGCTGGTCACCCAAATTATCAAGTCACTTCGGGGAAAATTATTTTAGGCAAAAAGGATATTTCTCAATTTTCTCCTGACAAGCGAGCTAATTTGGGAATTTTTCTATCAAATCAGTCCCCGGTGGCCATTCCTGGTCTAAATGTCAAAACTTTTCTTTGGCAAATTTTCAAAAAATTTCACCCAGATCAAAAAACTTCCCTCTCCGAATTTCGTAGTTGGTTAGCTTTTGAATCCGACACTTTAGGTATCAAAAGTGAATTATTAGATCGTAGTCTTAACGACGGTTTTTCCGGTGGTGAACGCAAAAAAATGGAAGTTCTTCAAATGTTAGTTTCTAATCCTAAATACTTAATTCTTGACGAAATTGACTCCGGTCTTGATGTCGACGCTCTCAAAGCCATATCCCTTCGGATTCAAAAATTAGCTCAAGATTTAAATTCTGCCATTTTAATCATCACTCATACTCCAACAATTTTGGAATATTTAAAACCTGACCAAGTTTTGGTTTTAGACAAAGGCAAAATCAAAACTTCTGGCGATATTTCTTTAGCTCAAAAAATTATTACCTCCGGTTTTCAATCTTAAATTTATGTCAACCATATCTTACAAAAAATCACCCTATGAATACGGCTTTTCTTCTCCAGAAATTTCTGTGTTCAAAACCAAACCGGGGATTAATCCGGATGTGGTCAAAACTATTTCTCTTCTCAAACACGAAGATGACAAAATGTATAATTTTCGTCTTCGGGCTTTTCAGTATTTTTCCGACCAACCCATGCCCACTTGGGGGCCTGATCTTTCCGATATAAATTTCGATGATATTTTTTACTATCTCAAACCTACCGACAAAGAAGGTCACACTTGGGACGAAGTCCCTCCTGAAATCAAAAATACTTACGATAAGCTTGGTATTCCCGAAGCCGAAAAACAATATCTTGGTGGTGTCAAAGCTCAATACGAGTCCGAAGTTATTTATGGTTCGTTGATGAAAAAATTAGCTGACCAGGGCGTTATTTTTTGTGGTATGGACGAAGCTCTCAAAAAATACCCCAAATTAGTTTGGCAACATTTTGGCAAAATTGTTCCCCCCGACGATAATAAATTTGCCTCTTTAAATAGTGCTGTATGGTCTGGCGGTTCTTTTATTTATATCCCCAAAAATGTTCATGTTGATTTACCTCTCCAAACTTATTTCCGTATTAATAGCCAAAAGATGGGTCAATTCGAAAGAACTTTAATTATTGCTGATGAAGGTTCTTTTGTTCATTATATCGAAGGTTGTACTGCTCCTATTTATTCCACTGATTCTCTTCATGCCGCAGTTGTCGAAGTTTTTGTCAAAAAAAATGCTCGCGTTCGTTATACTACTATTCAAAACTGGTCGACCAATGTCTACAACTTAGTTACCAAGCGGGCTCAAGTCGATACTCATGGTGTCATGGAGTGGGTTGACGGCAATCTTGGTAGCAAAGTCACTATGAAATATCCTAGCAATATTTTAGTCGGGGAGGGTGCTCATGCCGAAGTTTTATCTATTGCAGTTGCCTCCGGTATTCAACAACTCGATGCTGGTGCCAAAGCCATTCATCTTGCCCCCAACACTACTAGTCGCATTGTCTCTAAGTCTATTAGTCTCAATGGCGGTCGTAGTAGCTACCGGGGTACTGTTTATATTAGTCAAGGTGCCACTAATGCTCGTTCCAAAGTTGTTTGTGATGCCCTTATTTTAGACAAAAATTCTCGTTCCGACACTTATCCTACTAACAAAAATTCGGAAAAGTCAGCCTTTATAGAACACGAAGCCACTGTCAGCAAAATTGGTGAGGATCAACTTTTTTATCTCATGTCTCGCGGTTTTTCGGTAACCGAAGCCGAAAGTATGATCGTCAATGGTTTCGTTGAGCCAATTGTCAAAGAACTTCCTATGGAATACAGTCTAGAACTCAATCGTCTCATCAATTTACAAATGGAGGGCAAGTTAGCATGAAATACCAACAAATTCTAAATCAGTCTCACGATATTCAAACTTTCACCAAAAATATTTTGGTTAAGTCTGGCCAAACTCTAAATTTAGAAACTATTATGGACTTTACTGCTCCTCATACTGTTGGCAACACTCTCATCAAAGCTGTCGTTATGCCCGGTGGCAATCTTACCCTCAAAGGTTTGATTCGCGTTAATCACCAAGCCACAAATGCTCAGGCTTTTCTTAAGCATTCTGTTTTATTAATTGGTGATAACAGTAAAGCTGTTTCTATTCCTGAATTGGAAATTAGTAATGACCAAGTTCAAGCCTCTCACGCCTCAGCTATTGGCCCGGTCGATCAATCGCAGCTTTTTTATCTCATGTCTCGTGGTTTTTCCCGCGACCTTGCTCTAGACTTAATTATTAAATCTTTTTTGGAAATTTAATTATGAAAAATAATTTTCCTATTTTTCAAAATAATCCTGATCTCATTTATCTTGATAGCGCTGCCACTGGTCTCAAACCCGCCTCTATTATTTTGTCAGAAATGAAATATTACACCCAGTACTCAGCTAATATTCATCGTGGTCTATATCAAATTTCTCAAATTGCCTCTGATCGATATGATCAGTCTCGTCAAATTATTGCCGATTTTATTCATGCCCAGCCAAACGAAATTATTTTTACCTCCGGTACTACTGCCTCAATTAATTTAGTCGCTCAAAGTTGGGGTGATCAAAATATTAAATCTGGTGACGAAATTGTTATTACTCAAATAGAACATCACTCCAATTTAGTTCCTTGGCAGCAATTAGCCAAAACCAAAAAAGCCAAATTAAAATATCTTTCTGTGACTTCAGATTTTTTATTAGACTTAAAATCTTTATCAAAATTAATTACCCCAAAAACCAAAATCGTCGCTTTAACTCATGTCAGTAACGTTTTGGGAACTATCAACCCAATTAAAAAAATAGTTCAAACCATAAAGAACATTAACCCCAAAACATTAGTTCTGGTCGATGGTGCTCAATCGGTTGCTCATTTTTCGGTTAATGTTGCTGACTTAGGTGTCGATTTTTATGCTTTTTCTGGTCATAAACTTTATGGACCGACCGGCATTGGCGTTCTTTATGTCAATCAAAAAATTTATTCTTCCATGTCGCCGACCAGTTTTGGTGGTGGAGCAATCAAAGAAGTTTTTTGGGACAAAACTATTCTCGACAATCCACCATTTTGCTACGAGCCCGGTACTCCGCCAATTGCCCAAGCTATTGCTTTAGCTCAGGCCATCAAATTTATTCAAAAAATCGGTTGGTCAAAAATCACTCAACATGAACAAGAATTAACTGATTATCTTTTCCAAAAATTAAAAAATATTCCTGACTTAAAAATTCTTGGTCCTATTAATAATTCTCAAAGGTTAGGTGTTGTTTCTTTTGCTTTTTCTAAACCAAAGTCTCCCACTCCTCACGACGTCGGTGATCTTTTGTCTCAAAAATTCAATATTGCCGTTCGCACTGGTTTTCATTGTGCTATGCCACTCCATCAGCTTTTTGGTTTTACTACCGGCACTACCCGTGTTAGTTTAGGTCTTTATAATACCAGGGCAGATATAGATAAATTTATCGATGGTCTTAATTACGTTATTAAAATTTTTTTCTAAAACATGGACGATTTATACAAAGAAATTATTCTTGAACGTTACAAAAATCCTAGGAACTTAGGCAATATTTCCCATGGCATTCAAGTAGAAGAAGTTAATGCTCTTTGTGGTGACAAAATCAAAATTTGGCTCGAAGTCAAAAATAATCTTATTACTGATGCCAAATTCGAAGGTAGCGGTTGTGCTATTTCTGTTGCCGCCACTGACATTCTTATGGATATGATCAAAGGCAAAAAAATTACTCAAGTTCAACAAATGAGTGGCGCCGAAATCGAAAATGAAATGGGTATTGAATTAAGCAGTGTTCGCAAACGCTGTGCTTATATTGGCTTAGAAGCTATCAAAAAAATTAAAGATTCCTTAAATAATTTATGATCACTATTCCCAAAAAAGTCGAATATTCCATTGTTTTTATTTCTTATCTGGCCAAAAATCCCGATACTACTATTTCACTCAAAGATGCCGCCCAAAAATTATTTTTACCCTATAGTTTTTTATCAAAATTAGCTACTTTACTCGCCAACGGGGGATTAATTATTTCTCAAGAAGGCAAGTCTGGTGGTTACAAACTGGCTGCCAATTGGCAACACCAAAGTATCTACGATTTATTAGTAATTCTTGGCGAAAACAAGGCCATGGTTAGTTGCCTTGGTCACAAACCTTGCGCTCGTTCCGGTAAATGTTCTATTCAAAATATTTGGTCTCAAATCGAAACCAGTTGGCAGAAACAGCTCAAAACCATCAAGCTTAGCCAAATCTAATATGAATAAAATTTCCCATTTTCAAGGTGAAACTTTTTCTCATCAAAAAATTTCTGGCACCGATTTTACCAACATCGACTTAAAATTTTCTTCCTTTAATCATTGCCAATTTTTTAGTTGTAATTTTTCCCAGGCCAATTTCAATGCTACTTTGTTTTCCGACTCTCATTTTACTGATTCTTGTTTTAGTGGTGTCGATTTTTCAGCCCTCAATCTTAAAAAATGTATTTTTACTAACACTCTAATTAATCTAGCTACCTTTCAACAAATCAAAAATAATTTTGGTCACGAATTAATTAAATTTAGTCTTAATAAAATTATTTTTGAAAATTGTGACTTAACCGAATCACTGTTTCATTTTTGCCAATTAGTCGAGAGTAAATTTATCAATTGTAATCTTTATCAAACAGTTTTCAAAAAATCTGATCTTACTAAAGCCGATCTTTCCGGTTCTCAACTCCAAGGTACAATTTTTAGTGAATCAATTCTTCATCAAACCAAACTCGATTTAAACGGTCTCATCCAGTTCGGCCAATCACAGGGGTTTATTTTGAATCAATAAATTCGATCAATTAAAAACATATTGGTCTGTTATACTGAATCTAGCTTTATTTTTAAATTTAAAATGGAAAAAAGTATCGAATTCTCCCAACCAACAGAAAAAATATCAGAGTTAAATCCAAACCTAAGTATTTTACTTAACCAAGCACTCAATACCGCCATTGGTGAATTTTCCCGATCATACCGAGGTCCGGAAAATAAATCCTGGGACAGATATATGAATAATCTTGACACTCTCTGCACCTCAGTAGAAGATCCGGAAGGTGAAGATTTTCAGGGAAAACGCTTTGTCGTTCGAGAACAAAGATTAGATAAAGAATCAGATGTTGTTTATATTAAGTTAGCTCCGTTTAATAAAATTGATACCAATAGACATACCAATCATGGCAGTCCAACTTTAGATCTTTCTGACGGTCCGGTCGATGAATGCCAAATCGCTATTCGACCATATTGTAATTACAAAGGCTCAAATCCTGAACCGCTTAAAACCATGTCTCAGATGGGTTACGATATAGATTTTTCTGTTAGAAATTTTTCTCTCTTAAGAGACGGAAAAATTTCTATTTCAGACAGATTAGCTGGCATTGGTATTAAAGTTGCTTTAGATGGCTCAGTCAAAGCCTATTTAAAAACCTATATTGCCACTGAAGATTTTATTTATAATCGGCCGCCTGTAGATAGTGAAGACAATCCGAATACACAAGAGGCAATTAAATACCTTTCAACCTTAGGCTTATCCGCTCCAATAACAAAACTCAAAACAGCGCCAGCATTACAGCATTAAAATAGTTACTTATTTACTATTTCCACTATTTTCTCTTTTGATTTTTTACCCGATTCAATAAACACTTTATTCGGTTTTACTTCAAAATACTTGGCTATCATTTTTATTATTTCCTCATTTGCTTTACCCTCAACTGGCCTTTGGCTTGTATACACCTGAAATACGCCATGTATATCTTTTTCGATACTTTTAGTTTTAGAATTTGTATGTACCTTTACTCTAATTTTCATTATTTAATTATATGTTAAAATACACTTCCTTAATTATGAAACCAAACAATCAAAAAACTAACTCTAGCTTGATTCATGTTCCTACCAATGGTAACACCATTTTACAACAAGCTATCGACAATATTAATAATAACCAAGAAATTTTAACCCTCTGGAAAGTTATCAATGTTAACGCTGTCGACCGACTCGGTATGAGTGATCATGGCCCGACTCACTTTCAAATTGTTGCCAATATCTCGGTAAAATTTGTCCGTATGCTGGTCGAATCCGGTATCGAAATGTCTGTCACTAAAAATTACAAACTTTCTGATCAATACGCCGAACTAATTGTTTTTTTGGGTAGTGTTCTCCATGATCTTGGTATGACCATTAGTCGCAAAGATCATGAAACTTACAGTTTATTTTTAGCCAACAATCTACTTCATCAAATTATCGATTTCCTTCCAGTTGAGGAAAGAACTATTGTTATTTCCGAAGTTTTACATTCTATTATTAGTCATCGCAGTGATGGTAAACCTCTCACTTTAGAAGCTGGTATTGTCCGTGTCGCCGATGCTCTTGATATGAGCGAAGGTCGGTCTCGCATTGTTTACCAGCTTGAAAAATTAGATATTTATTCTGTTTCTGCCGCTGCTATCGACAAAGTTAATATCAACAAAGGTACCGAAAAACCTATTCAGTTAGATATCTTAATGAATAATTCTGCCGGTATCTTCCAACTTGATGAACTTCTTAAGAAAAAAATTATGGGCTCTGGTATTGAAAAATATCTTGACGTTCATGCTTATATTAATCAACAAACCGAAAAAGGTCTTATTAGGGAATATCGAATCTAAAATATTTTCTAATATATAGTTTTACTCTGATGACTTAGTTTATAATGATTATATGTACCTGCTTTTTATCTCTAAAAACAATTTAGAAGTTTTTAAAAATAAACAGAAAGTCAGTGAGATTTCTTGGACACCCGAAAATTTAACTCAGAATTTGCTTCGCCTTAAAACTACTTTCTCTAAACGTTTTCGAGTTATTCTGTCCGATGAATTCATTAGTGTCACTAGCCTTTTGCTTACTCCTAAGGAAGCCAAAAAACGTGTCTCTATTCAAGCTAAATTTCAACCTACCATTTCCGAAGACTTATCTCAAACTACCTGGGATTACAAAATTGTGGCTCATCAAAACGGTCAACGTTTAGTTCAACTTATTTATGTCTCCAAGAAATTTTTTGATATTTTTCGAACCGCCGTCAACTCTACCAAAATCAAAATTGATTTACTCGAAAGTTTTTCCACTACCATTTCTCGATTTTTACCCGCCAAAAAACTCATCTTTCTTCATTATCAGGATTTAGTTGTTTTAGTTTTTAATCAAACTCCAATTTATTCTCAAGTCCTCAAAAAGAAACTTACCCAGGAAGATGTTGACCGTATTTTTACTTATTCCAAACAGTGTTTTCAAGTTTTACCCCAACAAATTTTATTTGCTCCTACTGGTGACATTGCTTTTAATCAATTTGATTTTGGTAATCTTCAACCGGAATATACTTCAGTTGATCCTCTTAAAGGTATTATTCATTCCGCCAATAAAGTTGGCACCGATTCGACCACCACTCGTCTTGAAGTTCCTCAAAACAAAGAAACTAATACTGTTCAAACTCAATTTAGCTCCGAAAATAACTTTCCAAAATGGATTCTCCTTATACCCACTATCCTTTTAATTATTACTGGATTTGTTATTTTTAGCCCTAAATCAAATAATCAATCTCAAATTAATCCTTCAATTTCTGTCACTCCTACCATTACTTCTATCCCAACACCAACCCCAATCGATGTTTCCGGTTTCAAAATAAAAGTTCTCAATGGTACTGGTATTGCTGGTCAGGCAAGTGAAACCGTAAAATTATTGGAAAACAAAAACTTTACTGTTCAAAATACTGGTAATGCTGCCAGTTACGATTTTACTCAAACCCAAATTGAAACAAAAAAAACAGTCCCTCAAGAAGTAATTAAATTACTAACTAACGCCTTAACTGTCGACTCATCTCCAAAAATTTCCGCCAAAAATTTACCAGACACTTCAGAAGTTGATATTATCATCACCACCGGTAAATAAATACCACCCACTTATTTCACTCTAATTATGGTGTTGTAATTACACATCCCTTAACTATCTTTCCGTTAACTTTACTCCCAATATCAAATTTAAATTTATCTTCTGGATGAGTTTTTACTCCTCTAAAAATAATTTTTCCTTCCTTGTCTTTTACTTCAAACAAAACCGTCAAACAATGTTCTGCTATTTGTTCTTCGCTAATCGATAAAATATCTCCGACTAAAATCTGATTTTTATAAATATCTTTTTCCCAGTTGATTGATCTAACTGAAATATTATTAATTTGTTTTGATTTTATCCGTTCCATATTGGTATAGTAATTTTTATCTGTCACTTCAAAGTTTTCTTCCTGATATTTTTTAGGGTCAGCCTGAGTAAAAAACAAAATTTGAGAATAAATTTCGCCTCTGGCATTATCTACTACTATCGGTAAATCCTTTTCTTTAATCTGGCTTACCATTTCTTCAATTCCTTCTTCCCAAGCATACCCTCGAAAATAATCATTAAATTTAAACACTGATAAATAAATCCTTCCTAATGACCAAATAACCAACAAAGCCAATATTATTTTCCCTAAATTTTTAAATTTTTTTAAAAATATTTCCCCTCCCATTGCTATCAAAATTATCAAAGGAAATGACAAAGGTAGGGCTCTAATACTCGAAAATGGATCACGGGTGATTGCTGCTGGAATCGGGGAGACTACCATCATCAAAATTGTCAAAAACTTTAACTCTTTCTCTTCTTTAGTTTTATTTTTTTTCCATAACCATGTTAATCCAACTACCCAAAACGGTAATTGCCAGTACAAAAACGGTGCCAAATCAGGGTAGGAACTTCTTGGTCCTGGGTCTCCTAGACCAAACAAATATCTTGGCGAAAAATAAGACGTATATAACGAAGCAAATTCCCTTAATTTTAATTCAATTGAGTTATTAAATACAAAATTTTTTCCACCATTCAAATTCTCGTCAAAGCCCCAAGGCTTTTTAATCTCCCCCGACAAAATACTTAAACTGTTTAATCTCGACAAAAACCCCGGTGTTGTCATTAATTTTACTGTTGGTAAAACCAGTGCCAACCCCACCAAAACTGCCAGACTTAATACCACCGTATTTTCTTTTTTAAAAATATTTTTTCTTTCCTTAATCACCAAACATAGTAATATTAATGGGGTAATGACCCTTTCTGAGTGATAGGTCAAAAACGACAATCCTGCCATTAAAGCTGTTATCACCAACCACTTTTTATTTTTCCTTGATTTATAAAAGCTCCAAATCATTATCAATAAAAACATCAGCGACACATTAGTTTCATAAGATGTTCGGGAAAAAATTATTTGCCATGGTGATATGGCCACCAATAACGAAACAATCAATCCTAATCGAGTATTTTTTGATAAATTTTTTATTAACCAAAATGATAACCAAATTATAATTACTCCGGTTAATGCCGACAAAAATCTGGTTGACCAAACATTCATTCCTATCAATTTATAAATCGGTATCAGTAAGTAGGTATAAACTGGTGCCTTAAAGTCTCCAAACGATCGAAATAGTAATGGCCATTTCATTCCATATTCATCCCTACCGGTATTCATTATCGAAAAAGCATTGTAACCCAATGCTGCTTCGTCCAAATAAAACCCTTTTGGTGTTTCACACAAGTGCCAGAATCTCAAAAAAATTCCCAATACTAAAATTAAAACCAACCACAACCATTCTATTTTTTTCATACTAACATCCTCCCAACTTCCATTATTATTACTAGTATTAACATCAAATTAATCATCCAGGAAAATTTATATTTATTTAATTCTTGTGAGCCGGTAATTAGCAAGTAAGTCAGTGGCAAAAATAAAATTACATCCCAACCGTCAATTTGTTTTATAAAAGATAATAAAATTATTCCTCCCAAAAATATTACCCAAGCTTTTATATATTTTTTATTGTTTACTGTTGCTTTTATCGCCAAGATCAAAAATATTATGGCGACAAATGGATATTTAAACCGGTAATCAATTCCTGACACGTCTTCTCTGGGGTGCATCACAAAAAAATAATTGTTCACATCCATCATTACCAAAAAATTTTTGAAATACCTTTCTTTAATAACTGTCGTTTTATTGTAATAAAATTTCTTAAAACTACTGGTATCCAAAGCTAGTCTTTTTTCGAAATTCCACTTTTCTGTCTCTGTTACCGGATAAAAAATTGTTGCCTTATCAAAATGAGCCGGTTTTTTGACCAATGATAATGGCCAAGAAATTACTATTCCAGTTATCATTACTAACCAAATTACTTTCTTCCACATGAACCAATTATATAGTGTAATATTTAGTTATGAAATCCAAAAACAAAACCAAATTTAATTTACCTAAACTCCTCTTGTGTATTCTCATTACTGAATGCACTGGTATTTTAGGTAGCTTTTTTACTGCCAGTTCAGTTAAAACTTGGTACGTTACTGATATTGTTAAGTCACCCCTCAATCCACCGTCATGGGTTTTTGCTCCAGTCTGGATACTTTTATTTCTTCTTATGGGTATTGCTCTTTATTTGGTTTGGCAAAAGAAAAACAATTTATTTTGGTTTTGGGTTCAACTAATTCTTAATCTCTTTTGGTCAGTTTTATTTTTTGGTCTTCGCTCACCTACATTCGCTTTTTACGAAATTTTAATTCTCTGGTTGGCCATTCTTATGACCATTATTAAATTTCGTCAATATAATAAAACTGCTTCTGTGTTGCTCTGGCCATATTTGGCCTGGGTTAGTTTTGCTTCGTATTTAACCTATTCAGTCATGATTCTTAACTGACATTTGGTAAAATACCCAAATGTCTCTCAAAATTTCTGATTACTCTTATCAACTGCCGGAATCACTTATTGCCAATAAGCCAAGTGATAAACGTGATCATTGCCGGCTTTTAACTCTCTCCAAAAACACTGGTCAAATAAATCATCTTCATTTTTACGATATTTTAAACTTACTAACTCCCAACGATGTTTTAGT
>CAZLCB010000019.1:0-13792 GCA_964558195.1 uncultured Gammaproteobacteria bacterium
GCACCATCTTTAAGGCCAATTTTTTAAAAGATAACTTAGAATCCGATTATCTATTCGATATAGATATTATTTCTCAAGTTCTTCAACAAACCCAAAAACCACTTTATTTTGCCAAAGTTAAAACCAGTGTTATTCATACTTATTGCGAATCATCGATCAAAAAATTTATTCGTAAACAAAACCGTCGGTTAACTGACTATTACTACTATCAACCGCTTAGAAAATTCAATTGGAAAACTAACAGTTATTCAAACACCATCAAATTCACTTTATACACTCTTAGTTTTATCCCCGCCTTTGCTGACTCAATTAGGGGATATTACCATCAACCAGATTTAGCTTGGTTTTTTCATCCAATTGCTTGTTACCTTACCTTGATTGTATACTCATCTGCCTACCTAAAACACAAGTTTAGATTATTAAAAGCTGTCAGTCGAGACAACTGGAATCAATAATATGTCAAAAAAAGCTTTAGTTACCGGATCGGCCGGTTTAATTGGATCAGAATCAGTTAAGTTTTTGGTTCAAAAAGACTATCAAATTGTTGGTATTGACAATAATATGCGGGAATATTTTTTTGGCCCCGAAGGTAGTACCAAATGGAACAATCAACGTTTGTCAGAAAATTACCCTAAACAATATACTTTTTACAACCAAGATATTCGCGATAATCAAGAAATTGAAAAAATATTTAAAAAACATAAATTCGATCTTATTATTCACACCGCTGCTCAACCATCACACGATTGGGCTGTCAAAGAACCCTTAACTGATTTTAGTGTTAATGCTCTCGGGACATTAACCATGCTCGAAAATTATCGAAAATACTCACCTCAGGCTACATTTATTTTTACTTCTACCAACAAAGTCTACGGTGACACTCCTAATACGTTACCTTTAATTGAATTAGAAAAAAGATACGAAATAGACTCCAAACATCCATTTTTTAAAAACGGTATTGACGAAACCATGAGTATTGACCAATCTAAACACAGTATTTTTGGTGCTTCCAAAGTTGCTGCTGATGTTATGGTTCAAGAATACGGCCAATATTTTGGTCTACACACCGGCGTTTTTCGTGGTGGTTGTTTAACCGGTCCAAATCACAGCAGCACCCAGCTTCACGGTTTTCTTGCCTATCTTGTTAAATGTATTAAAACCGGCACTAAATACACTGTTTTTGGCTACAAAGGTAAGCAAGTCAGAGACAATATTCATTGTAATGACTTAGTTAATATGTTCTGGCATTATCACCAAAATCCAAAATGTGGCCAAGTTTACAACGCCGGCGGCAGTCGAAATTCCAACATTTCTATGCTAGAAGCTATCGAAAAAATAGAGAAAATCCTCCACCAAAAAGCCCATTATGAATATGTAGATCAAAATCGAATTGGCGATCACATTTGGTATATTTCTGATGTCTCTAAATTTAAACACGATTTTCCTAATTGGAATTTTTCTTACAATATTGACGATATTTTGGAAGAATTATGTCAACAAATCCACACTTAAAATACAAAAATATTCTTATCACTGGTGGAGCTGGTTTTGTCGGTTCTAATTTGGCCATAAAATTAAAAGAAAATTATCCCAATCTTAATATTATTGTTTTTGATAATCTCAAACGCCGCGGTTCAGAATTAAATCTCACCAGATTACTTCCAAAAAATATAATTTTTGTTCATGGTGATGTTCGCAATCAAGAAGATTTCAATTTTAACCAACCAATAGATCTAGTTATCGATTGTTCTGCCGAACCCTCAGTTTTAGCCGGCATTACTTCTCCAGAATATTCACTTCACACCAATCTTTTAGGCACAATTAACTGCCTTGAATTTTGCCGAAAAAATAATTCTGATTTAGTTTTTCTTTCCACTAGCCGTATTTATCCTATCGCCGAACTTAACCAAATTTCCCTTACTGAAGGTAATTCCCGTTTTGAAATAAATTCCAATCAAATTATTCCTGGTATTTCTTCAAAAGGAATTAATGAAAATTTTCCCATCGGCAAACAAAGATCACTTTATGGTGCCACCAAATTAGCTTCGGAGTTTTTAATTCAGGAATACATTCATAATTTCCAAATTAAAGCTGTTATTAATCGTTGCGGCATTATTACTGGCCCTTGGCAAATGGGAAAAGTTGACCAAGGGATTATTCCACTTTGGCTTGCTCGTCATTTTTGGAAAAACAAACCACTGTCATACATTGGTTATGGCGGCACTGGCAAACAAGTTCGTGATTTTATTGACATCGACGACCTATACCAAGTTATCGATCTTCAAATAAATAATTTATCCAAGCACAATGGGGAAATATACAATATTGGTGGTGGTTATCAAAATAGTTTTTCTTTATTTGAGTTAACCCAACTTTGTCAAAAAATTACCGGCAATACTATTAATATTTCCCAAGAAACTCAAAACCGTCCTGATGATGTCCGTATTTATATTTCCGACACCTCAAAGTTTAATCAAATTTCAAATTGGTCTTGTCACAAAACCAAAGAACAAACTCTCGAAGAAATCTACCATTGGATTTTTGATAACCAAAATATTCTTGAAAAAATTCTTAATTAATTTATGACTAATTCAACCAAAGGTGTTTTACTCATTACTCCGTTTTTTGCCCCGAATATCGGTGGAGTTGAAACCCATCTTACTGATTTAGTTAACGAACTTAACCATCTCAAGTACCGAATTTACGTCCACACCTACTCTCCTTTAACCACTCCTAACACCGATTGGAAACCAAAGGAAACAATTGAAAATATTTACATTAGAAGATACCCTTGGCCGGGGAAAAATATTTTTCATCATGTCGAAAAATATCCCATTTTAGATTTTATTTACTTAACTCCGTATCTTTTTTTACGAACTTTTTTTTGGATGTTAAAAAATCATTCCAAAATAAACGTTATTCATTCGCATGGATTTAATGGAGCCGTTTGTGGAGTTATTTTGGGCAAAATTTTTTCCAAAAAACATCTTACCACTACCCACGCTCTTTATCCCAACCAACCAAATTCTTTTACCGCCAAAATTAGCCGATTTATATTAAACCAAACCAATATTGTTTTAGTTCAATCGGTTGAATCAGAAAAACAATTACTTGGTTGGGGTGTCAAAAAAGATAAAATAAAACCTTACCGTTATTGGATTGATCCCAAAAAATTTAACACCAAAAATATTCCATCACACTCCAAATTTACTGTCACTTTTGTTTCTAGACTAATCCAAAAAAAAGGAACTAGAATTGTTTTGAAATTGGCTAAACAAATGCCAAAAATTAATTTTGTTATGATTGGTTCTGGTCCGGAAGCTGAATTTATTCAAAACCATCTTACCCCTAATCTTAATTTCGTCGGCAAAGTTAATAATGATCAACTTTTGGATTATTATTCCCAATCTGATATATTTATTCAGCCAGCCCTATATCAAGAAGGTTTTACTAGAACTATTATGGAAGCTGTTTCATCCGGACTTCCAGTAGTCGCCTCTGACATTGGTACTATTCCAGAAATAGTTGACTCAACTGTTTCAATTTTAGTCAAACCAACAGTCGTTAATTTCAAAAAAGCTATTAATAAACTTCACCAAAACCCAGAAATACTTAAACAAATGAAACAAAATTGTCCTAAATATACAAAAAAATATTTCGATCCCAAAAACATAAACCAAATTACTAAACATTTTTAATTCATGGCTCAACTTAATTTATTAAAAAAAATCCAACTGGCAACCAAATACCCCAAAACCGCCATCAATACCCTTACCGATAACCTCTTTTATCAAAATCAAGCCACCCCATTTCCTCGAACTATAAATTGTTTCATTACCGAAAAGTGTAATTTCAATTGCCCCATGTGCCATGTCGTTAACTCCCGAATGAAGAATCTTCAAGAACTTTCATTCGATCAACTTAAACCGCTTTTTAATGAAATGTCTCATTTTTCCCCATCAGTTTCACTAGCCGGTGGAGAACCTTTGATGCACCCAGAAATTATAAAAATCATTAAGTACCTCGACCAAAAAAAAATTGTCAAAGCCATGGTCACTAACGGTTTACTTTTAGAAAAAATGGCCGATAAATTAATTGACTCTGGTTTAGATTTTTTAGCCATTTCTTTAGACGGGCCTGATGAATCTACTCAATACTATCGAGGCTTGGTCAGAAACTCCTTTCCTCAAATAATCAAAGGCATCAAAAAAATCATTAAACTTCGTGGTAAAAGTATATTTCCCAATATCCGCATCGCTACTGTTATTTCCAAAGCCAACATCAACAATTTTGATCAAATTTACCAGATTGTCCAAGATCTTGGTGTCGATGAGTGGTCCATTAGTCATCATTTTTATTTTTACGACAAAATCAAAAAACAACAATCAGATTTTTCTCAAAAAACCGGGTTTGGTAACGAAGTTTGGGGTGAATATCATGGCTCCAAAAAAATCTTTTTTAATCAAAAAGATCGAAAAACAATTTCTCAAAAATTAAACAAAATTCAAAAAATAATTCAAACAGGGGAGTCGAGAGTAAAAATTACTCTACCCACCACCATGGATGTAGAAAAATTTTACACTGGGGCTATTCCAACCAAGAAATCCACCTGCACTTCACCTTTCAACCAAGTTTTTCTTCGCGGTAATGGTGATATTGAAATGTGCCATGGTTATATTTTGGGTAATATTAAAAACGAAAAACTACAAGATATTTGGAAAAACACCAAAACTCTTAAGTTTCAAAAATATATTCAAAAACACAAAACCATTCCAGCTTGTTTTAGATGTTGTTCACTTAACCCAATTTTTTAAAAATATGATTAAATCTAATTTAATAATTCAAAAACTATGAAAATTTTAGGTCTCACCGCTCCCATGTCATGGAACTCTGCCGCCGCTTTAATAATTGATGGTAAATTAATTGCTGCTGTCGAGGAAGAAAGATTCAACGGACTCAAACATTCACCTCGAATCATACCGATTAAATCAATAGAATTTTGCCTTAAACAAGGGAAAATAAAACCATCAGAAATTGATGCTATCGCCCTAGGTTATCGCCACCCAATTAGTTATTACCTTCGTTCTTTTTGGGAAAATTTAAAAAACAGAAACCTCAAACGAGGTATTCGTGAGTTTGGTGCTTTTGCTGAATATTATGTCGGACTAATTCGTTTAACTGATTGGCTCAAAGAAAGAGGTTTCCGAGTGTCTGGCTCTGACAAATTAAAAATATATTTTATTCCTCATCATTTGGCTCATGCCGCCAGTGCTTTTTACTGTTCTGGTTTCAAAGAAGCTAATGTCATTACTCTTGACGGTCAAGGCGAAGAAGATTCTGGTTCTATTTGGATAGGTACTCCCAAAGGCCTCAAAAAAATTAAAAGCATTAGTAGTAATCAAAGTCTTGGTTGGGTTTATGAATCAATCACCGATCTTATTGGCTTTAAGCCTCATAGTCACGAGGGGAAAACAATGGGTTTAGCCGCCTGGGGTAAAAAAAGTTTGAGTTATCAAAAGTATTGGCAAATAACCTCAAATGGATATCATCTCACTCACAATTGGAAACAAATGATTTTCGACAAATATGGTCCCAAACGTACCAAAGACGAGCCACTTACCGACACTCATCGCAACTTAGCTCATATGGTTCAAGCCTTCACTCAAAAAGCTGGCCAATCATTAGCCAAATGGGCCTACCAACAAAATCCCAGCCATAACTTTTGTCTTGCCGGCGGTGTTGCTCTCAATTGTGACATGAACTCCCAAATCAAAAAATTGCCCTTCGTCAAAAATATTTTTATTCAACCAGCGTCCTCAGATGCCGGCACTGCTATTGGTGCTGCTATGGAAATTAGCAATCGTTTGGGAGAAAAATCTAATTTCAAAATGACACATGCTTATTGGGGCCCAGAATTTTCCGATAAAGAAATCGAATCAGTTCTCAAAGGAGCCAAAATTAATTATCAAAAAATCGATAAAATCGATCAAAAAGTTGCTCAACTTCTTTCACAAGGGAAAATTATTGGCTGGTTTCAGGGACGTATGGAAATTGGCCCTAGAGCTCTTGGTAACCGCAGTATTTTAGGCCATCCGGGATTAAAAGGTATGAAAGATAAAATTAATAACGAGGTTAAACATCGGGAGGATTGGCGACCTTTTGCTCCAAGTGTTCTTGATGAGGCTGGCCCAAATTATTTCGACCATTACTATCCTCATCCATTTATGATTCTTGGTTTCGATACCAACAAAAAAGGCCAAAAAGATTTAAGCCAGGGAATTCATATTGATAAAACCGCCAGAATTCAAAGTGTTACCAAAACCGATAATCCACTTTATCATTCTATGATTAGTGAATTTGCCAAAATTACCGGCATTCCTGGGGTTATTAATACATCGTTCAATGACGCCGAACAACCATTAGTTTGTACTCCCAAGGAAGCCCTCAAAACTTTTTTTGGTACCGGCATCGACTACCTGGCTATTGGTAGTTTCTTGGTCGAAAAACCAAATACTCAATGAAACCCTTAGTTTCTATAATTATAGTCAATCATAATGGCTACCATCTTCTTCAAGACTGTCTTACATCTATTTTTAAGAATAGATACCCCAACTACGAAATCATAATTTTCGACAACGGTTCTAGTGATCAAAGTGTTTCAAAAATAAAAATTGATTTTCAAAAATACCTCAAAAAAATTACCATAATTAGTCTTGAACAAAACCTCGGTCCGGCAATTGCCAGAAATTTAGCCTTTAAAAAATCACATGGCGACATAATTGCCTTTTTAGACAACGATACCAAAGTCGACCCAAAATGGATCACCGAAGCTATATCTATTTTTAACCAAAATCCTAAGCTAGGTATAGTTCAGTCCAAACTTTTACTCATGGATAATCCTAAAAAACTTGATTATGTTGGAGAATGGTTAGGTACTCTGGGATTCTTACATTCAGTCGGTACTTATGGAGAGATCGATCGACACCAATACGACAAAACTAAATATATTTTAGCTGCCAAATCAGCCGGCATGTTTATTCGTCGACAAGCCTTTATTGATGCCGGTAAATTTGATCCAGATTATTTTATTTTTATGGAAGAAACTGATCTGGGTTGGCGAACTTGGCTTCAAGGTTATCAAAACACCCTCGCTCCCAAATCAATTGTTTATCATAAATTTTCTTCCAGTAAAACTATTCTTGACCCCAATTTCAACAATTATCTGGTTCGCTTTCATGGTACCAAAAATCACCTCCAAACCCTTATAAAAAATCTCTCATTACCATATCTCATAAAGATGTTACCCATAAATATAATTTTATGGTTTGGTTTAGGTACCTATTTTTTATTTACTGGAAATTTTCGTTCTGCCATCAACACCTACAAGGGTATTGGTTGGAATTTAATTCATCTAAAACATATTTTATCTAAACGAAAAATAATTCAAAAAAGTCGTCTGATTACTGATGATTTTCTTTTTAAAAAACACCACCTATTAATTAAAACTGGACTTAAATACCACACTAGTAAATTTTTTGCTTCCCGAAATATAATAAATCATTCATCTACAAATTAAATTATGAAAATAGTTCATATTTCACTTGGTCACAACGCTACCGCCAGTCTTTTTGAAAATGGCAAATGTTTAGCTTATTTACATGAAGAAAAATTTAATAATATAAAAAATTATTGGGGATTTCCCAATAAGTGTTTAGATTACCTTGATCAAAAATTTAGTCTCAAAAATCTTGATTATATCGTCTTTCCTTCAACTCAATCATTTTGGTCCGAAACAGTTGACACTCAAAAAACTTACACCACCGCTATCCAAAAAATTGGTACCTCTAAAATTAGAAATTTTACTAATTGGTTGGAATACAAACTAAAATGGAAAAAATTTTTCTTTTTTATTCGATCATTGATCTTAGACAAAATAATTTCCCCCTCTTCCCGAAAAGCCTTAATTAAATATCTCAGTGACAAATATCAACTCGACCCTCAAAAAATTCTTTTTTTAGACCATCATTATTGTCATGCCCTTGCCTCTGTTCATTTTTATAATCTTCATCTCAAAAAAACACCCACTATTCTTTTTACTCTCGATGGTTCGGGTGATAATTTTTGTTCTAAAACTTACATTTATTACCCAAAAAAAAACCGTTTGAAATTAATTTCTCAATCATCTTACGATACTTCTATTGGCCTACTTTATTCTGGACTAACTCAGTTTTTAGGTATGAAACCATTGGAACACGAATACAAAGTTATGGGCCTAGCCGCCTATGTTTCCGACGAAAAATATTATCAAAATATTCTTCAGGAATTCAAAAAAAATATCTATTTCGATCATCAATCATTAGAATTTAAATCCACTTTTAATCTAGCCAACTCTCATCTTTTCTTCAAAGAAAAATTCGTCGGCTGTCGTTTTGATAATCTTGCCGCTGCCGCCCAAAAACTTACCGAAGACCTGGTTCTTGATTGGATTAAAACTGTCACTCAAAAATACAAAATTTATAACATAGCTTGTTCTGGTGGGGTCTTTATGAACGTTAAACTAAATCAAAAAATCCAAGATGAAAAATATCTTAAGAAAATTTATTTTATGCCTAGTGCTGGCGACGAAAGTTTAGGTTATGGAGCTGTCTTTAATCTTTTCATGAAACATAAAATCACTCCCATATCCGACATGTCTATGTACCAAGGCTTATCTTATACCAACGATGAAATTTCCAAATATCTTCAATCAAAAAAAATTATCCATCAGTTTAATCTCCAAAAAATTGACAATATCGAAGAAAAAATTGCCCAACTTTTGACCGATGGAGAAATTGTTTCTTGGTTTAATAGCAAAGGGGAGTGGGGAGCCAGATCACTTTGTAACAGAACTATTCTTGCCAATGCTTCCAAATATTCATCATATCAAGAAATAAACGATGCCATTAAAATGCGTGATTTTTGGATGCCCTTTGCTCCTACTATTCTTGACAACTGGGCTCCAAAATATATTTCCCATTGGTCATCTTACAAAAATAAAGTTGAACAAAGCAGTAAATATATGATCACTGCTTTCAATACCACTCCACTTGCTCAACAACATCTAGTCGCTGCTATCCATCAAAAAGACAAAACCATTAGACCTCAAATTGTTAATGATCAAGATAATCCCTCACTTTATAAAATGCTAAAAATATTTTCCCAAAAAACCGGCATGGGGGGAGTGCTTAATACTTCACTCAACATTCACGGCTACCCATTAGTTGGTACCCTTGACCAGGCTATTTTTACTCTAAAAAATTCTAAACTAAAATATCTCGTTGTTGGCGATTATCTGATATCTAAAAAAATATGAAAATTCTTTTTGTTGTCCCTGAAGTTAAGTCAATGTTTGGTACCGAAAAAGGTATTCCTATCCATCCCCATGTTGGCATCGCTTACCTCACTTCAGTTCTCAAAAAAAATCATCACCAAGTCCAAATTGTTGATTGTGGTATCGAAAAAAAACCATTTCAAACAATCAAAGAAACTGTTAAACAATTTCAGCCTGATTTAATTGGTGTTACTGGTTTTAGCTATGCTTATAAATATCTTTACCAAACCATTCAGGAAGTCCGCAAATTAACCAAAATTCCCGTTCTTATTGGTGGCCCACATGTTTCAGCCAACAAAAAAACTATTTTAAAAGAAACCAAGGCCAACTTTGCTATGTATGGCGAATCAGAAGTTTCTTTTGTTAAATTTCTAGACGAATTAGCCAAAAATAAACCAAATTTTTCTCTAGTACCAAACTTAATTTGGGCAAAAATCAAAAATGGTCAACCAATTATTAATCCTCAGGAACCACCAATTTACAATTTAGATTCTCTGCCTTTTCCTAGTTACCAAAGTTTTGAAATCAAAAAATATCCCTGTTATAACGAAAAAATTATTCCAATAATTACTTCACGTGGCTGCCCTTATGGTTGTAATTATTGTTCTGTCAGACTTTCCATGGGCCAAAATTTTCGCCCGCGAAGTCCTCAAAATGTAATTAAAGAACTAAAATATTGGTACCAAAAAGGTTTTGATCATTTTGATTTTAACGATGATTGTTTCACCCTCGATATCTCCAGAGCTGAAAAAATTTGCGATTTAATTATAAAAAATAAACTCAAAATCAAATTTCAACTTTATAATGGCATCCGCGTCAACAACATTACTCTCAAACTCCTCAAAAAATTGAAAAAATCTGGTTGTTACTTTATTGCCTATGGTTGCGAATCCGGTAGCCAAAAAGTTTTAGACAGAATCAAAAAAAATATTACCTTAGACCAAGTCCGACAGGCCATAAATTTCACTAATAAAGCCAAAATTAAAAACGCTGTTAATTTTATTGTTGGTCATCAAGATGAAACTTATCAAGATGCTCAAGAAACTTTAAAATTCGCCAAAAGTTTAAATACCAACTATGTTAACTTTTACAATTTAGTCCCTTATCCTGGTACCGAAGTTTACGATTGGGCTCTCAAATACGCTCATTTTTTATTTCCCAAAGATAAATATCTCAAAGACGTTTCTTATCGTGATATCAACCCTATTTTTGAAACCAAAGAATTTACAAAAGAGCAAAGAATTAAAATTATGAAACAAGGGTTCGATTTGTACGAAAGAAAACTCTATTTATTCCGATTTGGAAAAATTCTCGGTGGCTGTTTTTATTTATTTACCCGTATACCTTTATTTGCTAACATTTCTAGAAAACTAGTTTACGATAACAAACTTTTCAACAAATTATTTGCCCTTCTCGTTTCCAAATCCAAACAATAACATGGCCAACAAAACAATTAAACTAGTTTTGGTTTATCACCAACTTCAATTTCAAAGTAATACTCCTCATTTTGGACTTTTAAGTTTAGCCGCTTACATCCGCCAAAAAATGCCCAATGTCCAAATAAAAATTATCGATCATCCCAATCCGATGAGAGAAATTTTAAAATTCAAACCAGACATAGTTGGTTTGACCGGAGCTTCAATTGAATATCAAGGTGCTATCGATTTAGCCAAAAAAATCAGAAAAAAAAATAATCCTCTAATTATTATTGGCGGTATCCATATTAGTACCGCTCCCAATAGTTTCAATAAAATTTTTGATATCGGTATTTTAGGTGAAGGAGAGATTACACTTAGCCAGGTTATCGAGCTTTACCAAAAAAGACAAATAAATCATACTCATCTTCAAAATATTGATGGTCTGGTTTATTTTTATCATCGTCGCCTTCACTTCACCAAACCACGTCAACTTATTCCTAATATTGATGAGCTTCCTTTCCCCGCCAGAGATATGATTTCCATGGAAAATTATCTTCAAAATCACAAAAATTTTTACAATATCAAACGAATGATGATTATTACCACCTCGCGCGGTTGTCCTTATCACTGTATTTATTGTTCCTTATCTGCTCACTGGGGTAGATTTCGTTTTCATTCTGTTGACTACGTCATCAAAGAAATGGAACACCTTATTAATACTTATCATGTTGATGGTATTACTTTCTGGGACGATTTATTCATTGCCCCCAAAGAAAGAATTATAGAATTAGCCAAAGAAATTAAAAAACGCGGTTGGCACAAAACTATTACTTTTATCGGCCAAGCCAGATCGAATTTAGCCGATGAAAAAGTTATTAAAGCTCTAAAAAGTATCAACTTCAAACGTCTTTCTTTTGGTTTTGAAACTTACAGTCCCAAAATGCTTGATTATCTCAAAGTTCACTCTGTCCAAGTCGAAGATAACCTAAAAACTGTTAGACTTTGTAAAAAATATGGTATTGATGTTACCGCTGGTTTTATTGTCGGTAGTCCTACAGAAACTATAGAAGATCTTAAAATTACCTACAATACCATGAAAAAATACCCACTCGATGTTAGTAATATTTATCTCCTAGCCGCTTACCCAGGTACTAAAATGTGGCAATTTTGTCAGGAACACAATTTAGTTTCTGATCACATGGATCTTGATCGTATTTATACCGAAATCCCTCTAAAAGCTTGTTTCCAATTTTGGAAAAAAGACCCATTCGATTTTCTCGACGACCATTTATTTTTAAATCTTGAAAAACGTCACGATAAAAAATATTTAAATATGATTTTAAAAATCAAACGTCTGGCAACTATTCAGAATATAAAATATTATTTAAAATACAGTTTTAAAAATCCTAAAGCTGTTTTAAACCTTTTAATAGGTTAATATGAAAATTCTTTTTATCGAACCATGTTTTGTCAATTTTGGTGGTTACTTTCGGGCCCTCAATATTTGTAAGGGATTAGCTAGAAATGGCGTCAAAGTTGACTTACTTGTTGGTAGTAATCAAAAATTTTTTCCTAAAATCGAAAAAAAAATTATCGAAAAAAATCTAACCCTCTACCAACTCCCTCGTCTTTATGTCAACTTTTATATTAATGGACGTATTTTACGGGGCTTTATTGCTACCTGTTTTGGTTTATTCAAACGCTACGACGTTATTCATGCCGCTATGCCCATGCAGTTTGAATCAAATATCCCGGCTATTATTTTAAAAATCTTAGGTAAAAAAATTGTTATGGATTGGGATGAAATATTCGAAGACACTTTTCCGGCTAAATTCCCTCTCAAACAATACATTTACTTTTGCGAACATAAATTACCCAAATATTTCAAAAATTATTGTGTCACTAGTGATGCTTTAACTAAACTTCTCAAAAAACGTGGCGCCAAAAAAATTATTAAGGTTATCAATGGTACCGATTTTTCAGAGTTTAACCCTCAAGACAAACTTCAATATCGCCAAAAACTAAAACTAGATCCAAAAACAAAATATCTTTTTGCTTACGGTAATACCTTTGGTGCCAATCGACCTTACAAATTTTTCAAAACTTTTGAATATATTGTTAAACTTGATCCTTCCATCAAATTACTCTGTAACTTCAACCCCGAAGATATTTATAAACGTGATCATCTAGAAGGGAAAATTGACCCAAAAATATTCTCAAATATTATCAACCTTGGCTATATCACTAATAAAGAATATTTATATACCGCCGACGCAGCTTTATTTCTTTCCGGTGATGGTATTTGTGAACAAGCCAATTATCCTATCAGAATTGGTTCATATATGGGTTCTAATTTAGTCACTGCCATTAACGACGGCAACAGTGAAGCTTCTAACAGTCTCAAAAAAGAAAAATGTGCCATCACTAGTAAAAATCTCAAAATTCTAGCTAAAAAAACAGTTGAATTTCTAAATAATCCAGATACTCAACAAAAATATTCACACCGACTAGAAAAAGCCAAAAACCACTTTTCTGTAGAATACCTCACCCTTAATCTAATAAAATTTTACCGATCTATCTAGATCGGTTACTCTTTTATTTTATTACTTGAAGTTGCTTCCAAATCAACCATCTTTAAATATAGACTCCTAATTTCAGGAATATTAGGGAATTGTTGATACATCAAAGCCGATAAATTCTTTGCCTCATCCATCATTCCGATATTAATATAAGCCAACGTTGTAATATATGCCGATTGCAAATCACCTGGTTTAACTTTATTTAACTGATCAACATGCCTCAATAATTCCGTTTTATTTTTTTCTATTACATCTAATTGTATTAAAGTTAAATACGTCTGATAAAGACCTGGATTATATGCAATAGCCCTCTCATAACTCGACCTAGCCAAATCATATCGTCCTATTTTATAAAAAATATTTGCTTGATTATGATATGCGTCTGCATAATTCGGTTTTATTGTAAAAGACATTCCAAAACCCTT
>CAZLCB010000020.1:0-13255 GCA_964558195.1 uncultured Gammaproteobacteria bacterium
TCGAACCCGCGACCTTAGCGTTATGAATGCTACGCTCTAACCAGCTGAGCTACCCTGCCTTAATGTACTTCGAATTATACCAAATATTACCTAATATTCTCCAAATAAATCTCATTTGTTTTTACCCGTCTTGTTTGCCCGCCTTTAGAGTTTTAGACTCCCTTTTTAAGGGAGGTCCGTGAAACGGAGTGGGTTTAAAAGGGGATTTGATACAAAAAAGCCGTCAAATTAATGACGACCTCTTTGTTTCAAAAAACAGGGTCCGCTTTATTTGAAAGCGAAGCAACGTTTTCCGATTTATCGGAATTACGTTGTTGCGGGGCCTGGAGTTGAACCAGGCCTGTGAGATTATGAGCCTCACGTGCAGCCGTACACTACCCCGCATGTTACTTTGGTCCGCCGTAGCTTTAAGCGTAGGCGACTTAAGTTCTGGAAGTTTAGCACAAGTTTTTTATTGAGTAAACAGGCTTATCCACTTTTCCCAATTTGTTTCCATCTTTACCTCAGTAATTTCCGGTTTATATTCTATCTTTTCCTCGTTTTTTACCAAATCCAGCCAAACATCGCCTTCAGTTCCCAAAGCTAATAATTCTCTTTTTTGCTGGTCAATATAAGCACTTGTTGTCGCGTATTCTATTTTTTTAATCAATTGCTGTTTTTTAATTTTCATTTTTTCCAAACTTACCTTAAGTTCCTCGTTTTTCTGCTTCGCCATTCTTAAAGTGTTATACTGATTCAGAACATTAAAAAATGTCGATAATAAAACAATTATTGATAGTATTATCAAAGCTAAGTTTTTTGTTCTTTTCATCCTTGTTTGTAATTTGTCCTAATTTGTGTTATTATAAGCCGTTTTAGTAATCCAAAATTTATGACTGAATTATCTTTTAATAGTTCGCTAAATACGTTCACTCAGGCGCTTACCCAAAAGGGCAAGTCCACAAATACTATTGTAGCCTACAAAGGAGACATCAACCAGTTATTTGCTTTTTTATCAGCCAAAGGTATTAGTGATATTAATGCTATTACTCCTGATCATATCAACAATTTTAAAGAAGATTTAGCCAAAAACGAATATACCGCCAAATCTATTTCCCGTAAACTTAACTCTATCAAAAACTTTTTCTCTTTCTTAAAAAACGAAGGTTTACTTGAAATTGATCCTTCTATCGAAGTCAAACACCCTAAATATGAAAATGATGCTCCAAAAATTTTAAAACCAATTGAATATCGTTCTCTTCGTGATGCTTGTCGCAATGATACTCGAGCTACAGCTATCGTTGAACTTATGTTACAAGCTGGTCTTCGTATCAAAGAAATCGAAAATTTAAAAATGGACGATGTTAAGGATAATGATATTTTTATTGAAAGTTACGAAAGCCACCCGGCTCGAACCGTCCCGTTAAATAATTCTGCCAAATTAGCCCTTCAAAAATATTTAACCGAGGGTCGTTATCCTGGTCGTTCCAAAAATGTTTTCGTTACCAAAACTGGTAAAACTTTATTAGCCAGAAACATCCGTAGTTTATTAAATCGTTTTTTCAACAAAGCCGATCTTAAACAAATCAAAGTTAACGATCTTCGCAACACTTTTATTGTCTTCCAACTTAAATCCGGTGTCCCAATCGACGTTGTTTCTCAAGTTGTTGGTCACAAACGCATTTCTACTACCGAAAAATATTTAGAATTAATCGAAGCCAAAGAAGAATCCCGCGGAATTAAACTAAAAGAATTGTAATTTTTTTATCTAAAGTACTAATTACAATCTTGCTCTCTGTGCTATTTCTGCCTCTACCAATGCTTTTGGTCTACCATATTTCAATGCTGACAAGCGTTTAATCATTTCCGCCATCTTTGGATTACCTGGTTTTTTCTTTTCTACTGCCGCCACTTTTAGCGAGAATGGGTCTTTTGGTATTCCGTTAACCATAGTTTTTAAATAAATTTCTCCGGTACCTAAATTCAACAAATCATGCTCCCCGAATTCTGGCTGAAATTGTTTGGTCAAAAAACCAGCGTCCGAAATACCTAATCTGAAACTAGCAATAGTACCAACGTTTCCAAAAACAGCATTTTTAACTTCATCATCCATTTGTGAAATAAATTGATTGGCCACCGTCAAATTTAAGTGATATTTCCTTGCCTCAGACAAAATCACCGCGAAATCCTGAGTGGCAAAGTTTTGGAACTCGTCCACATATAAATAAAAGTCTCGTCTTTTTTCTTCTGGTACATTTTGTCGGCTCATAGCGGCGATCAATATTTTTGGGATCAATACTAAACCCAAGAAAGCTGAATTTTCCTCACCAATCGTTCCTTTAGCCAAATTGATGATCAAAATTTTCCCTTCATCCATTGCCTGACGGAAATTAAACGACGAAGTGCTTTGACCAATAATATTTCTCATCATCGTATTAGTGATAAATCGACCGAATTTCGACACGATATAGTCCAACACTTCCGATTTATGAAAGTCACTTGTTTGCGCAATTTGATCAGTCCAATAACGCCTAACCATAGGGTCTTTTACCTTTGGTAATAATTCTTGCACATAACTTTGGTCGGTTAAACAACGAACAATTTCAATAAATGTTGCCCCTGGCTCAGTCATTACTGTCAACATAATATTACGAATTGCATGTTCAAATCGGGGACCCACGATTCCCGTTTTATAAGGATCGTACAATTTATACATCAAGTTAATAATTGACGAAGTTACAAAATCTTTCTGATCTTCGCTTTCACATTCCATCACATTAAAACCCATTGGTCTGTCAGTTTGCGATGGATCGAAATAAATCACATCATCCACTCTTTCTGGTGGAATTCTTTCCAAAATACTTTCAAAAGTATCATGTGGATCAATAAAACAAACTCCTTTTCCTGCTTTAATATCTTGCAAGGCCATATCTGCCAACAACCACGATTTACCCACACCAGTTTGTCCCACTATATAAAAATGTCTTTGTCTATCTGTTGGATTCATGCAAAACTTCTTTGTTACTCCTCTATATAAATTGTCTCCTACATATAAACCTTCTTGAGGTGAATCTACTGGTGCTGGTGCTTTTTTCGCTTTTAACCAATAAATATTTGGGGTCACTATTTGTTTGTTTGGTAAATGAAAAATTGATGCTAGCTCGTCTACCGACAAGATAGTTTTGTGTTTAAGCCAAAACATTACCGGATATTTATAAATAAAATCTTCCATAAACATCGACTTTAAGTAGATTTTTTTACTACTAAATTTATTCCATGGTGATTCAAACTGTCCAAAGCACGCTTTAATATTCGATATATTCATTTTGGCAATTTCTTTATTTGGTGCCACTGCCACAATTCTGACTACTGTTTCTAATCCTGTTTTGCTACATTTTTGTTCAATTGCCTCCAATTGTTTCGCATCTACTTTGTAAGAAGCCTTTTCTGGATTTGATTCACTTTTCTTAGTACTACTAATAAAACTTTTACCTATCTTAGCCCATGAGCCATCTGTTGGAGTGATCACTAATTGTATGGCCACCGTTTCGTCTTTATTTAATTTTGATAATGCCGAAGTTATTGCCGCTAACGGATCTGTCGAAATTTCTTTATAACTCTTCAATGGATAGTGGGGGAGTTTCTTCAATCCCAACCACGCATATTCCACTACTCCATCTTTAGTATAAATATTTGGTTCTTCTACTACCTTAATATCTGCTCCAGCGTAAACGCTATATATTTGTTTTTCAATCAAATCTTGATATTTTTCTGGTATAGATACGTAAAATTTAATATCTTCGTCGGTTCCCACAATTTCCAATGATGCACTTGGTTGACCAATAAACGACTGAAAAATCTTTACCTTAGCACTTTTATACATACTCCCAAACGAATTCAAAATCTGCTCCATAGCATCAATTTTGACTTCATTATCTTGGGGTACCGCCACCATTAAATTTACCTGTTTAAGTGATTTTTCTTCCCTATCTTTCCATTTAAACCACAACGCTAGTCCCCATATTACCAAAAAGAGTAACCCACTAATCAACACTGTCAGTACTAAAACCGATATTGCAGTATTTAAAAAATCCAATAATATTGATTCGTTCATTCCTCTTTAAATTTTACCTTACCTTCATTTTTTTTAATAATTCTAAGTATGAATGTTGATAACCATTTCCAAGCACTATCTACTGGTTTATCAAACCCACCTGTAAATGTTTTTTTATCGCTAGGTAAAGTAATTTTTGTTACCGTTGTGGCAATCGGCTGCAGCACCGAATCATCGTCACCTTTTATTTTTTGATTATTCTGGCCCAATACCGGGTCTTCTTCCACTTTTTGCATCCATGTTTTCACTTCTCGTGGAATCGGAATATCTTTTTCTTTTTGTAAATCGACCATTACCGCCGATACTTCCTGACTTTTTGGCTGTTTATCAATAGTTTCTTGTGGGACAATCCGCTCTCTATTTTCTGGCATAATTACAGTATAAATTAGATTGTATAATTAACCAATGGTAGAAAACCAGTCAACTTTATCTCAAGTCCGTCATATCGACAACAGTCGTAAGTTTCTTCCTTTTCTTACTACTTTTCTCTTAATCTTCTTAATCTATCTTTTTGTTTGGTTTTTTCGTGGTGGCAGTTTTCGTCTTTATGCCAGTCTCTTTTTCTCTCTTTACTTTGTTACTCGTCAAGTTTGGGTTTCAGTACTTCTTATTGGTGTTCTCCAAAATATTATTTTTATCCCTCTTCGCCTTATTGGTAATGCTATGGATCAGCCCCTCAAAGACTTCGAAGATGATCTCGACAAGATGGAATCCAACCAACAGCAATTAGTCTTTACCAAAAAAGTTCGCGAAGGTAATTCTGCTATCGTCTACTATATTTTCAATTTCTTTGTCAACGCCATCGCTTTTTTTTCCGCCGGACGTATCTTTTTAATCGATTTTTACAATAAACCCCTCGACCACAACCTGCTCTACCAATGGGTTCCATATCCAAACTATCCACTTCAAGGTACTATTTTCCCCTTTCCTTTTTTCAAAGTTACTCAAACTACTGCTGTTGATTGGAATACTATTTTTATGGTTATCGGTAGTTTTATCTTATTCCTTATTGGTCTTCGACTTGTTTGGCGTTTGGTCCGTTTTCTTTTCAAAAAAAATCAAAAAATCCTTTATGCCCGCATCCGTTATAACCGCCTTTTAGCTACTATTGGAGGTTTCAGTGGTGTCCTAATTATTGGTCTAATTTATCTTCTTCGCCATTTTCCTACCGCTTTTGCCGGACTAATGTTTAAAATTGATCTTACTCGCCAAAACACTCCCATGAATTTTGTCACTGCTGTCGGTACTTTTATTACTACTATTCATGCCGGTTACAAAGGTAATTCCTTAGCTGCCAAAGAAGCTCGTCTTTCTGGTATTCCCGAAAATATTGTCAAAAAAGTCTTCCAAGAAAAAATGCGTAATAGTCTTCGCAACGCTTTTGTTTTGGGTGCTGGTGCCTTCTTTATTACCAATCAAATCCCTTCCGCTTTCGAACTTTCCGTCGCCATGTTCGAAGTTATGTATATGATTTATCCCTATACTTTTGGTAAAATTGTTTCTCTCGGTTCTCGAGTTAAAAAAGTTGAAGAAACTAATGTCGTCACCAATTAATTTCCTTGAAGTTTTAAACAATTACAAAAATATACTTTGGCCTTTTATTGAAGCCAATCTTAATCAAGTCAAAGATTATCCCGAATTTTGCCGCCTCCAATCTCAATACCAACCAATTCTCGATTTTCATTTTTCCATGGTCAGTGATTATCCTAAAAGAAAAGGGAAATATATTCGTCCGTCATTAGTTTTACTTACTGCCCAATCTATGGGTTTTTCTCTTGATAAATCTTTACCTACTGCCGCTGCTATGCAACTTTCCGAAGACTGGATTCTCAGTCACGATGATATCGAAGACCAATCCGACAGCCGTCGTGGCGCTCCGGCTCTCCAAAAAATTTATGGTGATCACTTGGCTCTCAATGCTGGCGATGCTCTTCATGTTCTCATGTGGCAAGTTTTATCCCAAAATTTTTCTCTATTGGACAAAAATATTACTCAACAAATTCAACAAGAATTTTTTACCATGTTAAATCGAACTATTTTAGGCCAAACCATCGAAATTAAATGGATTGAAGATAATCGATATGAACTTACTATTGATGATGTTTTATTAATTGCTGAAAGCAAAACCTGTTACTACACTATTTCTGGTCCTATGCGTTTAGGAGCTATTCTGGCCGGCGCTACCACAGACCAATTAAATTCAATCTATAAATTTGGCCTTGCCTTAGGCAAATCTTTCCAAATTATTGACGATCTTCTCGATCTTACTTCCGATTTTTCCGGCCAAAAATCTCAAGCCGGCAACGATATTTACGAAGGCAAACGAACCGTTATCTTAATTCATTTATTAGAAAATATTGATTCTCAAAACAAAATTAAACTAATCGAGATTTTAAACAAATCTCGAACCCAAAAAACTGCTGCCGAAGTTACCTGGGTTATTGATCAAATGAAAGCTTGTGGCAGTCTCGACTTTGCCCGCCAATTAGCCGACGATTATTCACACCAATCTCGTCAAATTTTCGATAATGAATTAACTTTTTTATCAAACGAGCCTTTCCGTTCCCACCTTTCCGCCTGTATTGACTTCATTACTACTCGCACTCATTAAATGAATCTTTCTATTCGTCTCGCCAAACCAACCGACTTAAAACTATATACTAATCTTTTTCAACAAACTTATGAATCTGCCTATGTTAACTCTGAAATCGGGTTAACTAAAGAATGTTTTTCTCCTCAAGTTTTTAACACACCTGATACTCAAAAATATTTAGCTACTAAATTAATCAATTCTTCTGAACAGAAAACTTGGTTAGTTTTTGATGATCAAAAATTAATTGCCTCGGCTACGTGTAAAATTATTGACAAAAATAAAGCCGAATTTTCCGGATTTTATGTTCTTCCTGATTATCAACACCAAGGTCTTGGCAAAAAACTTTATCAAAAAGTTTTAGACTTTGCTCAAAATAGAGATTTGATATTAGGAATTTACACTCACAATACCAAAACTTTAGAAATTTATAAAAATTGGGGTTGGCAAATTGATACCAGTCGGGGAAATAACGGTTATACGGTTGGTCATTGGCCCGAATGGCCCGATGGTGTCACCGCCAAAAGTGTCTATCTAATTTTAAAAAGAAAATAATTCTTATTTTTAAACCCTCCATTTCTTTGTCCGTCCGTAGTCCCGCCGCTACAGGACGAAGGAGGATCAAGGGAGGGTGGCCCGCAGATGCGGGCCGGGTGGGTTTTGATTTAGAAAGTTATTTTAAGGTTATATGCAATTGACAATCAAGGGCGGCAGCAACTTTTTTTAAAAAAAGAAGTGAAGGGTTGTAAGTTCCAGATTCTAAACGGGAAAGAGCCGATTGTTTAGTTCCGATTTTAGCCGCTAAATCTTTTTGAGAAATTTTTTTGGCAATTCTTTTTTTAATCAAAGCATTAATAATTTCATACTCTGGTCCCAGACGATCATATTCATCCTTAATTTCAGAATCCTTCATCGATTTGTCAAAAAAATCTTTGAATGAAGTTGGGTTAAATTTATTATTCATAACTATTTATAACATATATGTTATATTATGGCAAGTTGGAAATTCTTTGTAAAGCTAAATTAATTTCTCTCGATGGAGTTTTTTGAGATTTTTTAATAAAACCATGCAAAATCACAATTTGATTTTTATAGAAACAATAAAACAAACGAATTTCTTGATTACCTCTGCTTCGAAGTTCAAATAAATTGCGCGATATTGGTTTAGAATATGGCATGGTTAACCGAGGACCGTAAGTTTCTAAAAGTTTAAGGTGGCGAAGTACTTTTGAATAAGTCGATTTATTTAGGCTTTGAATAAATTTATCAATATCAGAATTAAAGAAAATAATATTCACAAATAATTATTGTCTTGAAGCCCTCATTTTTCAACACCTTTCCAACCGGCCGGCAGGTAGGGTGTGTCTAAATCTGATAGGCTGAAAAACTGATAATCTGACTGGCTTATTGGTATAATCAGTCAGTGGATAATCAGGTCGAAGAAATAAAACAAAAACTCAATATTGTCGACGTCATCAATCGTTTCACCCCCCTCAAAAAACGTGGTCGCAATCACATTGCCTGCTGTCCTTTTCATGGCGAAAAAACTCCCTCGTTTACCGTATCAGAAGAACTCCAAATTTTTAAATGTTTTGGTTGTGGTAAATCAGGCGATATTTTTACTTTTGTCCAAGAATACGAACGTATCGATTTTCGTGAGGCTCTAACCGAGCTTGCCGCCATGGCTGGCATTGTTCTCAAAAAAAGTGAGTTCGATAATAAACAAGATTCTCGTAAAAAAGTTTTAAGCGATTTAAATGCTCAAGTCGAAAAATTTTATCAATATATGCTTTTGACCCATCCATTAGGTAAAAGTGCTCTTAATTATGTTCTCAAAAGGGGAATAACTTTGGCTACCATTAAACAATTTGGCTTAGGCTATTCACCCGAAAATTCCGCCATTGCTGTTAATTTTTTAACCAAAAAAGGTTATAAAACCGATGATTTAATTGCCTCAGGCACTTTTGGCAAAAGTCAATATAACTCCCGCATTTATGATCGTTTTCAAGGTCGTCTCACTTTTCCTCTTTCTGATTATCGTGGTCGCATTTTAGGTTTTTCCGGTCGGATGTTGCCCACCACCAAAAATCAAGACTCCGGCAAATATATCAATTCACCCGAAACCGAAATTTATCACAAAAGTTTTAATCTTTTTGGTCTTCATCTCGCCAAAGATTTTATCCGTCAACAAAATGCCGTCATTGTTACCGAAGGTGAGTTCGATATGATTTCACCTTTTCAAGCCGGCTTCAAAAATATTGTTGCTATCAAAGGCACTGCTTTTACCGAAGAACAACTTCAACTTCTTCGCCGCTATACCGACACTCTCATTCTTGGTCTCGATTCCGATTTTGCCGGTTCCAATGCCTCTAGAAAAAGTATTGAACTGGCCGATTCTATGGAGTTTGACATCAAAGTTCTCACTTTAGGTGAAAAATATAAAGACCCAGACGAAGCTGTCCGTGGCGATGTTGAATTTTTCAAAACCCAACTCGACCAAACTGTTTCTATCTGGGATTTTATTATCCAGTCCCAAATAAGAATTAATAACCCCGACACCATCAAAGGTAAAAAAGAGATATTAAATATTGTCCTACCATTTTTAGTCAAAATTAAAAATTCTGTCATTCGTTCCGACTATCTCAAAAAATTAGCCAACGAAATTGGTTCTGATTACCAAGCTATTTTAGAGGAAGCCCAAAAAATCCCCAAAATTTCTCCTCCACCCACCAAATCCAATGTCGGTCTTGACATCAACGCCGCCACTCCCAAACCCAACGCTATTATTGAACCCTCAAAAACCCAAAAATTCGAAGAGCTTTTATTAACCCTCATTATTGGTGCCAAAAATCCGGCCAAAGTGGCCCAAAAAGTTTCTTCTCAATTATCCCGTCTTCAGGATCATCGTTACCTTATTATCGGTGAAAATCTTTTAAAAATCACCGACTTCAATCCTAAATCCTTTGAAGATTTACTTCCCGCCGAAATCAAACCGGTTTTTCAATTCATTTATATGGAAACCACCACCAATCCCATCGAGTCCCATCAACGACTTTTGGAAGTTCAAAAAGCCGTTGCTATCCTCGATTCTTTTTACCTAAAAGATAGGCTAAATTTTATTAGTGCTCAAATTGCTCAACTCGAAAGTCTTGGTAATGATCAGCAACTTGCCGAAGCCGAAAAGGAGTATAATAGATTGCTTTTCGAGTTATCCAAGGTCCAAATCAAAAAAAGCTAGATTTATTCGTTAATTTCGTATACAATACAGGCTATGGTTGCCACCCTAAACCTCTCCAAAATCAAACAAACCTTATTAGCCCAGGCCAAAAAGCTTCACTACTTGACCAACGATGAAGTTTTAGCTCAAATTCCCGAACCTGAAAAACACATTGATGAAGTCGATAATCTTTTTGATTATCTTTTCGAAAGAGGAGTCGATGTTTTCGACAAAGTCGAATCCAAGGAAGTCATCGAAAAAGAAAATAGTAAAACTAGTTCTTTCGATCTTCTCAATCTTTTAACTCAAAAAGGTAATGTCGATTCTGTCCGCATGTATCTTAAGGAAATCGGTAAAATTAATCTTTTAACTTTCGAAGAAGAAGTTTCTCTAGCCAAGGATATCGAAAAAGGTTCTACTCTCTCCCGCGAAGCTCTTATCAATGCTAATTTACGTTTAGTTGTTTCTATCGCCAAAAAATATATTGGTCGAGGACTTACTTTCCTCGATTTAGTTCAGGAAGGTAACCAGGGTCTTATGCGCGCCGTCGAAAAATTCGATTGGCACCGTGGTTTCAAATTTTCTACCTATGCCACTTGGTGGATTCGCCAAGCTATTACTCGTGCCATTGCCGATCAAGCCAAAACCATTCGTATCCCAGTTCACATGGTCGAGACCATCAACAAAGTTTACAAAGCCACCCGTGCTTTAACCCAAAGACTCGGCAAAGAACCCACTGTCGAACAAATTGCTGACGAAGTCGGTATTTCTATTGATAAAGTCGAAGAAATTTATCGTATTTCTCAGGATACTACCTCACTTTCTACTCCGGTTGGCGACGATGAAGACTCATTTTTGGGAGATTTTATCGAAGATACCACTCAATTGTCTCCTTACGAAGAAACCAGCAAAGAATTACTCCGTGAATCTATCGAAGAAGTTTTATCGTCTCTCGACGAACGAGAAACCAAAGTTTTGTCTCTCCGTTTTGGTTTAATGGGCGAGACCCCAAAAACTCTCGAAGAAGTTGGCAAAATTTTCAATGTCACTCGCGAGCGTATTCGTCAAATCGAAGCCAAAGCACTAAGAAAATTAAGACACCCATCGAGGAGAAAAAAGTTACAAGATTATCTCGAGTAGTTTTTATAAAAACACTTAAAATTCTAACGCCGTTTCGTAATCCAGTTCTATCACTTGGGCATTTTTAATTTCCACATCTTTACCGGTAATTTTATTTACCATTATTTCAATTGGCCCGGCATGACTCACTACTAACACAGTTTTATCTTCATCTTCTAATTTTAAGTCCTCCATAAACAATTCCACTCTTTTTCTAAAATCAACCAAACTTTCTACACCCATTTCTCGATTAATTTTATTGTCTTCATCAATTTCTTTCCAATTTATGTCGTCCAAACTCGAACCCACATATTCACCCATAAATCTCTCTTCCAACAAATTACATATAAAAATTTCTGCTTCAATCTCACATTCCATCATAATATTTTCCAGTGTTTCCACACATCTATCCAATGGTGAACAAAATACCATATCAATTTTGTGTTTTTTTAGTTGTTTACCTACCTCTCTAGCTTGTTGTTTACCTTTTTCCGTCAATTTATTACTTTCTCTGCCTTGCACAATTTTTTTAGTATTAGCCACAGTTTCCCCGTGTCTGACGATAATTAATTTCATGGGTATTATTATACCAGCTGCAATTTATAAAAATAATAAGCAAAGCCTTTAATACTGTGGTTTTTTAATTATAATTAATTCATGGGGTATTATGGAAACTTAGAAAATAAACAAAAAATCCAAAAATTGCGTCAGCAGGGTTTATCTTATCGAGAAATTGAAAAAGCTACTAAAACATCAAAAAGTACTATTTCCAAATACTGTAAAAATATTGAATTAACCAAAACTCAAATAAACCATTTATTAAAAAATAAAATCAACGGTCTAACAAAAGCCTCTATCTTAGGCGCCAAATCAAATAAAAATAAACGTAAAAAGCAAGAAAAAGATTTATTAAATCAAGGAATTGCCCAAGTTGGTAAGTTGTCTCAGCGCGATAAATTTATTGCCGGTATAAGTTTATACCAAGGTGAAGGGTCAAAAACTGGTAACGCTGTCGAACTTACCAATGCTGATCCAATAACTATTAAATTTATGGTTAGTTGGATTTGTGAATTTTGTCGTATTGATAAAAACCAACTTAAATTTAACCTTTGGTTACATGACAATTTAAACGAATCGAAAGCAGTAGAATTTTGGGTCAATTTATTACAAATAAACGCCTCACAATTTGGTAGGACTTATTTTGCTAAAAATAAACCAAATAGCCATAAGATTAGGAAAAATATTCATCAGTTTGGTATCATCAAAATTAGATTTTATAATACAGCAAAATTACGCCTTATTTTAGGTTGGATAAAAGGTATTTTATCTCAATGATTTCAATGATATAATTCCTGCACTGCACTTTTAAATCTTAATTAGTAATTATTAATTTTTAATTATTAATTAATCAACTTTCCCCTGTAGCTCAGTCGGTAGAGCGCTCGCCTGTTACGAAATTAGCAGCTTATTTGAGTAATCAAATTTGAAAAATTGGGTGAATTGCGTGAAATCTAAGGTCCGAATTTTCGGATTATGACAACCCGCAGCCAAGGGACGTAACATTTTGTTTCACAAAATTGTACGTTCAAGGTTCAGAGACTAGGTGATTACACCATTTAGCGCCCGAGTTCCTATTTTTAGGAATATGATATAGTCCAAGCCTATTAGAAATTTTAGGGTCTCTTGTAAGCGATCGGTCCGTGGTTCGAGTCCACGCGGGGGAGCAAAACGGAACATTCGGGTTGTGAAACAGCATAATATTTGGAAACTTTCGTTAAATCATACTGTTCGAAAATCTTATCACCAGAATCTATTAAATTTCCCAAATTCGAACTATTGGTTTGTTTTGCCAAACTTTTAACCAATTTATATTCATCATCTAATTTAAAAATAACTTTTTCTCCATCAAGTTCCAATTCTTTAAAGGCCATTCTCATCAATTCTCGTCTTTTACTCGGTTCTTTATTGTTTCTATATTTTTCTTCTCCGCTTTGAGCCATTTCATATAATGTCGCCCTTTTGTTTTGATCTTCGGTTGTCGCTTTCGTATGTTTAGCAATATCTTTATCTAAACTAGACAATTCGTCAGAAAATTCTTTAAATTTTTGATTATAGTAAACCTCGGTAATCTTTCCATCAATTTTATCTACATAAATCGCATCTAATCTCTTTTTTAGTATTTGTCTTTGTTTTTCCAATTTTTCTATGCTCTCCAAATAAAAATCACTCTCCATTT
>CAZLCB010000021.1:0-12272 GCA_964558195.1 uncultured Gammaproteobacteria bacterium
TCCAAATAAAGAATATGCCTGGAAGTTTTTGGAATTTTTGGCATCGGAAGAAGGACTGTCGGATTTCTATTTAGCGGCATCGCAAATCAGACTATTTGGGGAGATATATCCCAGAAAATCAATGGCCAGCAAATTAATGGAGAATAAGAAACTAGCTACTTTTGTGGAAACAGCGGATAAATCGGTATCGGGTTGGCCAAGTAGCCGGACATGGGATGACGGACTAAATGATGAATTATCAAAGTACCTGGAGGCGGCAATAAATGGAGGAAATTGGGATGAAGAAAATGAGGCAGCATTGTTTGCGGGAATTTCCAGGGTAGTAGATTTATATAAGATAAGATGATTATAGTTAACCTAAAAATATACAAAGAAGCTTTTGGAGAAAAGGCAGTAAAATTGGCTGAAATTTGCAGGGATGTAGCCAAGGAGAGCGGGGTAAGAATAATTGTGGCCAGTCCGGCACTGATGGCAGTGGAATTGTTGAAAACAGGGGTAGAAGTGTTTTTACAGGATTATGATGAGTATGATGAGGGTAGATTTACGGGAATGGTGTCGGCAAAACAAGCAATGGAGCTGGGAATAAAGGGGTCACTACTAAACCATAGTGAAAATTCTAAGAAAAAAGGGACTATATTTAAAACTTTGAAAGTGGCACCAGAGGGGTTTGAAACAGTACTGTGTGTAAAATCGATTGGACAAATTGAAAAATGGGCAAGAAGAACAAAAGTAAGTTTTTTGGCCTATGAACCCAAACATTTGATTGCCAGTAAAACGGCATCGGTATCGAGTGAACAACCGGAAGCAATAAAAAGGGCGGTAGAGGCAAGTGGTGGGATTCCCCTACTGGCCGGAGCAGGAGTAAAGAGTGAGGAAGATGTCAGGGTGGCACTCAAAATGGGAGCAAAGGGAGTGTTGGTAGCTAGTAATGTGGTGTGTAGTGATAAGCCGAGAGAAGAGTTGGAAAAATTGGTAAAGGGATTTGGAAAGTAAGATTTATGGTGATTAATACTTTAATTTTGTTACGATTATATCTTTTATGGGTAGTAAAACAAAACTACTTTTGATTGTTTTTTGATTAAAATCTACAGGACTACAGGTCATTAAATCTATGTGTAGGGCATTATTTTCAGGCCAAGAATGAACTATCAGATGGGATTGTGATAAGATCCAAAATTTGGTTAGACCATGGTTGGTAAACTGGTATTTTCCCCGACTGACAACCTTTAGAGTCATGATAGTTATCAATAAATTAGCGACTTTGTTGACTAATTTTTCATCGATAACAGTTTGTGATTGAAAAATTATCTTTATAGTACAGTGTTGGAAAAAAGGGAAATTAATCATTTGTGTAAATTTTTATAAAATCTGATTGGATAATTTTGGTGGCAGGAGTCCAATCTAATACATATAATGAACTTTGAGAACCAATACTTTGGGCTCCATGATATTTATTGAATTGGTAATGTTTTGATTTGATGATTAAATTGTGCTGGAGAATTAAATTTTGAATTTCTATTTCCCTCTCTCTGGCTCTGTCACTGTTGCCATAACATAAATAGATCCTTCCTAAATAACTTTTTTTTATTAATTTTATTGCTTGATTTAAGAAAAGATTAATGCCTTCTTTGGTATAAGGAGGATCTGTAAACACTATATCGTACTTGTTTAAATATTTATCATCGAGTGATTGACGAAGATCTTGCTTAACTACTTCGATATCCAGATCGTTTTCTTCATTAATTTTTGTTATAAGTTTGTTTAGTCGGTCATCAATTTCAAAAACGGTTACTTTGTTGCATAGATGACTTAAGGCGGCTCCTACTGAATCTAGATCGTCGTCTCCTAAAAATGCAATCTTTTTATTATGAAGATCTCCGTTTTTATTTAGTTTAATAATTCGCTTGATGGTGGTGGCAATGGTAGCATTGAACTGATCAAGATCGCGATTTGGTTTGGGTCTTATTGGTTGGATATCTTTAAGTATTTCTTTGATAATTGTAGCTAATTTTTGATTGTGAAGATTGTTCTCAAGAATTGTTTTTTTTACGTATAGGGAGACTTGATTGGAAAACTCTTTATTAATAGAGATAAATTTATTTTTTGGACTCAAAATATCGGAGAATTCTTGAATTAATCGGTATAAATGGGATTGAGGTAAGCCTGTTTTTCTGATTAAGACCTGACTGGTCATATTTGACTGCGAGCTAATTAGTTTTAGAAACTTAATTATGGTTATATTTCTTAATTCGAGCTTTTGAGAAATATTTTCGATTTTTTGTTGTAACTTGGTTTCGGAAATCATTACATGTATTATAAAACATTGAGCATTGTTTATATACAATAATCCTATATTGTAATACAATAGGGTGATGCGTACCGAGTTACCTTATCAGTGTGTGGACGAAGAACAGTTAAAAGGATTGTTGGGGTTTAAACCAGTTGAAAAATTAGGTCAGAATTTTTTAGTTGACCCGGGAATGATACAAAAATTTGTTACCTCGACTATTAACGGAGCTGATGTAGTTGAAATTGGTTGTGGTCCAGGAAATCTCACTGTTGGAATTGCAAGGAGAGCAGCTGAAGTTGTAGGTATTGAAATATTTCCGGGATTTTCTGAAGCCCAAAAAGTTTTACTAAGGGATTGTCCGAATGTAAAAATATTGAATCAAAATGCTTTAGTCTTCGATTATGAAGGGTGGATTAATAGTGATGTAGAAGCAAGACATCAGGTAATTGGAAATATTCCTTTTCACATTTCGGAACCACTATTAACCATGTTGGCGGGAATATCTTCCAGGCTGGAGGATATTACACTTTTAGTGGGTGGTCGACTTGCTGAAACAATGGCTGTCTTGGATCCAAGGAGTGACCGATACACAAGAATGTCTTTTGTAGCTAGTGTATTTGATATCGGTAGAAAGACTCATGTACCAAGAAAATGTTTTTGGCCAGTACCAAGAACTGATTCCGATATTGTCTCTTTAACATATTCTGAATACCCTAAAAATGGTAGATTGTTGCCTTTTTTAGTTAGAAGAAGTATTGTTGCAAGTGCAACTGGTAATTTATCTTTATCAAAAGTATTAGATAGTTTGTCAATTGACTCTGAGGATGGAAAAGTAAGGGGAAAGGAAGGAACTCATCGTTTTAATCGTCGCCAAACACGAAATGAATTAAGACAGATGGCAATATCTTATAATACAAGAGTAATTGATGAAAGAAAGACTAGGGACAATGGATCTGTAAGAACAAGTCGACTTTCGGAGAGAATTCAATTACCAAGACAAATTCTGAGTAAGCCTTTTGGCCGTTTGGATAATCAAGAGGTTCGTCAGTTGGCGGTGGCTATCGATAATCTTTAGTAATTAATAAGATATTCTCTTTCTTCGAAGCAAAAATTGTTATACAGGTCCTTTGGGATAGGAGATTTTTCTTTTTTGTTTGGGAATAAGTGATCAATAATAATATCAACAGCACCTAAATACATAGAAAAATCTTTTTCTTCTTGGGTTAAAGAAGTCCCATATCCATTAAAAAAATGTTTTATATCTAGATTTAATAATTCTTTATGGTATTGTCTGTGTCTTAAATCAGCTATCAATATTGCAATATCCCAGTATATAAAATTTATTCCAAAATATTCCCAATCAACGATTTTAATTCCTTCTTTTGTCTTAAGTATATTCCTCAACCTATAATCACCATGGATAAAACCTCCTCTAATCTTTTTTATCTTATGTTTTTTTTCGTTCAATTTATTGGATAGTTTTGAATTTAAAGAATATTTATCGAAAAAAAAGTTCGTCCAATAATTAAAAGTAAAACTACACCTAGTGTGAATTAAATTTAAAATTTCTCCAATTCTGTGCAAATCTTGGTTGTTTAGCTCGTCTAGTTGAATCAAATATTTATAATAAATTTTCAGCTTATTGTTTTCAACATTGAAAATCGGTTCGGAAAATTCCGAAAATAGTTTATTTGCAATTATTTCTCGATCGAAGCCTCGCCTGTTCTGATTAGTTTTAAAATCCTTCACAAAATATTGTTGATTGGCCTTCATGTGTAACTTTTTATCTCTAATGGATATATATTTATTTGTGTCGCTATCAGTGTTTTTTTCATTCCTATAAAGATATGAACTTGGTAAGTCGTATGTATGTTATATTTTTCAATAGTATTGTCTTGTAAATTATAGCGTAAAAAGTTATAGTTTGCCATGGATTTATCTAAAAAATCACTTCAAAGTTTATCTTGTATATTTCTAACACTCCAATATTTAATTCAAACTAAAAAATATTCTTATAGTCTAATATTAGCAATTGGAGACTCTGGAATGTATATGTCTAGCCTTGTTAAACTAATGTATCAACATCTTGGTATAGATTGCCCTCCGATTATAAAAATGCCTGTTTGTCGTTATAGATCTCAAAAAACATATCACTCTAGAGACAAGTCCGACTGGTTTGATAATTCAGTTCTGGAGGAAACAATAGTAAAACAGTTAGGGAAAGAGAGAGAGCTAAAACGAATATTAATCCCAGATGATGAGGTTGGTGTTGGAGTTGCAATTCGTGCTTCTCTAGATCTTATTTTTCATAATAATAAAAATATATTGCACAGCAAAACAAAACCGAAAATAGATATTCTGGCTGAAGATCATGGGTCAAATTTAGCTGATTTAAAAGATGAATATTCTATTTCTATGTATTCATTTAACAACCAAATACCCGGAATTTACCATTTAATTACATATCATCTGCCTAATTCTATAAAACAACAAATAAGGCGGGTATTTTCAGTCAGAAAGCTTAGTGATAAACAAATTATGAACGTGTTAATGAATCTGCCAACCAAACACATAATTAATGGTATTCCTGTTTTTAATTACAGCTTAAATCAAGAGGTTAAAAATAAGATTGCCAATTTTGATCTACTACACAAACAATATGTTCAGTTTATTAGACAACTGATTGAAGAATCTATGCATAATCAATTATTTTCAACTTCAGTGGTAGAAAAATATTTAAATAACAACAAAATAAATACCTGGAAAATAATGAATTTGATTGAAAATATAAAAAAACATATTTCGTGTTAACATACATTAATATATCTAACTATGAAGTCAGAAATTTTAATAATTGCCCCTCATCCAGATGACGAAATTCTTGGTTGTGGTGGATCAATGATTAAATATATAGATAGAAAACACCGAGTTGGAGTACTTTATTTATCGTCGGGAGATAAACAAGAAGATGTTCGTGAAAGGGAAGCTAATGAAGTGTGTGACTTTTTAGGAGTTAGAGATCGCTTTTTCTTAAGACTAAATGGTCAAAGTTTTAACAGTGGTCCTGAAAATATTGAACAATTACATACCGTCTTTGCAGAGTTTTCACCAAATGTAGTGTTTTGTTGTCATGACCAAGATTCAGACAAGGAACACAAAGTTGCTGCTCAATTGGTTATGGAAAGTTACTGGAGATTCAACGCTCTTCCAAATATTCGCAGACGAATTTCAGGACTAATTTCTTATGAGGTGCATAAACCTCTGGCAAGTTATAATCTAGTTGAAGACATTACTGGTCAGTTTGATAGAAAAATGAAGGCTCTTTCTCTTTATAAGTCCCAATTGAGTAAGTCTAATCTTGATCTAGCTATCGGTGGTTTAAATCAATATCGTGGAGAAATGCACGAGAATAGTCGGTATGCCGAGGTTTTTCAAATTCGACGTCTACATTCTCTAGTTGGTTTTGTTTAAAAGTGTTTTGTCTATAGTAGGTCTAATTGTAAATTTATCTTGAGTAAAATATCCTAGCAATAGTGTCATTTTCCATAAAACTAGATATAATCCGGATGCTAAACCTTTTGCTTTCTTTCCTTCTTTTAAATATTTATTAATACTCCCAAAAACACCGGTTGGTTTTTTATGAATTCCGAATTTAACTCCGATATTTTTACCGACTCCATACCAAAAAGCACTGCGAAGATCTTTCAAAAGGGTTAGTTCGGGATGATAAACTACGGCGGTAGAGTCATATGATATTTTTAGATCGGCTTTTTGGACTCTATTATCAAATTCACTGTCTTCAAGCCAGCATAAATTTGGATGAAAATAATGTTTACCTATGTATTTAATGATTTTTTTATTAAATAGAAGTGGTGGGGAATATGCGCTTATTTTATCAGAGGTATGAAATTCTCTTGCCCGAGCTATTACTCCACTTATCCAGTTACTCCGATTAAATACTACTTGGCCTTTAGACAATAGATTACTTTGATAATTATTGTACAATTTTCTGATTGTACCTTTCTCAAAAGTACAATCAGAATCCATCAAAAGAATGTTGTCGTATTTGGCTTCTTTTATACCTTGGTTGTAAGCTCCAGCTATGCTTAGATAATCTATTTGACATGTGTTAATTTGAAGATTACATAATTCAGGGTATGTGCCTGCCTTAATGTCTTTGATTAACCTTAACAGTTCAGTACTTGGTTTATTCAAAGAAATCATAATTTCTACCTTTTCGTCGATACTTTTTAAACAATTTAAAATTCTTAAATCGTTAGATACTGGAATTAGTACTGTAATTTTCATTTTTCTATTAAGTAATCCCCAATTGCTAAAAAGTCGGTTGAGTTTGAGTAAAATGAAATAATTGCATCAAGCGGAGTCGACACTATCGGTTCTTTGGCACCGTTATATGATGTATTTAGAATCATGGGGGTTCCTGTTTTTTTATAAAAATTATTAATTAGTTCGTAAAATTTTGGGTTTACCTGTTTATTTACTGTCTGTGGTCTGGTCGATCCGTCAATATGGGTTACTGCTGGTATTTCTTTTTGTTTTCCTTTTTTAACCTGAAAAGTGTGTAACATAAAGGGAGATATAAAAGAATTTTCTAAATAATCGTCAATTTTTTCTTCTAAAATACTTGGAGCTAAAGGACGCCACAATTCTCTTTCTTTAGCTAAATTTACATTTTGGTTGGTTATTTTTAAACGCGGATTTGCTAATATACTTCTGTTTCCTAGCGCCCTGGGACCTACCTCTAAGGCACCTTGAAACCAGGATACAATCTTACCGTTAGTTAATAAATCGGCGACTTTTTCTGATATGTTATTAATTTTCTTAGATCTACAGCCAAGTCTTTTAATTACTTGATTAATATCATTATTACTAAACTCCGGCCCATAATATGAATGAGTTAATACATCGGGAGATTTAATCTTACCAACATAAAGAGCGGCGCCGACGCTTGTACCAATGTCGTTTGCCATGGGAGGAACAAAATATTTTTCTACATATTCTGATTTGGCAATTATGGTATTTGTCGAACAATTTAGTGCTACTCCACCACCGAGGCAGACATTTCTGATACCCGTCTTTTTAACCATAACTTTAACTAAGTGAAGTAAAACTTGTTCTAACTTTTTTTGAGCTGATGATGCGATATCTTTATGAATTTGTTCTATGATTATATTTCGAAATACATCTCCATATGAGGGACGAAAAGTTAGCTTTAAGTTCGTTTGTTTACCAAATTTGGATTCAAGAATTTTTAACCATTCTCTAGTTACCAATTGTTGTTGATCTAATGAATTTTCTTTAATATCAGGTAAGGACAGGCAGGTCTCATAACCATCATTGGTAAGCTGAAATTGATTGAAATTATGTAGTGGACTTCCATAAGAGGCTAAGCCCATTAGTTTACCCGGGGCATCAGCACCTAGACCTATAAATTCGCTAACAGCTTCATAAAAATAGCCCAGTGAATCTTTAATAGGGAATTTTTTAATTATTTTAATATTGCTACCCTTTCCAACAGCCATAGTTCCCGATACATTTTCCCCTTGTCCATCAATAATCATTATTGACGCTTCATCCATGCCAGAAAGATAATAACTACAGGCTGCGTGAGCTAAGTGGTGGTCAATTAGTTCAATTTTTGGTGTTTTAGAATATTTAAAATATTTTTTAGGGAAGAAAACCTCAACTAAATTATTTAATTTTTCATCTTCTATACCATTGATTTTATAAAGTTTTTTATAATCCCAACCTATAGCAACAATGTCAATATCATCAAGTTGAATACCGATTTTATTTAAACACCATAATGTGGCGTATAACGGTGTTTTGTCGTATGCATGTTTTTTTCTAAGAAATCTCTCTTCCTCAACCATCGCCAGTATTTTGCCATTTTTTACAATACAGGCAGTGGCATCGTGACTTCTGTTATACCAACCAGTAAGACCTAAAATATATTTGTTTTTATACATATTGTTCTTTTAAAAATTGCTTCCATTTTAATAAAATATTGTTGTTAAATAATTTATTTTTGTTTTGATATTCTGTGGGTATTCTCTTAATGTATTGCCGTCCTTCCGTTTTTATTAAGTACTTAATAAAAGTGTATGCACTTAAATATGACCAGGAATGATCTTTGTGAGATGAAAAATCATTATTTAGATTTGGTAAATCGGGAATTTCTGTGTTTTGTTTTTTTAATTTCAGAAAGTCTTTATCTTTTTGTCCTCCGTCAAAATCCTGGCTTAGATAGGTTGCTATACCTTCCTCTAGCCACTTTGGTAATTCTAATTTGTGGTTGTAACAATATACATGGAATAATTGATGAACTATACTCGAAACAATGTCGGCTGGTTTATGCCCGGTTTCTTTTTCAGTCCAGGCGATAGGATTATATATAAAAATTTTTTCAAATTTTTGTTTTGTTACACCCCATTTTGGTCTAGTTTCTCTAATTATATGGCAATATTTATCGAAATCATTAACCGTTATAATTTCGTACTTTTTTTCTAGAGAGAAATATTTACTATAAACAAGAATGGCTTTCTTCCAAGCGTTTAATATAAACTTTTTTACTTCCCAATTTGTATCGATAAAAACGAAAAGTTCTTTCATTCTAGACTGATGGTGGAAATATGTAATATTCGATCCTTGATTTCCTCTTGATATTTTTCGTAATTTTCGTCTAAAAACTTCTTGATGTATTGAGGAACAATGCGATTATTGGTTTTTAGTGCATATAAAAAGTCTAACTTTCTTTCCTTTTCTAGGATATCAAACCTTTTTAGATAACTATCTTTAATAATTGATTGCTTATCCATAAATGGATTTTCAATAAAGTTTTCAATATCAACGCCAGCACAGGTAAAGGCAATAGCTCTGTTTATACACGCCTTACACACTCCGCAATTATTACCAAAATAACAACTTACAGTATCTTGTGGTTTAATTTTGAATTTACCTTCCCATTGCCTGTGCCAAATAGACACAATTTCTGGTTTGGTAAACCACCTAAAAGGGGTTTCAACACTGATGTCTTTTTTATAATAATCAGAAAAAATCTTTGAACTTGTCTCAAAGAATTTCTCACTTTTATCAGTGTTTATGGGTGTTATTTCTTCTTTGTGAGCACAAATTAAAATTCGTGATTTTTTATTTATTAATTTATTAACCAAATTAGCAGCCAGTGAGGCAAATAAATAGTTTCTTGCTGGAATTATTCCCAATTTCCACCTTGACCATCCAGAATCGACATATTCTTTAAAATTTATTCTAATCTTTTTCACTTCTATGCCAAGTTTTGAGGATATATTAGCTATGATTTTCATCTCGTCATTTTCGTTTTTTTGGCCAAACCCTATCCAAAGAGGGAGAGGTTTTTTGTTCCTTGCTAGTTCTAATAATAATCCAGCGGTGCTGTCTATACCTCCACTAAAAGATAATAGTGAGTCAAATTTATCGTTATTCAAATTATTAGGTATTTTGGAATAATTTATATCTTTGAATGATGTTTTAATATCAAAATGTCTTGGAGCAGCTCTAGTGTCGTTTAATATAAAACTACCAAACTCGTCTAAACTAGATTTATCAAAAAAATTATTACCATTTACATGAATAAAATTACTTTCTTTGTATCCAGCGAGAGTAAGTAAAACTGCCCATTTAGTTTGATCATCCCACTGTATGTCAAGGTTATTCTCTGAAATAACTTCTTTTTGGGTTACTTCTTGATTATCTATCCAACCAATTAAATTATTGTTATTCATTATGTTTTCCTTTTTGGTCCAAACCATATTAATTGATTCCTTTCAATAATCCTCCACTTTTTTTTCGATATTATTTTTTCAATTATTTTTCGGTGTTCTGCCACCACCTCTTTAGTTAACCCTTCTGGCATAATTAATATTTTTTCTGGTTTTAGTTGACAAGCCGTTGCCATTTCTTCGATTTCATCGATATCTTTTTCTCTGTTAGCCACAAATTTGAACCAACTAACAGGCCATTTGTTAATAATTTTCAAAACTTGGGGTTGATATCTAAGCTGCTTTTCATTACCACTATTTTCCAGTTTAGGAGAGCAATTAATTTGACAACTTATAAGGTCTTCATTTGGTAAAATTGTTCCATTTGTTTCGATTTCAAATGTCCATTCTGGCATTATTTTGACCAATTTGATAATTAAATTTTGTTGTAATAATGGTTCACCACCAGTTATAACTACTCTTTTTCTTTTTGGATTAATATCTGCAAATTTTTCATTCCAGGATTTTTCAATTGCTGATTTTGTTTTGTTAACAGTCCAATTTTCTGGCTCTTTCCAATATTCTTCTCGACTAGTATCCCAAGTATATCCTGTGTCACATTTCCAACCACTTTTTTGGCCACAATGAAGATTACAAAATTGTAATCTTAAGAAAACTGCCGGACAACCAGCAGTTCCACCTTCTGATTCAAAAAGACCTTCTCCTTGAAATGTGGCAAAAACTTTATCACCACTTACTTTAAAATGATTCTTTTTTTTAGTGATTCTTGCCAGATCATCCCGATCTGGTTGATAATTTGTGTTCATTATTTTTGTAAACAACGTAACCAGTGGGTGTTTCCCATAGTTTTACCCATTTGAGTTTGAGCCCAGTTTTAAATTTGTCTTCAAATTCAGTATCTAATTGTTCAAAAATCCATTTAGCAATATTTTCTGCTGTTGAGGTAAAAGGTACAATTATTTTTTTAAATTCTTTATTTTCTTCAAAAAATTTTAAAAGAATTTTATCTTTTTCCCATACCATGAAACCATGATCAAGGACATCGTGCACTTTTTCCATAGCAATTTTTTTTATATCTCCAAAATCGATAACCATGCCTTCACTGGAATTTCCTTTGTTACTGATTAGATTTCCTTTCAAGGCTATTTCTGCTTTGTATCTATGTCCATGGATATTTTTACATTTAGAATTATGATTCATTACTCTATGACCCATATCCCACTCAATCTGTTTAACTACAATCATTGTTTTATTTTTAATGAATAATTAGCGATATCCCGATAAAATTGATCTATTAATCTTTTTTCTTTTTTAAGTGTGCCTCGAGCAATAGTGGTCGTGGTGATAAAACCTTTTTTCTTAATTCCCCTCATGCTTATGCATAGATGTTGGGCTTCAATGACCACAATTAAACCTTCAGGCTTAAGGAATTTTTCAATTGAGTTAGCGATTTGTAGAGTAATATTTTCTTGAGTTTGTAATCGACGGGAATAAAGTTCTGTTAATCTGGCAAATTTTGATAATCCTAATACTTTCCCGTTTGGTAGATAGCCAATATGAACTTTTCCAAAAAAAGGGATCATGTGGTGTTCACATAAAGAATAAAAATCGATATTACTAACCGTAACTAAATCGTGATATCCGTTACTATTGAAGGTTTTAAATATTGCAGCTTCGTCTTTAGTGTAACCTTCCAATAGTTCCCCATACATCTTTATTACTCTTTTTGGGGTTTCTTTAAGTCCATCGCGATTAGTATCTTCTCCAAACAATTTTAATAAGGAAAGTATATTTTTCTCTGCTGATTTTACTTGTTGTTTATCCATATACAGGTTTTATCGGTCCATCTCGTGGGATGGCTGACCTGCTACCGTTGCAAGTTTTAATGGTCCGAATCTGTGTTCGGCTGCCTTGCTACCATGTAGTTTGAGTTAGAATAACATATATGGTGTTAAATGTGTATTCTTTGATTTGCTTTGAAAAAAGTTAGAGAAAGGATTTTTTAATTAAACATGAAGATTAAAAGGCAAGGAAAAGGGGTAAATTAGCAAATAAAATAAACTTCTAAATATTAAGCTTATTTGCTTTTTCTATAGTTTCTCTTAACCAATCGGGGTATTTGGTATCAGAAATTATTTGATTTGCTTCTAACCATTCAAAACCGGAATGTTCTGAACTTAAAACTACGTTTTCTGAATCGG
>CAZLCB010000022.1:0-9508 GCA_964558195.1 uncultured Gammaproteobacteria bacterium
CTGAAATTGGTCGTCGGGAAAAATTTTCTGAAGGTAAAATTCCTCTCAGTACTATTCGATCAAAAATTGATTATCATGAATGTCCATCTCTTACCAGATCAGGATATATCGGAGTTAAAGTTTATTTATGTTTAATATAATCTTAGATCTAAGATCTGAGATCTAAATAACTAACTATGTTACAACCAAGTCGTACCAAATACCGAAAACAATTCCGCGGCAAAATGCGTGGAAATTCCAAAGGTAACTTAGTTTCTTTTGGAGAATACGGTCTCAAATCTTTGGAATGTGGCTGGATTACCTCCAACCAACTCGAAGCTGCCCGTAGAGCTATTGCTCACGCCACCAAAAGAAATGGTCGCATGTGGATCAGAATTTTCCCGGACAAACCTGTTACCGAAAAAGGTACTGGTACCATGGGTGCCGGTAAAGGTGATGTCAAAGGTTATGTCTGTGTTATCAAACCAGGTCGTGTTATGTTTGAAATTTCTGGTATTAACCAAGAAGAATCTCATGAAGCTCTTAGATTAGCTGCTGCTAAATTACCGGTTGTTTGCAAAATAGTTGCTAAAAAATAGGAGTAGCTTTTATGAAAAAAACTGATAAAATTTCCTACAGACAAAAGAGTCAAAAAGAACTTCAAAAAGATCTTTTCGATTTAAAGAAGAATTTAATTGAGTCCAAAGCTAAATTTGCTACTGGTAATCTAACTGACACTTCTGTCTTTACTAAAATAAAGCGTCAAATCGCTTTAGTTTTAACTCTTTTAAGTCAAAATAAAGATGAAAAATAATACTAATAATACCGGTAAAATATTTATCGGCCAAGTTGTCTCTGACAAAATGGCTAATACTATTGTGATCGAATTGGAATATACCCATCGTCACCCTAAGTACAAAAAAATCCTTACCAAACACAAAAATATTTATTCTGACAATAATTTATCTGCCAAAATTGGCGATACTGTTAAAGTTAGAGAAACTCGACCTCTCAGTAAACTCAAACGCTTTACTACTGTCGAAATTATTAAAAAAGCTATTGCTCAATAACTATGGTTCAACTTAGAAGTATTATTAAACCAGCTGACAATTGCGGCGCTCGAAGCGTTCAGGTTATTCACGTCTACAAAGGTCATTTCCATAAGAAAGGTTCTATTGGTGATGTTGTTTTAGCTGTTGTCAAAGACGCTATTCCAAATGGTTTAGTCAAGAAAAAAGAAAAAGTTAAAATGGTTATCGTTCGTACCAAAAAAGAATTTGGTCGTGAAGATGGCTCTTATATCCGTTTTAGTGATAATGCTGGTGTCATTATTGATTCTCAAAATAATCCTCGTGGCACTCGTATCTTTGGGCCAATCGCTCGTGAAATTAAAGATTTAGGATTCAACAAAATTGCTTCCATGGCTCAGGAGGTTTATTAATATGAAAATCTTAAAAGGTGACAAAGTCAAAGTTTTAATTGGTAAAGATAAAGGTCGCGAAGGCGAAGTTATCAAAAGCTTTCCTAAAAAATCTTCTGTCGTTATCAAGGGTTTAAACATGTTCAAAAAACATATTAAACCATCCCAAGGCCGTGCTGGTGGTATTGTTGAAAAAGAAAGAGCTTTGTATATTTCTAAAGTCGCTCTTATTTGTCCTGAATGTAAAAAAGCTACTCGTGTAGGTTACAAAGTTGACAAATCTGGTACCAAATACCGTATTTGTAAAAAATGCCAAGCTGTCCTTACTAAGGAAGTTGCTAAGAAATAATTATGTTAAAAAATATTATTCAAACCACTATTAAACAGGATTTGATTGATAAACTTGGTAAAGATAAGAATGTTCTTTCATTACCTCGTCTTACTAAAGTCGTTATCAACTATCGTGTCGCCGAAGCTCGTGAAAGTCAGGAAACTCTCACCTCAGCTATTGAAGAAATTACTGCAATTACCGGTCAAAAACCTCAACTTTGCAAAGCCAAAAAAGCTGTTTCTTCATTCAAAATTCGTCAAAATGATCCCTTAGCTCTCAAGGTCACTCTTCGCGGGTCAAGAATGTATGATTTTGTTGAAAAACTTTTCAATCTTATTCTTCCTCGTCTTCGTGATTTTAAAGGTATGCCGGTTAGTGCTTTCGATGATGCCGGTAATTACAATCTCACCATCAAAGATCAAACTTTATTCCCGGAAATTAATTTGGACAAAGCTAATAAAATTCGCTCAGTTCAAATTACTATGAATATTAATGCTACTTCAAAAGACGAAGCAAAAATGTTATTATCAGCCCTAGGCTTTCCATTTGAGAAATCTAACTAAATATGGCAACTACAGCAAAAATAGTCAGAGAACAAAAAAAATTAAAATATAGTGTGCGACATCACAATCGATGTTCTATTTGTGGTCGACCACATGGCTTTATTCGTTTATTCGGCATTTGCCGTCTTTGCTTCCGCAAGTTAGCCCATCAGGGTATGCTTCCGGGTGTCAAAAAATCAAGTTGGTAAAATTATGTTGCAATCAACCTCTATAGATTTCTTAATCAGAATCAAAAATGCTGCTCGAGCCGGTAAAAAAGAACTTACTGCTCCGGCCTCCAATTTTTGTATCAGTATGGCTGATCTTTTAAAAAGATATGGTTATATTGAAAATTACTCTGTCACTGATGGTGCTAAAAGAGAAATTACTCTCAAATTAACCTATTCTGACAATCAACCAAAAGTTACTGAAGTTAAAATTTTTTCCAAACCAGGTCGAAGAATTTACGAAAAAGTTTCTTCTTTACCCTGGGGCAAAACTCCAAAATCATTAATTATTGTTTCCACTTCCAGTGGTGTTATGTCTCAAAAAGAGGCTAAAACCAAATCTCTTGGTGGAGAAATCATTGCTGAAATCTACTAAAACTATGTCAAGAATTGGAAAACAACCTATTACTATCCCTACCGGCGTTACTGTCACAGTCGATAATCGTATCGCTACTGTTACTGGTCCAAAAGGTACTTTAACTTTAACTATCCCTTTCAAAATTAACGTTGAAGTTAAAGACAATACTGTTTTTGTCACTCGGGTTTCCGAAGACAAAAAAGTCAAAGCTTGTCATGGTGCTACTCGTGCTCATCTTAACAACATGATCACTGGTGTTCAAACTCCGTGGACTAAAGAACTCGAAATCAAAGGTACTGGTTACAAAGCTTCTCTCAATGGCAACAAGCTCAAAGTTTTAGCTGGTTACATTCACCCGGTCGAAATTACCGCTCCAGAGGGTATCTTTTTCCAAGTTCCCGAAGAAACCAAGATTATAGTTAGTGGTATCGACCGTATGGTTGTTGGCCAAGTTGCTAGTAATATTCGAAAAATCAGAACCCCTGAACCTTACAAAGGTAAAGGTATTCGCTATGCTAATGAATTTATAAAGTTAAAAGCCGGTAAAAAAGCCAAAGCCTAAAAACTATGATTGAACAAAATCAAAAATTAAGAAGATTAAAAAGAATCAGAAACAAGATTGCCCAAAATTTAGGCATTCCTCGACTTTCTGTTTTCCGCAGTAATCAACATATTTGGGCTCAAATAATTGACGACAAGCATGGCAAAACTTTAGTTTCTGCTTCTACTAAAACAGTAAAAGAAGCTAAGGGAACTAAGTCAGAAAAAGCTACCGCTGTTGGTCAGGCTATTGCCACTCTTGCTTTAGAAAAAAAGATTATTAATGTCCGATTTGATCGAGGAAATTACCGATATCACGGCCGAGTTAAAGCCTTGGCTGATGGTGCTCGATCCGGAGGTTTAAAATTCTAATATGGCTTTCAATAACAAACCAAATCAAAAAAACGATAGATACGAAAGACCAGTCAGCGAATTTACTGACAAAGTTGTTCAAATCAAACGCGTATCCAAAAAAACCAAAGGTGGTAATCAAATCCACTTTACTGCTTTAGTTGTCTCTGGTGACAAAAAATCTCGAGTCGGTGTTGGTTTAGGTAAAGCTAAATCTGTTGCTGATGCTATTCAAAAAGGTATCAAAAAAGCTCAAAAATCTTTAATTGAAGTTCCTATTGTTAACGGTACTATCCCTAGCTCTATTCAATTAAAATTTAAAGGTGGTATTATCCTTATTCGTCCAGGTAAAACTGGAAGTGGTCTCATTGCTGGCGGTCCGGTCCGAGCAGTTGTTGAATTAGCCGGTATTAAGGATATTGTTAGTAAAATCATCGGCTCAAAAACCAAATCAATTAATGTTTGGGCTACTCTTAAAGCTCTTACCTTACTTCAAAAATAATTATGGAAATCTTAACTCAATTAACTAAAACTACTAGCAAACCTGCTCGTCGCTGTGGTCGAGGTATCGGCTCTGGCCTTGGTGGTCACACCAGTGGTCGTGGTGCCAAAGGTGATCTTGCTCGTGGCAAAACTAAACTCACTTTTGATGGTACCAAGATTAAAAAATCTTGGATTAAACGTTTGCCTTTTTTAAGGGGTAAAAATCGTCTCTCTAATCAAAAAAATATTATTACCTTCACTTTAACCCAAGTTGATAAATGGTTTAAAAAAGACGAACTAGTCGATCTTAATTCCTTATCTCAAAAAACTAAGATCTCTTTCAAGAGACTTAATGCTCAGGTTAAAATTCTTTCTATTGGCGAAATCACTAAGTCACTCAAATTCAAAGGTGTTTTAGTTTCCGATTCTGCTTCTAAAAAAATTATAGCTGCTGGTGGTAATATAGAATAATGAACCGGTTTACCAAAACTCTTTCACTCTATATTGAAGCTTTTAAAACACCAATTTTTCGAAAGAAACTTTTATTTACCTTAGGAATACTTGTTGTTTTTCGTTTAACGGCTCATATCCCAGTTCCTGGTGTCAATTTAGCTTTGCTTCAACAATTTTTTGCTCAAAATCAACTCCTTTCATTATTAGATATCTTTTCCGGTGGTACCTTAGCCAACTTTTCTATTATGGCTTTGGGACTTAGTCCTTATATCAGTGCCTCAGTTATGATGCAGCTTTTAGCCTTAGTTGTCCCCCAAATCGAAGAGCTTCAAAAAGAAGGGGAGTATGGTCGAGCCAAAATCAACCAATATACCCGCATTGCTACTATTCCTTTTGCTATCGTCAATGGTTTAGGTATGTATGCTTTGCTTCGTTCCCAAAATATTATTACTGGTCTTGATTTACTCACCACCATTGCTCTTATTGCCAGTATGTTAGCCGGTACTATGATTATGATTTTTTTTGGCGAACTAATTAATTTATATGGTGTTGGTAATGGTGTCTCTATGTTAATTTTTGCCGGTATTATTGCTCGTCTTCCGGTTGGTTTTGCTCAAACTTTCGCTGTAACCGATCTTTCTGATCCTCAATCAGGACTCAACTTAATTATCTTTATTGCTTTAGCCTTAGCTTTAATTGCTGCTATTGTTTTTGTCGAAGAAGCTGTTTTACGAATTCCTATTAATTACGCCAAAAGGGGACAGTCCACTTATTTACCTATCAAAGTTAACACTGCCGGAGTTATGCCGATTATCTTTGCTGCTTCATTAGCTACTGTACCTACACTTTTAGGTCAATTTGCTTCCAAACTTCCTAATCAAAACATTGCTAACATTGCTACCAACATATCAAATTTTTTCCGTACTGATGGGTATTTTTATATGTTCTTTTACTTTTTTTTGGTTATTGGTTTTACTTTCTTTTACACTTCGGTTGTTTTTAAGCCAAAAGATATTTCTGAAGAATTACGTAAGTCCGGTGGTTTTATTCCTGGTATTCGTCCTGGTCAGTCCACCGAAAAACGTCTCCAATATTTAACTAATCGGGTTTTATTAATCGGTGCTGTTTTCTTGGGTGTTATTGCTATTACTCCTCACATTGTTCAAAAAATCACCAACATTACCACTCTTACTATTGGTGGTACTTCTATTCTTATCGCCGTCTCAGTAGTTTTGGAACTTACTCGTAAAATCGAGAACGTTGTCCAAACTTACAATTACGATAAACTTACTTATTAATTATTAATTTATTAGTCATTAGACATTAGAAATTATGTCATTAAACTTATTCATCATTGGTCCATCAGGTTGTGGTAAATCTACCCAAGCCAAATTAATTGCTGCTAAATACAACTTAACTCATCTTTCCATGGGTCAAATTCTCCGTGACGAAATGGCTGCCGGTACTCCAGAAGGTCTTGAAGCCAAATCTTTTGTTGATAGTGGTACTTTAGTTCCAGAAGAATTAACTTTCAAACTTTTAACCGGCAAACTCAATCAAATTGGTAATAAAGATTTTATTATCGATGGTTTTCCACGAAGTTTAGGTCAAGGTCAATTTATTGAAAATTATCTTGCTCAAGTCAATGAACCTCTCGATCTTATTATCCACCTCGATGTTACTTTTGAAGAAATTAGCGCTCGCCGTGCCAAAATGGGTGCCGAGTTTCAAGACAAAGATCGCACTGACAATACTCCCGAAGCTATGGCTGCTCGCCAAAAATTTTACGATGATAACAATGGTTTAATTATGGATTATTTCAATCCAAAGGGATTAATTCTTCAAGTTGACGGCAACCGTCCTATTGAACCAATTTTTGCCGACATCGACCAAAAAGTTAGTACACTTAAATAAACATAAATTATTAATTAACTAAAAATGCCCAAAGAACCAACAATCAGAGGTCAAGTTACTGAAGTCCTACCAAATTCTCTTTACCGAGTAAAACTGGAAAGCGGTAACGAGATAATTGCTCATTTAGCCGGTAAATTACGCATGAATCACATTCGTGTTATTGCTGGTGACAATGTCTCTTTAGTTCTTAGCCCCGATGGCGGATTGGGCCGAATAGTTTATCGAGGTTAAATTAAATTTACTCTTTGATATTGCGCCAATTTTAGGTTACAATATCCAAGTCTATTTCTATGAAAGTAAAATCTAGTATCAAACGTCGTTGTCGAAACTGTAAGGTGGTCATTCGCCGCGGTGTTCGACGTATTATTTGTTCTACAAAAAGACATAACCAAAAACAAGGTTAAATTAATATGAGAATTCTTGGTGTTGAAATCCCAGATAACGAAAGAGCCGAAATCGGTTTAACTCGTTTTTTTGGCATCGGTAAAACTAATGTTAAAAAATTAGCTGCCATGTCTAATATTAATTTAAATACCCGTATCAAAGATCTGACTCGTGATGAAGTTGCTGTCTTGATGAAATCTCTAGAATCTTTCAAAATCGAAGGTGACCTAAAAAAAGAAATCCGCGAAAACATTGATCGTCTCAAAGCTATCAAAGCTTATCGTGGTATTCGTCATATCGTTAGTCTTCCTTGCCGCGGTCAACGAACCAAAACCAATGCTCGTACTCGTAAAGGTAAAAAGAAGACTGTCGGTTCTCTTACCAAAGAAGCCTGGGCAAAAATTGAAACCCAACAAAAGGCTGCCTCTAATAATTCCAATAAATAAAATATGGCAGAAACTAAACAAACTTCAAAATCTACTGTTACAAAAAAGAAAGTCTTCAAAAATATTGCTGAAGGCCGACTTTATGTTCGATCAACTTTCAATAATACTATAGTTAGTGTTACTGATGTCAAAGGAAAAGTTCTTACTTGGTCAAGTGCTGGAAACTGTGGTTTCAAAGGTTCTCGTAAGTCTACTCCATATGCCGCTACTACTGCCATCGAAAAAGCTTTAGAAGAAGCTAAAAAACATGGCGTTAAAAAACTCGAGGTTTATCTAAAAGGACCTGGTGTCGGTCGCGATGCTACTCTCCGTTTTCTTAGAACCAAAAGAGATTTTGATGTCGACAAGATTGCCGATATCACCCCCATTCCACACAATGGGCCACGTCCTCCAAAACAACGACGTGTTTAATTTATAACTATTTAACTAATTTACTAATCAACTAAAAAACTAATCTATGTCAAGAGTAACACTAGATGCCAAATGTCGACTTTGTCGAGCTGCTGGTAGCAAACTATATCTCAAAGGAACTCGCTGTTATTCTGCTAAGTGTCCTATTGAAAAAAAAGGTGCTGTTAAACCAGGTATGCACGGTACTAAATCCGGTAGTAAGCCTACTGATTACGGTATTCAGCTTCGAGCTAAACAAAAAGCTAAGCGTATTTATGGTGTTCAAGAAACCCAATTCAAAAATTATTACCTTCGTGCCAAAACCCTCAAAGGTTTAGTCGGTGACAATTTACTTAATCTTCTCGAAAAAAGACTCGACAATGTTTTATACCTTTCCGGTCTTTCTTTGTCTCGTTCTTCAGCCAAACAACTTATCAGTCATGGACACGTATTACTTAACGGTAAAGTCATGGACATTTCTTCTTACCAAGTCAAAACTAAAGACGTTATTAGCTTAGATTCAAAAATATCTGATAAAATCGGTACTATTCCAGCTTCAGAAGCCGACTATAAAACCAAAAGCTGGCTCGACCTTAATAAAAAAGATCTTACTGTCAAAATCATTTCTGAACCTCTCAAAGAGGAAATCGGTAATGATATCGACATCAATTTAATAATTGAATATTATTCAAGATAAAAAGGAGAACTCCATGATTGAAACTAATAAGTTCAATGTCAAAACAGTCAAATCTACCAAAAATTACGGTAAATTTGAACTCAGTCCATTAGTTGGCGGTTTTGGTCACACTCTCGGTAATAGTTTGCGTCGGGTTTTATTAATCACTATCCCGGGTGCTGCTATCACTCGTATTCGAGTTGATGGTGCTAATCATTTATTTACCACTCTTCCTGGAGTCAAAGAAGATTTAGTTGAAGTATCTTTAAACCTTAAAAAGGTAAAATTCAACTATTCCAAAGAAGAACCTGTTATTTTAAAACTCGAGAAAAAAGGTCCAGGTGTTGTTACTGCCGCTGATATCGTTGATAACGATTTATGTAAAGTCAGTAACCCTGATCAAGTCATAGCTACTCTTTCTGATGCCAAGTCAGAATTATCTATCGAACTCACCATCGAAAGGGGAGTCGGTTACACTATGGCAAAAGAACAAAAAACCGATGTTGTCGGCGAAATCATTCTTGATGCTACCTTCACTCCGGTTCTTAAAGCTAACTATACTGTCGAGCCAACTCGTTTAGGTAAAAAATCCGATTACGATAAGCTTACTATGGAAATTTGGACTGATGGTTCTATTGATCCGCTTTATGCTCTCAAAATGGCTGCTAAAGATTTAATCAATTCTTTTGGTCAAATTGCTGATCCAAAAGAATTTGAAGAAGAAGTTATTACTATTAACACTTCTGTTACTCCACAAGGTAGTGATATTTCTGTTGAAGAAATTGAACTTCCTCTTAGAGTTACTAATGCTCTTAAAAAAGCTGGTTACCCCACTATTGATGCTTTAACTAAAGCTGGACGAGCTGATGTTAGTAAAGCCAAAAATGTTGGTGAAAAATCACTCAAAGTTATTGATTCTTGGTTAAAGGAAAGAGGTTTTACTTGGAAATAAAACCAAACCCCTTCTGCTTTTATGAAACATCGTATTTTTGGAAAAAAATTAGGTAGAAACTA
>CAZLCB010000023.1:0-9449 GCA_964558195.1 uncultured Gammaproteobacteria bacterium
GACTTTGTTTAACTAAGTTAGTGGCTAAAGGCAGAGATAGAGCCAGAAAAAACATTCCCAACAAAAGTAAAATATCTCTTTTCTTCACCATAAACTAATTACAGTATAAATTAAGACCAAAAAATAATCATAATCAAACCACCATTTACCAATTCCACATTACTGTTTCTTCCCCTTCATAACCCAATGCCCAATAACCAAAACCTTTAAATTGATTTTGTCTCACTAAATCAATTTTGGCTTTTAAACTCCTTTCATTTTCAAAATAAATCTGATGAATTTCCCCATCTTCTTCAAAACTCAACCATGGAGACATCGACAATTCATCCCATTTAACCGCCAAAGCTTTAGCGTCGGCGGTCATTAACAATTCTTTCATCCGCTTCCAACTTGCCATCTGATACCAGCCTCTTTTAATTTTTGCTCCAAAATCCGCTGTTTCTGTTTTCCATTCATAACCATAAAGTGGATAGGCCATAATCAGCTTGCTTTTATCCAGTTCAAAACTTAAATAATTTTCCACCACTTCGCTAATATTTCTTTTACCCACTTCTGAACCTATTGGCGCTACTGCTCCCACATAATTTACTCCCGGCCGACTAAAATCATAAGCCATCACTACTAAATAATCTATTTTACTAATCATTTTTTCCAACTTCTCCTCATTCCCTTTTATAATAGTATTAGCAAATACATCTACACTAATTTCTCCCACTCCCTCTAAATTCAACTCATTCAAAAATACTCCAAAATCATCACCCAAAATTTCCAAAGGGTCATTTTGAAATTCAAAATCCAAATTAACCCCATCAAAACCCTGAGCTTGTTGAAGGGTTTTTATTTGTGAAATCAAATTTCTTCTTGCTATCTCATCACTCAATAAAATTTTCAACTTTTTATCATCAAACAACTTAATCCCCAAAATAACTTTCCCACTAGATTCCTTAGTTTTCTGCTTTTGTGTCAAGAAACTTTCGCCATTAATTTTTCTTGATTGTACATCCCAAATTAAATTCCCCTTTTCATCACTTTCTATTCCCAAAAAAATCAAATGCGATACTTCACCCCCATAGACTCTTGTCTTACCTACCATCCATGTCGGCAAAAACCCAAAAGTCACCAAATCACTCTTAATTTTATTGTCTGTTTTCTTTACTGAAAGTGGGTTCAAAAATATTTCCTTATTAAACTTAAAATAAAAAAATATTCCCAAAACCAACAATAAAAGTATTCCTCCCCACCCAAAAAATTTCTTCATTTCTCCTTTTTACCAGCTAATTTCAACGTCCTTACCAAGTTATTTATATTTCCAAAAACAATCAATACCACTGCCCCTACTAATCCGATTATTTTCAACCAATTGTTTTTATTATTCTCTTTACTCACTTATTAATTTTACCATTCAAGTATCTCCTTCTCTCAAAAACCTCCAACCCATCTTGGATGGGTTAAAAAAAATGCTCCCCTTCATCAAGGGGAGCTGTCCCGAGTTTACCGAGGGACTGAGGGGTTTTGTTAAAAAAAACTTTATTTCTGACAATCTGAAAAACTGACAGGCTGACAAACTTTTATGTGGGTGATGGAGAACTCGAATCTCCGACCCCTGTCTTATCAGGACAGTGCTCTAACCAACTGAGCTAATCACCCTCAAACGTGTCCTATTCTATCAATAACTCTAACAAAATTAAATACCTTACTCAAACTAAGCGTGCAATCCCAAAATTGCCGGCGCAATCACCGACACTATTGTTATAATTACTGCCGATACTACTCCACCCAAAAACACACACCACATTGATTTTTTAAAATCCAACCCCATAAATGCCGCAATTGCTGTTCCTGTCCACAAACCAGTTGTTGGCAACGGTATTCCCACAAAAGTAATCAAACCAATTTCTTTATATTTTTCCAATTTTTTTGATCCTTTTTGAACTTTCTTTTCCACAAAATCAGTAAATTTAGTCAATTGTTTCACTGTCTTCATCCAGGCAAAAATTTTATTAAAAAATATATAAATAAAAGGTGACGGTATAAAACTTCCCACTAAACTAGCTAAAAATACCAAAAATGGATTCATATGAAAAGCCAAAATTCCCATTGGAATTGCCCCTCTTTGTTCTATTAATGGCACCATCGATAACAAGATTACTTTTAATAAATTCATATTTCTCAGTCTACCTTATCTCCCCTACTTTAATAAAGTAGCCAAAAATTTTACTATTTCCTCAGCCACATCAATTCCCGTCACTTCTTCAAATCTAGTATAGTTTGGTGCTCGATTTACTTCCCAAAAATACGGTTCTTTCACTCCTTCTTTAAACACCACATCTACTCCAGCTACTTCAATTTCACAAGCTTTAGCCGCCATTACCGCCTTTTCTAACACATAATCTGGCAACTCAGTTTTAGTAAACACATTTTTAAGTAGCGGATTATCTCCTGTGGCTCTTTTCATTACTCCCAAAATTCTATCTCCTAGCACCATTACCCGATAATCCTCAGTATTTGTAATATATTCCTGAAGCATATATCTCTGGCCTTCATTTACTTCTCTTTCACAAAATACATCCCAACCTTTATCCCAACTGGCATCATTAAAAAATTTAAATACTTGAGATCGTCTATCCCCTTGGCTACCTTTCAAAATTAATGGATATTCAAATTTTTTCACTGCTTCATATCTCAAATATTTCAATCTTCCCATTACTAATCTTGGCACATTCAAACCCGCGTCAATCATTGCTTTCATTTGGTGAATTTTACAAAAATCGCTTGGTCTACCTCGTCTCAAAATCGAATCAACTACTTTTACATCCTTATCAATACAATCCATGATTAATGACGCTTCTTCCCGATAATGCTTTATAAATTTAAAATAAATTACCCCATAATCTTCCAAATTTTTACCTGATTTAAACTTAATCAACATCTTCCCTTTACTCTTTTCTTCCGAATCCATATAAATCTCGTCATAACTAATTGCATCAACTACCACCCCTAGTTTTTTCCCCGCATTTATAAATGCTTCTACCTTATCACTTAACTTTCCTCCATAAAAAACTGCTATTTTGGTCCTCATTTTTTCTCCTTTTTAATATTAACTAAAAATCCTTCAAGGTCTAATCGGCCAATCAAAAACCTGGTTTTTAAACCGGTTCTATCAGCCACATTCACCGTCGTCGAAATTTTCCTGCCATTTAGCCAAAAAGTCAAACCAATTACCGGTCTCTCGTGACCTTTACCCAAAGCCGATCGATAATGTCTATAATAAAGCACTCTATCTTCAACCGATAATCCTAATTCTTTGGCCAATTCTTCATCAATTGAACTCCTCAACGCTCCGGTATCAATTTTCGCCTTTACCTCTACCATTCTGTGTTTGCCTTTTTTCAAAATTTTAAAATTCTCCGGCTTTACTCCCTTTGGGATTTTAATTTTAATTGTTTCCACTGATTCAATTAATTTTCGTTTTTCTTTCTCTTCAATCTTTTCAAAAAATTTCTCTCCAAATAAATATTTCGCCAACGTAATCGCATGATCTACATTTCTTACTTCAATCTCATCTACTTTTTCCAGTCTGGCTCTTAACCCCGCTTTATTACACAATTGAATCGACAATCCTGGCCTAGCGTTCACTTCCAACACTTCCGGTCCCTTATCTTTATCCAATACTACGTCTACTCCCATAAACCCCAAACTTGGCACGGCCTCTTGGCACTTAATCGCTGTTTCCAATATTTCTTTCCAAAATGGAATTTTAATTCCATTTACTTTTCTATTTTTCTTTTTATTAAAATCATAAATCCTATATATAGTAGTATCCCCACCTTCCACTCCAAAAGTTGTAATTCCAGTTGCCAAATCAATTCCTAAACCAATTGCTCCCTGATGTAAATTTGCCTTTCCTCCTGATTTTTCTGTTGGAATTCTAAACATTGCCATCACTGGCACTTTGTTATATACAATCACTCTAATATCTGGAGTTCCCGACTTAGTTAACGACAAAAATAACGGATGTATTTTAATCCGCTCTTCCACTAACACTGTATCCGGCATTGTATGCAAACTATATCGCCCCGCCAAAATTTCTTGACAATGCAATTTAATATCCTGAGTTGTTACCATATCACCATTCATTTTTTGCCATTCTCCTGCCCATTTTCCTCTCTTTCGTATAATTAAAATTCCCTCACCCCCATAACCCGATTCTGGTTTAACCACAAAATTCCCTTCCAAATCCTCCCACCTAAAATTATTTAAATCCGTTTCGTTCTTAAATCTGGCTAACAATTCAGGCACCGACACTCCATGTTTCGACAATAATTTTTTTGTCTTAAATTTACTGTCAGCAACTGCTTTACCTGCGGCCGTATTTTTCCTCAAATAAACTTTATTCCGTTCGTTTTTTGTCAAAAACTTACGGTATTTTCTTAAACTAAACATATTTGTATCTTGTAATTTGGTTATTGGTTATTTTTTTCTCTAATAGCTTTTTTAAACCGACTTATTTCCATCCACCTTATTCCTGTATAGTTCCCCACCAACAAATTAATCACCAACACCAACACTACCAATAAATCAGGGTAATTCAAAGCCACATTTTGAATCCAGGTAAAATTCATTGTCACCGCCCCCACCACTGCTAAAACAATTGTTCCAATCATCAAACGCTTAGCTTCTTTTTCACTTTTAGCTAACTGTGTCCTGGTAAATTCTTCTGCTAACAAAATCATAAATAAAATTGGAAAAATCGAAATCTGACTAATATCAATCCAGCTTACAAAAGATGACAATACCATCAGCAAAAATGTCCCAATTGAAATCAACGATAGTCCAATTGCTCTCGCCGGCCAAAAATGTAATTTTAATTTTCTCAAAAGCAAATTACTCAATAAAGATACTATTAATATCAAAGCAAAAAGCAATAACCCTCCAAATACCCCGGTTGCCAAAAAAGCCACCGCAATCATGGTTGGCATAAAAATCCCATAGCCCGACAAACCTACCACATAATGCAAAAACGACACCAAAGTAGCCACCAACGGTAATAATAATAGTAATACCAACGTATTAGTCGAAACTCCTTTATTCACCGCCCAACCAGTCGCCACTCTTAAAATATTAAAACCATTCCATTTTTCCACTTTATACTCAATTTCCATGCCTTTAGCTTCAGTTATATTAATTACTGGTGTTATTGCCGGAGTTAAAATTGCTGTTGGTGTTGCCTCTGATGCTGATGTCGCTGTTGGTGTTTCTATCTTCGCTTCAATCGGTTTAATACCAAATACCAAATACCAAATACCAAATACTAGCAATGGGGCAAGTTTTTTCATATGTTCATTATATAAAAATAATTGTATTCTTTCTGACAAGCTGACAAACTGACCAGCCGACAGACTAATTTGTGCCGTATTATAGCACTATTCACTTCAATTTCACCCATATACCAAAATGTTCTTTTTTCTTCCGTTCTAAGGTATAATTTCCTCAATGAATCACTACCTTTTAGCCGCAGTTAACATTGGTCCAGGCACCCAGCTAAGCAATGACACAAGTGTTGATTCTTACTCTAGTTTTTCCCAGCTTATCAATCTTGTTCTCAAAAATTCTATTACTATCGCTGGTGTTATCTTTGTCGCCCTTTTGATTTTTGGCGGTATTACTTTTATAATCAACTCAGGCAGTGGTGATAGTAAAAAGGCCGAACAAAGTAAAAAAACCATTACTTCGTCAATAATCGGCTTTGCTATTGTTGTCTTTGCCTATTTAATCATTAAAATTATTCAAACTCTTACCGGTTTAAATATTCTAAGTCCCGATTTATAAATATGGCAGGTATATTTGGCAATATCGAATCACCAGTTGACAATGCTTATTTCAACACCGATGGTGGTGAAGGTATTTTTATTCTCATTAGCGATATTCTTAAAATTGCCGGATACGTTGCTGGACTTTTTTTCTTAATTCAAATGATTCTTGCCGGTTATGGCTACATTTCTGCCAATGGTGACCCCAAAAAGACGGAAGCTGCTTGGAACAAAATCTGGCAAAGTCTCATTGGTATCATTATTGTCGCCAGCGCCTTTATTATTGCTTCAGTTGTCGGTTATTTCTTACATATTGATATTCTCAACCCCACCCTTTATGGCACAGGAAACAGTTTTAACTAACTATTTAATCGCTCAAAACAAACTTGTCGGGCCAGGTATTCAACCCACCAGCCCCAAAGGTTCTGTTGGCCAGCTTGAAACCATTATTTCTAATGTCATCGGTTTTATTACTATTATTGCCGCCATTTTCTTTGTTTTCCAGGTAATCTTTGCTGGCTACAGTTTTATGTCTGCTCAAGGTGACGAGAAAAAACTTGAAGCCGCCCGTAGCAAACTTACTAATGGCGTTCTTGGCCTAACCATTGTTGTTATCGCCTTCGGCGTCACTGCTTTTATTAGTAGCCTTCTCGGTCTAGGTAACATTTTCGATCTTCAATCATTTTTTAATAGTACCCAATAAATATGCTAAATCTAGTCAAACCAGCTTTCGCTATAATCGATAACCCTATTATTAAAAACTCTGAGTCAATTGCTAAAGATCCCGGAAACTACGTCAATAATACTATCCAAGCCATTATTACTATCTTTTTTATTGTTGCTGTTATCTATTTTATTTGGCACATTGTTATGGCCGCTTATCACTTAATTGCCTCCAATGGTGACCCAAAAAAATACGAAGAATCTCAAAAAGCCATCATCAATGCTGTTGTTGGTTTAATTATTGTCTTTGCTATTTTTGCCATTCTTAAGTTCGCTGGCACTATTCTTGGTGTTCCTGGACTTGAAAATCTTCGTCTTACTTGGCCTTCACTTTCAAATTAATTTATCTATTGTTACAATTTATTTATTAATCATTCAAAAAAACATGATAAAAAACCTTAAAAACAGAATTCAACAAGCTGCTCTTATCGCCCCCGTCTTGGCTGCTGACGAAATCCAACTCAAATCCAGCACCACCGATTTTACTAAACTTCAAGATCTCACCGTTTCCGGGATCATTTCTGGAGCTATTAGTTTAGTCTTAATCGTCGTTGCTTTAGTTTTCTTTTTTATCTTAGTCATTGGTGGTCTCAAATGGGTTACTTCCGGTGGTGACGAGAAAAAAGTCGGTGCTGCCAGAGCTCAAATTACCAATGCTCTTATTGGTTTAGCTATCGTCTTCGCTGCTTGGGCTATTATGAAACTCATTGGTACTCTCTTCGGTATTGATATCCTTGGTGGTCTTTCAATTCCTAGCTTTATCCAATAAACTAACCGTTCATTTCGAATTCTCAAACCCTCTCTTCCGAGAGGGTTTTTGTTTATCTTGTCTTTTTTATAGTAAAATACCAAGTATGAATCTTATTCAAAAAATCCTTCGAAAACTATTTTTCATTTTTTCTCTATTTACCCTGTTTTTTATTACTAACCCTATTTTAATTTATGCCCAAGAATTCACCGGTGGTGGTGCTACTACTCGTGGTGCTGGTGGTGGTCGCAGTTTTACTAGTGATAGTAATACCACTAGTTGGTCAGATACTTGTGTCTCCAATGGTGATGTTGCTACTATTCAAGGGTTTGAGTGTCTTTTTGCTAATATCCTCAAGGTTGTCATGGGAGCCGCCGGGTTAGCTTTCTTTGCCATGCTTATTATTGGTGGTTTTAAATATATAACTTCTGGTGGTGATCCCAAAAAAATCGCTTCTGCCTCCTCTACTATTACCCTTGCCTTTGTTAGTGTTTTAGGTGTCATTGTCTCTTGGTTAATCCTTCTTCTTATCCAAAGATTTACTGGTGTTAATGTTACTGAATTTAAAGTTGGCAGCTAATGTTCAAAAAATCTGTCCTCATTATTTCTTTTTTAACTCTATTTTTCACTGCCACTCTCAAAACTACCTACGCTGTTGATGGTTCCAGTAATGAATCAACAGTTACCCAAGTTGACCCTTGGACTGCTTTTTGGAATACTATCCTTTCTTGGTTTGGAATTGTTCAAGGTACCAACGAATATATTTCCAAAGATATTGCCATAAAAAATCCTTCCGAAAATACTGACTACAATAGTACCGATTTTGATATCACCACTCGTGCTGTTAGCTCAAAAGATCAAGAAATTCGCCGTGGTATTTATCTAAATCAACTTATTCGTAAACAAAATGGTTACGATAACAAAAGTTACGTCTCTGATGGTTGCAACCCTATTACTCTCACTCAAATGGTCTATTATTTCTATACTCAAAACAAAAAAATTCTTTACGATACCAATGGTAATTTACTTGATTACGATGCCAACCTCATGGCCGAATACAAAACCGAAACAGATCATAATGATTATCTCAACGATTGCTACAACACCGTCTACAACCACAGTCCTAGTGTTCCCCAAGGTAGTTATCAAGGTAAATCCGATGCTGCTCCCGCCACCAGCACTCAATTAAATAGTTCTATTCGTATGGTCATCCCCGCTTCTGCCCAAGGGGATGATATTCCAAAAGACAATACTAATGTCAGTAATACTGAAACTATCATCAAAGATACCGACAAACAAGAAGAAACCATGTTAAAAAGTATTATTCCCAACTCTGGTCAAACCGAAGGTTTCGATTCCGACCGAGGTTATCTTCGTGATATCCAAGCTCATTGGCTACATCCAGATTCTTGGGAAGATGATCTTCCTGAGCGTAGCGAAGATACTCCTATCGATGGTTCCGGCACTAGTACTGGCACCTGCAATGCCAAAGCCAGTCACTGTCGCGGTATGTCCCAATACGGTGCCTATGGTCTGGCCCTTTCTGGCAAAAACTATCAAGAAATCCTTTCTTTTTATTACGGCAGCGTCAAACTCAAAACTATTGATACTAACAGTTACATCAAAGTCCGCATCGACAAAGGTGACAAAGATTGTTCAGCCGGAAAAACTATTTCTATAAAATTTGAACAATATCTGACTGCTTTAGGTGAAATGCCCGATTCTTGGGGTAAAAAAGGTTTTGAAGCCCTCAAGGCTCAAGTTGTTGCCGCTCGTACTTATGCTTATGTCCGCACCAAAGGTCTACAAAATTCAATTTGTAATACTTCCAATTGTCAAGTTTTTCGTTGTACCAACATGGGTAGTAAACCATTTTTAGCCAAGGCTGTTGCTGCTACCGCTGGTCAAATTTTAGTTGATGATTCCAGCGATACTGCTTTTTCCACCGAATATGCCCGCACTTTTTGCGGTCCATCAAAAACTGTTACTTACAAAAATCACACCATTCCTTCCGTCAATGGTATTAGTTATGAACAAAAAGCTTTAGTTGCTACCGGTAAATCAACAACTACCTTTTGTAAATAATTTACTGATTTACTTGTTAAATTTTGCTAAAATTACAACAGATAAAATATGAATATTAAGCAAGTATTACACCATCTCAATCG
>CAZLCB010000024.1:0-3654 GCA_964558195.1 uncultured Gammaproteobacteria bacterium
CAACTCGGTCTAAAAAACAAAAAAGATATTGAAACCATTGGTATCAAAAAATATATTGACGCCTGTTACGATTATGTTCAAAATGTTTCTCAAGAGTGGCCTTGGTATATTGATCATGTTGGTCGCTGGGTCGATTTAGAACACTCCTACAAAACCATGGACTTAAATTACATGGAAAGTGTTATGTGGGTTTTTTCCGAAATCTATAAAAAAAATTTAATTTACAAAGGTAATCGCATTTCTCTTTTTTGCCCTCGTTGTTCTACACCACTTTCTAATTTTGAAATCGCCATGGACAATTCCTACAAGGATGTCGAAGATCCAGCCATTTCTATAAAATTTAAATTAACTGACCGCGATGCTTATATTTTAGCCTGGACTACTACCCCCTGGACTTTACCTGCCAATTTAGCTCTCGCCGTCAACAAAGATGAAATTTATGTAGAAGTTTTGGTAAATAACGAAAATATAATTCTTGCTAAAGCTCGTATTGAAGTAGTTTTAAGTAATCAAAATTATGAAGTTGTTAAAGAATTTAAAGGCGAAGAATTAATTGGTCTTTCTTATCAACCGCTTTATCAATTCTTCGAAGTTACCGACAAAGATTACAAAATTTATCACGCTGATTTTGTTTCTATGACTGATGGTACCGGTATCGTTCACATCGCTCCTGGCTTTGGTGAAGACGATGCTCTTCTTGGAAAAGAAAATAATCTTTCTATAATTAATCACGTCGATGATGAAGGAAAAATAATCGACTTAGTTAAGCCATTTACTGGTCTTTTTGTTAAAAAAGCTGATCCTTTAGTTATCGAAGATCTCAAAACCCGTAATTTACTCTTTAAAGAAGAAAAAATTACTCACAGTTACCCTTTTTGTTATCGCTGTGGTACACCATTAATTTACAAATCTCAAACTGCTTGGTATCTCAATGTTCAAAAAGTTAAAGACCAAATGCGTTCCACCAATCAAAAAATTAATTGGGTTCCGGAACACATTAAAAATGGTCGATTTGGTCAAGGTATCGAAACTGCTCCAGATTGGTGTTTATCTCGTTCTCGTTTTTGGGCATCACCTATTCCTGTTTGGGAATGTGACTGTGGTGAAAGATTTGTACCTTCAAGTATCGCCGATTTAGAAGGTCGATCAGGTCAAAAAGTTACCAACTTACACAAACCAGATATTGATGAAATTACTATTACCTGCGATAAATGTGGCAAAAAAGTTCATCGTGTTCCCGAAGTTTTAGACTGCTGGTTTGAATCCGGTGCTATGCCTTATGCTCAACTTCACTATCCTTTTGAAAATAAAGACTTTTTTGCCAAAAGTTTTCCGGCTGACTATATCGTCGAATACATTGGTCAAACCCGTGGTTGGTTTTATACCCTTCATGTACTTTCTAACACTTTATTCCAATCCGAAAGTTTCAAAAATTGTGTTGTCACCGGCACCATGATGGGTACTGATGGCCGCAAAATGAGTAAACTTTTCAAAAATTACCCCGATCCCAAAATGGTTTTACAAAAATATGGTGGCGACGCTATGCGTCTTTACCTTATGGGTAGCGTCATTATGGTTGGTGAAAATATTAATCTTGACGAAAAAGAATTTGACAATCAAGTTAAAAATGTTTTATTACCTCTTTGGAACTCCTTCAAATACTTTTTGACTTATGCCAATTTACACAATTGGTCGCCATCAGATAAAAATGATTCTCAAAATCCTCTGGATTTGTGGATTAAAAACCAAACTAATGCTTTAACTAATAACATTACCAAACAATTAGACGAATATAATTTACCCAATGCTACCAGATTAATTGAACCTTATGTTAACGATCTTTCTCGCTGGTACATTCGCCAATCTCGAGATCGATTTGTTAATGGTGACACTAACGCTCTTCAAACACTTTGGGAAGTTTTAGTTCAATCTAGCTTAACTCTCGCTCCAATTATTCCGTTTATTACTGAATATTTTTGGCAAAAATTAATCATTGATATTGACTCTTCCAAAGAAGAATCAATTCACCTCGCTTATTTTCCAAAAACTCAAAATTTTGACGAGAAAATTGCCGCCGATATGCTGTTAGTTCAACAAATTTGTGAGCAGGGGAATATGATCCGCAAAACTCAACAAATCAGTACCAGACAACCTTTATCTAAATTAACTATCGCCACCAACCAAAAAATTAATTTATCTAATGATCTTTTAGAGATTATCAAAACCGAAATTAATATAAAAAATATTGAAATAATTTCTTCAACAGACAATTTAGTTGTTACACTTAACATTAATATCACTCCGGAACTAAAACAAGAAGGTGATGCCCGTGATTTAATCCGATCTATCCAAAATTTACGCAAAGAAGCCAATTTAGATCTCAAAGACAAAATCAATATTTTTTCCCCATCTTGGCCTAAAAATTTTGAAATGGAAATTAAATCAAAAACCTTAGCCGAATCAATCGTCAAGTCGGATCAACTAAAAATAGAAAAAATCAGCTAGAATTTAATCATGACCAAAACTCCTTGGTTAGCAGTTCTAATTAGTTTTGCTGTTTTGTTTTCCCTCAATATTCTCATGGTTAGTTCAGTTGCCCCGGGATCTGTTGGTAAACAACTTATCGCCTGGGGGATCGGCTTGGTTCTTTTTTTTATTGGCCGCATGGTCAACCCCAAACAAATTGCTTCTTCAAAATGGTTTATTTTTATCGGCTCGTGTATTTTACTTTTTATTCCAATTTTGCTTAATAATATTACCCGAGGCTCCCGCCGTTGGATCGATTTAGGTTTTACCTCTATTCAACCGTCAGAATTCGTTAAACCCTGGCTCATGCTATTCCTTGCCAATACCGATCTCCCTTTACTTCACCTCATTCCTGTTGGAATTATCATGCTCCAACCAGATCTTGGTAGTGCTTTGTCTGTTCTTTTTCTTATGGTACCTATTATTCTCTACAACCACAAACTTCTAAAAATCTCACTACTATTTGGAATAATCCTCTTAATATTCTCACCTGTTCTTTATAATGTTGTTTTACATGATTATCAAAAAGACAGAATTATTAATTTCATTAATCCATCTTCTGACCCTTTAGGTAAAGGCTATAATGTTATTCAGTCAAAAATCGCTATCGGTTCAGGTGGTTTTTGGGGTAAAGGTTACAAAAAAGGAACTCAAGGACAACTTTTATTTCTACCAGAAAAACATACCGATTTTATGTTTGCTACTACTGCCGAAGAATTAGGTGTTTTTGGTGTGATCATCGTTTTATCTGCTTATTATTTTCTAATAAAAACTCTATTTAACAAAGCATTTTTATCAAAAAATAATCGAGTTTTATTTTTATTTACTTTAGGAATTGCTACTCAAATCTGGATGCAGGCTTTTGTTAATATCGGTATGAATATTGGTATATTACCTGTAACCGGTATTCCTTTACCATTTTTATCAGTCGGTGGATCATCTATTATGACTCTTCTTTTTTCTATCGGCGTTATTTATTCTTCATAAATCCTTGCTTACAATTTTTCCTATGTTATAATCGAAAAGTATGAAACAAGCCATTATTGCCATTTCTGGCTCTCAATTTAAAGTTGAAGAAAATCAAAAATTATCAGTCAATAATTTAAACCTAAAAGAAGGCGAGAAAGT
>CAZLCB010000024.1:3754-8620 GCA_964558195.1 uncultured Gammaproteobacteria bacterium
AAGAAAATCAAAAATTATCAGTCAATAATTTAAACCTAAAAGAAGGCGAGAAAGTCACTCTCGATCAAGTTCTTTTGGTTTCTGATGATAAAGACGTAAAAGTCGGCACTCCTATTGTCAAAGGTGCTTCTGTTGAATTTACCGTCCTTAAAAATTTCAAAGGCGAAAAAGTCCGAGTTTTTAAATATCTTCACAAATCACGTTACCGCAAAACTCGTGGTTTTCGATCTCAATTAACCCAAATCCAAATTACAAAAATTTCAATCAAATAATTTTACTATTTACTAAAAGCTAATAGCTAATTATCTAAACCATGGCACATACAAAATCACAAGGTAAAACAAACCAAAAAGCCAATCGCCCCGGTCAACGTCGAGGTGTCAAAAAATTTGGTGGTCAAAAAGCTGAAGTTGGACAAATTATAGTTCGTCAAGTTGGCTCTAGTTTCCATTCCGGTCAAGGTACAAAAGTCGGTAAAGATTATACCATCTATGCTGTTAGACCAGGAATCGTAAAATTCTTCAAAAAATTAGGTAAAAGTTTCGTTTCAGTTGTCAAAAAATAAATCAATTGATTTATTTTGATTTATTTTTGTCTCCTTTTTTCACAATAGTTTTCATAGTAACCTTATTTCATGATGAAACAGGTTACCCAAATCCCCACTAACCAATTAGAACCAAACCCACTCCAACCACGAGGAATTATTTCTCCAGAATCTGTTGCCGAACTAGTCGAATCTATTCGAGAACATGGCATCTTAGAGCCTCTCATCGTCGCCAAAACCCCAGCCGGATATCAAATTATTGCTGGTGAACGCCGTTGGCGATCTGCCAGAATATTAAAACTCGAATATGTCCCGGCTATTGTTAAAGAAACCAATCCACAGCAAATGCTTGAAATGGCTATTGTTGAGAATGTCCAACGAAAAGACTTAAATCCAATTGAAAGAGCTAAGGCTTTTTTACGTCTTAAAGACGAGTTCCAATTCGATAATCATCAAATTGCCAAAAAAGTCAGCAAAAGCGTTCCTTATGTAATTAACTGTTTAAAATTATTAACTCTCCCCGATGCTCTTAAAGATGGTTTGTTGTCCGGTCTGATTTCAGAAGGCCACGCTAGAGCCCTTTCTAGTATTGGAGACACCCGTTTGACTATCGAGGCCTATAAAATCGTTCTCAAAGAAAAAGCCTCGGTTAGACGAGCCGAGGACATTGCTCGTCGCATGAAGAAAAAAATTGAGGAAGGAAGTGTTCCTATTACTAAAGAAAATATTCCTCAATTTCTCAAATCTCGTCTCGATAATATTAGTTCCGATTTTAAAGGTTTTTTTGACGACAAAACTACTAATGTAAAAATTGTTCAAACCAATGTCGTCACCCAAGTTACCTTTCAATTTAAAGGGTCAATTGATGACCGTTTCCAAAACCTCAAAGAACTTTATAAACAAATCTGTCAAAAAGAGTTAACCAATCTTAAAGACCAAGACTAAAAACTCACTTTTGGAATCAATCCAACAGAATCAAGTGGCCAATATCTAAAAAATGCTTTACCAATAATTAAATCCCTATCAATAGGGCCAAATTCACGCCCATCCCTAGAATTAGGTCGATTATCTCCAAAACACAAATATTGACCTTCAGGAACTTCCTTTTCTACACCTTCTTCCATATATTCTCCCGGAGAGCTATAAACCATTTCTGGTAAAAAAGATTGATCTAATTTCTCACTATTCAAATAGACGTCTCCTTCTTTTATCATAACCTTATCACCCGGAAGACCAATAACTCTCTTAATATATTCGCATTCATCAGCCGCACATGGTTCACTTGTCGGGGCTTTAAAAATCACCACATCACCTCGTTGTGGCTCATTAAATTGGTAACTGATTTTTTCTGTTAACAAATATTGTTTATCTTTAAAATTAGGAAACATTGAACTTCCTTTAACTTCATTTGGTTGAGCCACAAACAAGTAAAACAATACAAAAACCGCCAAAGCTAACACTATTGATTGAATAAATTCCAACAAAAACTTGCCTAAAGCAAAACCTGCCTGTCGATAGACAAGGCCATTTTGTGATGTAGATTTCATACTTCAAATTCTAGCTGATATAATTACAAAATACTAGGAATTTAAAATTCACGGTTGTTTAGCTCAGTTGGTTAGAGCGCTTCGTTCACATCGAAGAGGTCAGAGGTTCGAGTCCTCCAACAACCACAAAGGTAATTTTCAAATATCACGACTAACAAATTATGAAACAAACTCGAACAGTTCAAATCGGTAATTTCAAAATTGGTGGAGGGAATCCAATTCTTATTCAATCAATGTGTAATACCGATACTCGTGACGCCATCGCTACTACCAAACAAATTTTAGATTTAGAAAAGGCTGGTTGTGAAATTATTCGTGTTGCTGTTCCTGATATGGCTGCCGCCAAGGCCATCAAAGATATCAAAAAAAATATTCATATCCCTTTGGTTGCTGATATTCATTTTGACTATCAATTAGCCTTAGAATCAATTAAAAATGGCGTCGATAAAGTTCGCATTAACCCAGGCAACATTGGTTCTGATGAAAATGTTAAAAAAGTTGTTGACGCTTGTAAGGACAAAAACATTCCCATTCGAATTGGTATCAATACTGGATCACTAGAAAAAGAAGCCGAAGCCAAATATGGTCGTACTGCTCAAGCCATGGTCGAAAGTGCCCTCAAACATATTCAAATTTTGGAAAAATTAAACTTTCACAATATCGTTATTTCTATGAAAGCTTCTGACATCCAACGAACTGTCGAGGCTTATCGTCTTTTATCCCAAAAAGTTGATTACCCTTTACACCTTGGTATTACCGAAGCAGGTACTCTAAATACTGGTACCATCAAAAGCTCTGTTGGTTTAGGTATTATGCTTTTTGAAGGCTTAGGCGACACTATTCGTGTCTCTTTAACCGGCGATCCACTTGAAGAAGTTCGTGTTGGTTGGGAAATTCTAAAATCACTTAAACTTCGAAGTAGGGGAGTTAATTTAATTTCTTGCCCCACTTGTGGTCGTACCGAAATTGACTTAATTGGTTTAGCTAATAAAGTTGAAAAAGCCTTAATATCTGTCGATAAACCAATTACAGTTGCTGTTATGGGTTGTGTCGTCAACGGACCAGGTGAAGCCAAAGAGGCCGATATTGGTGTTGCTGGTGGCCACCATCAGGGAGTTATTTTCAAAAAAGATAAAATTCTTAAAACCGTCCCAGAAGATCAAATACTAACCGAACTACTTACCGAAATCAACAAACTCTAAAGAACAATTATCTTATACATTGATACAGTTTTTCTGGTAGAATAAGCCAAATGTCACCAGAAAATAAAACGGATCAAGAATTATTTACTACCGACCAAAACTTAAGAGAAAAACAACAAGGAATTAGAAATTTAAATCCAAAAGTTAGAGGATCACTCACTAACGAACTTAAAGATTTTTTATCCGACTTTCAAGAAACAGATGAATATCGACAAGGGTTCGAAGAATTATGTCAGTCTTCTGCATTCATAAGAACGGACAAAAACCGACTTGAACATTCATTTCAACTCGGTTTAAAACTAAACCTCAAGGCTTGGGATAATGTTTACCAAGTACAAACACCGGAAAACGCCCAAGAATCATTTAGAAGCTTTATGATTCATTGTCGTGAAACAGTTCAAAATTTCAGAAATAAAACACCCCCGAAAAATTATCGACAGGTAATTTTTTATTCAATCATCGAAGCCCCATATTGTTTAAGTCCGGACACATATCAACAGCTACTCCAGCAATCCACCACCAATAGTTATTTATCAGAAGAGATAATCTTCCTTAGTATCAGAAAAAAACCAATTGATATTAATAGCCTTATAAAGAGTAAGACTGAAATGTATTACGACTTAATTTCTCGAAATGATCTGCCAAAAACATTCAGTCCAAATTTTATCAGACTAATAGTTACTCAGTACCTGGACCCTTATAAATTTATTGGCGTAGAAAAACCAGAAAATATCAAAATATATATTCCAGAATGCCACAAAGAACCAAACTATTTTCCAAAACAACGCGAAAAAGTTCTCCAAGGAAAAAAAGGATTTATAAGTAAAGATACTGCCGAAAGATTAATTACCAATATTATTTTTAGGAATAATCTTCAACAACCACCAAAACAAGAGTCTTCCATCGACACTGCACCACAAGAAGAAGTTCATAATTTTGAAAGTTTAAGAAATATTTTTCCAAACGATATATTTTTTGAAGATTGGTTATTACAATACTTCTTAAACCGGTATCAGAATCAAGCAAGAAATAAACTTGAAGAATTAAAAGTTAATACCTTAAATATCCAAAAACAACTTGGAGAAGAGGGTATCTCTGATAACCAAACAGTTAAACATTTTTTAATATTTTATCCAGATAACTACAGTTCTCAACTACAAAAATGTCAAAATCAATTTAAAGAAATAAAAGAAAAATACAAAACACAAAACAATCCAATCGCTAGTAACGATAGACTTTTAAGACTAATCATTACCTTTTTCCCTAACAACGCAGAAACAGTTATTTCAAAAACTACACCAATATTCGAAAGACTTATTAGAAATACAAAAGGAAATCCGTTTATTGCCGAAAATAAAAATATTCTTTTCTTTTATTTAATTCAAAACTCTCAAAATATCGAAACTGCTATTAGCCAACATACCGAACAATTCCTCTATCTAAAACATAAATACCAACAAAACGAAAGCATCTACGGCCTATCAAAAGACATTGGAGACGATTTAATCCGTTACTTTATAATTCAATATCCTCAAGACCCGGAAAGTAAAATAAAAGAATCATTAGCTATTTA
>CAZLCB010000025.1:0-6944 GCA_964558195.1 uncultured Gammaproteobacteria bacterium
CGAAACGAACTTAATTTCGAACAAAGAGCTAAATTAGATTCAAAATATATTCGCAATCAATCAATCAGACAAGAAATCAAAATCATCTTCAAAACACCCACATCAATGATCTCTCGCTGGTAATTTTTTATCTTTTTGTTTACACTAATAGTATGGATTTAATCACTTCTGCCGCTAATACAAAAATCGGCAAAAAAATTAAAAAGAAGTCAAATAAACTTCCAAAAATACTTTTAATTATCCTAGCCGTCATTTTAGTTCTTGCCGGATTTTTATTCTTCTTTGTTTATCTACCTGCTAAAGAACTTCAAAATCAACTAGAAACCACCAAAAGCGAGGTCGCTACTCTGCAACAAAATGTCAGCGACAAAGATCTTGAACAAATTAAAATTAGGATCACTAATCTCAAAAACCAAGTTAATTTAATTGATTCAAGCTATAACAAATTAAAATTAATTGGATCTTTCCCTGTTATTAATAGTTATTACCAAGATGGTAAACAAACTTTAAATATTGCCAAAAATGGCCTAGAAACTGGGGAAATTGTTATTAAAGCCATTGAACCATATTCTGATTTTCTTGGTATCAAAGGTGGTGCTGCCAGCAGTCAAGAAACTACTGAAGACAGAATTGCTTTTTTAACCCAATCAATCGAAGGATTAACCCCATATCTCGATACTATCGAAACCAAAATGGCCGATATTGAAAGTTCAATTAACAAAATAAACGCTTCTCGCTATCCGGAAGAATTAAAAGGCTATCAAATAAAATCAAACATCATCAAAGCGCAAGACCTGATTTCTCAAATCTACAAATTAGTAAAAGACGGTAAGCCTTTATTAGCCAAAACATCCTGGTTATTAGGTAAAGACTCTCCCCGTAAATATCTTATGATTTTCCAAAATGATGGAGAATTAAGACCAAGTGGTGGTTTCTGGACTGCTTACAGTACTCTTACTGTCAGTAATGGTAAAGTCACTCCGGGATCTGCTAGTAATATCTATGATCTTGATGATAAATTAAATAGTAAAACTCCGGCTCCCAGATTAATCAAAAGTTACCATATCAATGTCCCTTATCTTAATCTTCGCGACAGCAATCTTTCTCCTGATTTTCCTACCGACGCTAAAATATTTTTAGAACAATATACTAAAGCTATGGGCAATAAGGATAAATTTGATGCCATTATTGCTATTGATACTCAACTCTTAGTCGACATGGTCGCCGTTTTAGGTAAACTCGACACCCGAGTTGGTACTTTTACCACTCAACCTGACAAACGTTGTGATGGTTGTCCTCAAATCATTTATGAAATGCAATGGATGTCTGGCCGTCCCCGAAATTATATTGAACCAAATCGTAAAGACTTTATGAATCCACTTATGTCTGCGCTTTTAGCCAATGTCATGGGTTCAGAAAAATCAAAAATGGGTTCTTTAATGGAAACTTTTTTCAAAGACATAAATCAAAAACACGTTTTAGTTTATTTTCCAGACGAAACCATGCAAGAAGTTGGAAACTTATCCAATATAACCGGAAAAATTTTTGATGTTGATAAAGTAACTGATTACTTACATCTAAATGACGCTAACTTCGCTAGCGCCAAAAGTAATATTTTTATCACTCAAAAAATTAATCATGAAATTAATATCAAAAATGGAGTTGCTACCCATAAAATCTCTGTCACTTACACCAATCCTGCCGCTGGTTCTAATTGTAATCTGGAAAAAGGTGATTTATGTCTTAACGCTTCCACTTACCGAAACCTCTTCCGTTTTTACACTCCGACCGGATCAAAATTAATTAAAATGACTGGTTCCGAAATTGAGACGGTTCAATATGAAGAACTCAATAAACAAGTTTTTGAAGGATTTTACGGCAACAAATTTGGTCTTAATCCTAAGTCAAACCTTAAAACATCCATTGAATATACCTCTGGTGCCAACGTTGGTGATACTTACACTCTGATGCTTCAAAAACAACCTGGGACTAAAGCGGTTGAGTACAACCTTAGCATCAACGGCCAAAAACAACCTACTTTCCAATGGGTCTCCGACAAAACTATTAAATTCTCCCTCTAAATGGAGAGATATCAATCAACCCTAGGTATCGTTATTAATAAACGAACTTCTAAAGAATCTGATTTACTAATAACTATATTAACCCCAAAGTCAGGTAAAATTATTGCTCTTGCCAAAGGAGCTAAGAACATAAAAAGTAGTCGTTTAGGCAACCTTCAATTAGGTAACACTATCAAAGTCCAACTTTATCAAAAAGATAATTTTAATTGGATTTCCGAAACAAAGAATATTGTCCCATTTCTTCAAACCGACAAAAATCTAGCTCAACTCAATCTTCTTTTTTATTTTCTCGAAATTGTTAATCAAATGATTGCTGAAAACCAACACATCGAAGGCATTTTTGAAGTTTCTCAAAACATTATCGAATCGATTAATAAAAATTTCATTAGCAAATATATTCAAAACGAAATCAGATTTTTAGAACTTTTAGGTTTTGGTGTACCCATAGATATTAAACAAAATTTTTCTAACAAAGATTACAAAACCAGTCAAAAACTTATCAAACGTTTTTTCGAATCAATTATTGAAAAACCCCTCGAAAGCAACAAGTTATTTAAATAAAGTCTTTTTCTGAGTTAATGGTGTAAAATATAACCATCATCAACTATGACCGAATTGGCACCTCGCGAGTTGAAACAATGAATTAAGTGAACAGAAAAATTTTCTGTTAAATAGGGTGGAACCGTCCCGATACATCGGGATCCCTAAAAATTAATATTAATTTTTAAGGATACACATGGCAGACAATCAAAACGATCTTGTTAGTAAAATCGTCAGTCTCTGTAAACGCAGGGGAATTATTTTTCAAAACTCAGAAATTTACGGCGGTGTTCAAGGGTTTTACGATTATGGTCCAATCGGATCATTGATGAAATTAAATTGGAAAAATTATTGGTGGCAAACAAATGTCATTAAACGCCGCGATGTTGTTGGTATTGACGGTTCTATTATTACTCACCCAACTGTTTGGCAAGCGTCTGGACACGTCAAAAATTTTGCCGATGTTATGGTCGAATGCAAAAAATGCCACAAAAGATTTCGTCCCGATTTACTTGATGACCCATCAAAATGTCCTGAATGTGGCGGAGAGTTTACTGCCGGTCGAAAATATAATATTTTATTCGAAACTGAAATTGGAGTTATTGAAGGTGAAAAACAACACGCCTACCTAAGAGGAGAGGCTTGTCAAACTATCTATCTCGATTTTAAAAATATCGTCGACTCCACTCGTGTCAAAATTCCTTTTGGTATCGCTCAAATCGGAAAAGCTTTCCGCAACGAAATTACTCCTAAAAATTTCCTTTATCGCACCCGTGAATTTGAACAATGGGATATTCAGTATTTTGTTCATCCCAGCCAAATGGATAAATGGTTTGAATATTGGAAAGAAAACCGAATGAATTGGTACAAATCATTATTTAATAATCAAAAAAATCTTCGTTTCCGTGAACATGCCTCAGATGAATTAGCTTTTTATGCCAAAAAAGCTTTTGATATCGAATACAATGCTCCTTGGGGTTGGGCTGAAATGGAAGGAATCCACTGGCGATCTGATTACGATTTAACCCAACACTCCAAATTTAGTTGTCAAGATCTTTCTTATATTGATCCTGTTACTCACGAAAAATATCTTCCCTGGATTACTGAAACCTCCGGAGGTGTTGATCGCAGTTTCTTTTTTATGCTCTTAGATGCTTATCGCGAAGAAACTACTCCTAGTGGTGAAACCAGAACTTATCTTAAAGTCAATCCTAAAATTGCCGCCTACAAAATGGCTATTATTCCACTCGCAGCAAATAAACCGGAGTTAATTACTAAAGCTGAATCTATATACCAAATACTAAATACTAAATACAGTATTGATTGGGACGATAGTAGTAATATTGGTAAAAAATATCGCCGTCAGGACGAAATTGGTACTCCTTGGTGTTTGGTTGTCGATTACCAAACCCTAGAAGACAATACTGTCTCTATTCGTGATCGTGACACAATGGAACAAATCCGTCTCAAGGCTGACGAAATTGACAGTTGGTTAGAAAAAAGGTTAAATAATTAGTATGAATAAACTAAAAATAATTTCACTATCACTAGTAGTCATTCTTTCTTCTTTCTTCCTTTCTGCTTGTGGTAAAAAGAAAACTGAAACCAACAACTCTACTCCCACCAAAGGTGTTCAAAAAGAGTTAGTTCTTTCTGAATCAGAAAAACCAATTGTTTCTCTTATTCCTCGTGATGATGGTCATGAATTAAAACTAAAAATTGATAATATCCCTTCAACTATTACTCAAATTGACTACGAACTTATCTATTCTGCTACCGAAAACGGCTTAACCATGGAAAAAGGTGTTGGTGATACTGTTAAAATAACTTCAAAAAACATCGAAAAAGATTTACTTCTAGGCACCTCCAGTTGCACTAATGGTTGTAAGTATAAATATGATACTGGTGTTTCTGAAGGAACTCTTTCTTTGATTTTTTACACCAACGATAATCAAAGCGCTACTTATGAAACGCCGTTCATTTTAAAAACTTCAGCTGATATAAAAAAAGACGGCGGTTTAACTCTCAAAGGTCAAGATTTTTCCATTAAAGCTACCACTACTACCAAGAGTGATTATTTTATTGTTATCAAAAACTATCCCTCTTATTTTTCCGTCTTTTCTAACAGCAAGGGTACTGGAAAAATCACTTCTATTACCCCAGCCACTATCACCAAACAAGATATGACTTCTTTGGTTGGCAACTACACCACCAACTAATGAATTTTCATGCTTCTGTTTTACTAAAAGAAAGTATCGATAATCTTTCCGTAAAAGCCGACGGTCTATATATTGACGCCACCTTAGGTCATGGCGGCCACACTATTGAAATTCTTAAGCTCGGAGGTAATGTTTATGGATTTGATCAGGATCCGATCAATTTAAACATTGCCACTCAACGGATTAGAGAATTGAATCTCGACTCAAAATTTACTCCGGTTAATCAAAATTTCACTACCATTAAAAATTTTGTCAACCAAAAAATTGGCCAAAAAATTGACGGCCTAATTGCTGACTTAGGCTTAAGTCAAAATCAACAAACTGCCACAGATAGGGGATTTTCATTTAATGACTCGCTATCAATAGATATGAGACTCGATCCAAAATCACAAACCCTAACCGCCGAAGAAATAATTAATACCTATTCTTTCGATGACCTCTATCAAATATTTACCAAATTTGGTCAAGAGCTTTACAGTAAACCCTTAATCCTTCATATCATTAGACAACGTCAAAAATCTCCCATTAAAACAGGAGAACGATTAGCAAATATTATTCGTGATTATTATCAGGAACACCATATCAAAACCAAAGTTGATCCGGCTACAAAAGTTTTTCTCAGTCTGCGTATTGCTGTCAATCAAGAAAACACCAATCTTCAACAATTACTCGAACAAAGTTTAGAAATAATTAAACCAAATGGCAATGTCTCTATAATTACATTCCACTCCGGCGAAGATAGAATAGTTAAACAATTTTTAATTAAAAATTCTTCCAAGATAATCATTCAAAAAACCATCAAACCTACATTTCAAGAAATCAAAAACAACCCTTTATCTCGCTCTAGTATCCTTAGATCGTATAAAATAGTTTAATGTCCAAATTTTTTACTTTAGTTATTATCTTAAGTCTAATAATTCAGATCGGCTTCTCTTTTTATTACTCCAACGACATTCTTAATCAAAATTCTCAACTAAACCAATATCAAAACGAATCAGAAGAACTAAAATTAGATATTGAATTTGCCGAAAAACAATTTTCCGACCTTAGTTCTATTAGCAAAATAAATCAAAGCACCTCATCGGCTTCCATTCCTATTACTCAAACTCTTAAAATTAACCGATAATGATTCAAAGATACCGTCTACTCCTCACTTCTCTTATTCTTTGTTTTTTTATTATTATTACTCGTTTTTTTTATTGGCAAGTTATCAAAAGTTCTGATCTAAAAGAAAAAGCTCTTAGTCAAACTTATAAATTAGAAACCCAAAATCCTAGTCGTGGACAAATTTTATCATCAGACAATTTCCCTCTAGCTCTCAACCAAACTAATTATCAGATATCCATTTACAAACCGAATCTTGAACAAGACCTGGATTCTCTTTTCCAGAAAATCGATTCTGTTCATCCGGGTTTTATTAGTGAAAATCAAAAAAATATTGATAATTTCAAAAATAATCCAAAACAACTCTGGATCGATTTACCTACTCTATTCACCAATTCAGAAAAAACTCAATTTCAGGACACCCCGGGAGTCACTATTCGCCAAAACCAAAATCGTTATTATCCAGAAAATAAATTAGCCAAAGATATTCTCGGTTTTATCGCCAAAGACAAGGAAGGAACCCAGATTGGTTACGGTGGCTTAGAAAACTACTATAACAAAAAACTTCAAGGTAAAGTCGGCTTTATCTTAGCTCCGCAGGACGCCACCGGTAAAACTATTCTTACTAAAAAAAGTTGGACATCCCCATCTACTGATGGTCAAAATATTCACACTTCTATTAATCGTAGTATTCAGTTTCAAGCCGAAAAAATTTTATCAGAAGGTATCGAAAAATATAAAGCCGATTCCGGTTCAATTACTGTTGTCGAGAGTCAAACCGGTCAAATTTTGGCTATGACTAGTCTTATTGCGACCTCATCTGCCACTCCAAGTGCATCCAAAAATCCCGCCATAGCCGACCTTTTTGAACCGGGATCAATTTTTAAACCTATAGTTGTTAGCATGGCTCTCGATCAAAAATCTATTGATCAGAATTATATTTGTGAAAAATGCGGTTCACCTAGAACAATTGGAGAATATACCATTACTAATTGGGACA
>CAZLCB010000026.1:0-2643 GCA_964558195.1 uncultured Gammaproteobacteria bacterium
ATCATCTTCATTTTTACGATATTTTAAACTTACTAACTCCCAACGATGTTTTAGTTTTAAATCAAAGCAAAGTTTTTCCGGCTCGTCTCTTTGGCAAAAAAGATAGTGGGGGAGATATCGAAGTTCTTTTAATTCATCAAATCAATAGCGACACTTGGATGGCTATTTCCAAACCCCGTCCAACTATTGGTCGCCAAATAATTTTTGATCATAATTTAATTGGTCAGGTTATTGAAAGTAATCCAACAACTGGACAAATTCAAATCAAATTTAATTACAAAAATAATCAATTCTTTCAAGTTTTAGACAAAATTGGTCACACTCCAATTCCGCCATATATTAAATCTAACCAAACCGAACACCAAATCCGTTCTGAATATCAAACCGTTTATGCCAAACAAACCGGTTCGGCTGCCGCTCCCACCGCCGGACTTCACTTTACCAAAAAACTTTTGTCTCAACTCAAAACTAAAGGTATCCAGATTGAATATGTTACTCTTCATGTCGGTTTGGGAACTTTCCAAAATCTTCGTCCCGAAAATATTGAATCAAAAACTTTACACTCTGAATTTTACGAAATCAAACCAGCCGTGGCCAAACGTTTAAATCAAGCCAAGCAAGATGGCAAGCGCATCATTGCCGTCGGCACCACCTCTGTACGGACACTTGAATCAGCCACCGACAAAAATCAACAAATTATTCCTGGCAAAAAATCAACTAATATTTTTATTTATCCTCCTTATCAATTTAAATTTGTTGACGCCCTTATCACCAACTTTCACTTACCCGAATCCAGTCTCCTCATGTTGGTTTCTGCCTTTGCCGGTAAAGAAAATATATTTTCTGCTTATCAACAAGCCATAGATCAAAAATATCGTTTCTTCAGTTTCGGCGACGCCATGTTTATTTACTAAAATACTTATCTTTCTCCCAATTTATAACATTATTTTTAATATAGTTTTTGATGGTGAAATATTGTTTTTCATCTTTAATGATAATGTCGTGGTAACGGGGTTGCCAAGCAAAGAAAACGGTCTTAGAATTGATTTGACGGGTAACGGCGGATTTGAATTGTTTTATGATTAAAGGAATAGTTTGGGAAGAACGAATGGCTATTCGGTGATAAAAATAATTATTGTATCTTTTAGTTAGAGACGCATCATGATGCGTCTCTACATGGTTAAAATTAGTCTGTTTTAGGTTTCGTGAGATATTTTTAGTTAATATTTGACTGGAATGTTTTTGCGTAGACGCCATATATGGCGTCTCTACATGGAATAGAATATGCACATGATTTGGCATAACAATATATTCATCCAAAGTTATTTTTTTAAAATGTTTTGGAATATCAATAAGACATTGATTAACAATTAATCCCATTTTGGATAATTCATGTTTGTTGTTAATTATTTTGCCAAAGAAATTGTTGTGACGATAAGTACAGATGGTAATAAAGTAAAGACCAGGAGAAGAATAATCAAAATTTTTAAGACGAGGAGATTTTAATTTATATTTGTCGGCAAAAACATTGGGATTATCAATCACCACCATAAATAATTATGGCCTAATTATTCAAAGTTGTATAATTCTCATATATGATGAAAAAAACTCTCAAAGGCTTTATTGAATTTATTCAGTCTCAAGGTGTTATTGGTTTAGCTATTGGTGTCGTTATGGGTACTTCTGTCACCAAACTAGTCACTTCTTTAGTCACCAACATAATCAATCCGGTTATTGGCCTACTTTTAGGTAAAATCGGTGATTTAGATAAGATGTACCTTCCTGTCGGTTCAGCCAAAATTCTTTTTGGTAGCTTTATTAGCAGTCTAATCGATTTTTTGATTATCGCCTTTGTTGTTTATTTTTCTGTCAAATTTCTTAAACTTGATCGCCTCGAAAAAAAATCAGATAAAAAATAATTTATTTCTTTTTCTTTAGTGCTTCCACAAAAGCCATAAACACTGGGTGTGGTCTTAATGGCCTAGCGATATATTCTGGGTGGAATTGTGTTCCTACAAAAAATGGATGATCTTTTAGTTCTACTGCTTCCACCAGTTGACCATCAGGTGAAGTTCCGGAAATTATCATCCCCATCTTTTCCAACTGTTCCCGGTATTCACTATTAACTTCATAGCGATGACGGTGTCTTTCAAAAATTACATTAGTTTTATCTTTAGTTTTAAAATTATCTTCAGTCTGCCATGGCGCTTCTTTATCATCACCATACTTTTTATAAGCTTCAGCCAATTTAGTTCCTGGTGTTAACTTACATGGCCAAGAACCAAGTCTGATCGTTCCGCCGTATTGTTTTTTCTTTAAGTATTCCAATTGATCCGGCATAATATGAATTACTGGATACTTGGTTTTTCCATCAACTTCGGCTGAATTAGCCCCTTTAAGCTTTAGTACATTTCTAGCAAACTCCACCACCGCCATTTGCATTCCAAAACACAGACCCAAATAAGGAATTTTGTTTTCTCGAGCTACTTTTATCGCTTCAATAATTCCTTCTACTCCTCGACTTCCCCAACCTTGTGGTGCCACAATTCCGTCATATTTCCTTAAATCTTTTGGATCAAAATCACTCGAATCGATCGGTTCAATTTCCATTTTTACATCACTGGCAATCGCTGCCTGTTTTAA
>CAZLCB010000026.1:2743-6256 GCA_964558195.1 uncultured Gammaproteobacteria bacterium
AAATAGGGGACATATGACACCATCACATACATAGTTTCTCTTTCACGTCCTACTTCTCTAGCTGCATATAAAAAAGGTAAATTCTCAATATCACCTGTAGTTCCACCAATTTCTACAACTACAAAATCATAACCTTTTTCCAATTCATAAAATCTTCGTTTCACTTCATTAGGCACATCAGGAATCATTTCTACATCCCGACCTTCATATTTAAAAGCTCTTTCGTTTTCAATAATTTGTTTATAAACCTTACCCGAAGTAATATTGTTGTCTTTCAAAAAACTTTGATTCAAAAATCTTTCATAATTTCCCAAATCCTGATCAATCTCTCCGCCATCAGTTGTTACAAACGTCTCACCATGTTCTGCCGGTCTCATGGTTCCCGCATCAATATTTAAATACGGATCAATTTTTATATGATTAACTTTAAACCCTGAAGATTTGAGTAATAATCCTATCGACGCCGATACAATCCCTTTTCCTAAACCACTAACTACACCACCTGTGACAAAAATATATTTCATGAAGATAATTCTAGAATCATTTACTGTCAAATTAAAGGCATTTCTTTATTCCAAAAATCATGTTTTAATAAAACGTATACCCACCAAAAACTGCTCTATTTTTGTTTTTGCCATTCCTCTGTTATTATTTCCCTAAAACTGTTTTCTTTAATCATTTTATATCCTAGTTCTTCCATTTTTTTTCCACTATCTACTCCATGGATCATCTCTCCGTATGGAATTAAAACTACTTTTTCCTCTGTTGGATTAACAGTTTTTATATCTTTTATAAACACCGTTGAGTTATAAAACTTAATCGGATCACTAAAAGATTCAATCATGTAAACTCTAGTCCCATTTCCCAAACTAGCCGCTACACTTTTCCAGTCTTCTCGATACATACTTGGGTTAAATAAATAAAAACCACTAAATCCTAAAAATCCCAAAACCAAACCAAATTTTATCCATTTACTTTTAACCTCTGCCAGTCCTAAAGCCACCACTGGCACTAAATATATAAATCGAAAATATTGCATCAAAGGTGATTTAAAAGAAAACAAAACCCCCAAAATTATCGGAGCTACTAATAGCCACAACAATTTTTTATTTTTAATCATTTGTTTAATTGTTAACCCAAAAACTATCAAACTCCAACCTCCACCAATTAAGTAATACCAATTCTTTGGGTACCAACTAACCCGACCAATACTAAATTTCAACGGAATCAAAATTAAATTTTTTAAATTAACTTTACCCAATACCAGGCTCCAGTTAGTTACCTCGTTCAACATTTGTCCTGACATTTTTAGTTGAGTTAATAATAGTGGTGATACTACCACTATCGCCAACAATAAACCCCAAGCTGACCCCAAAAATCCTTTTAATTTTCTTTGCCAAGCCAAAGACAAAATTAAAGCTGCACTCAAAAATACCGACCCATAAAAAGTTAAAAATGCCAAAAGCACCATCAGATTAAATCCTATCCACCAACTTATTCTTGTCTCCTTATTCTTGGTAATTTTTACCCAAAAATAAACCGCTCCCATCAAAAACATGGTCATCATTGAGTACATTCTCAATTCTTGAGAATAATAAACCATTAGGGGATTAACTCCTACTAAAACCGCTGCCCATAAACCGGTCTTTTTATCTTTCAATAAAGTTCCAATTTTATAAACCAACCAAATAGTTATCAGTGAAAATATTACCGACAACAGTCTCATTTGGATTACCCCACTTTCTACAACCTTAACCCACAAATCCAAAATTAAATAAAATAATGGTGGATGAAAATCACCCACACTAAACTCTGGAATAATTTTTTCTATCGGCAGCTTAGCAATATTAGCTGAAATTGATTCATCTAACCACATCGACTGGTCAATCCCTACCAATCTCAATCCCAAACTAACAAGTAATATTAGCCATATCATACATTTGGTAATACTGTTTTATATTTTCCATAAATAACTACTGGCGTTCCTACTTCTGCCCAGCCATAAAGTTTTGCCGAATCTGCGGTTGTCATATTTATACACCCATGTGACATTGGTACTCCAAAATTATTATGCCAATAAGCTTGATGAAAACTAAAACCTACTTTCTTTTCGTATTTTTCATTATAAAAAAACATTACATTTTGCACGTTAGGCAAATAATAATAAGTCCCTAATTCTTTTGAACCACCAGACATTTTTTGCGATCTAACTTTAATCCAAATTTTAAAATTTCCTGTTGGAGTTCTATCCCACGATCCGGACGAAATCAAAAAACTATAAACCAGATTTTGATCTTCGTAAGCATAAACTTTCTGTTTAGTTAAATCCACCTCAATTCTTTTGCCATTCGAAACATTTTCTGTTGACTCACCCAAGACCGGTTCATTTATTGGTGTAATTTCCGGAACCTTTACTATTTTATTTTCAAAAACCCCTTCCTTTGCATCTGGATCATAGTCTTCGACTATATGGTTTGGGTCTATCTTGTCCTGTTTCGATATTCCCCTTACTATATAAGGTGCTAAACTCATTCCAGCCAGAACCAAAACAAATGGGGTTAATATTAAAATTTTTGTTTTATAACCCATAAGACTTAAGCGAAGCATCGCCCACTCTAATTCTGGGTAACTCCAATGACTTCCCTCTACATAAAATATTACCGTGAACTGTAGTAAAAGCAACCTGATAACCATCATTTGTTAACACCTCTTTAGCATTCTTACTGGCTGATCCATAAGGATAGGCAAATATTTTTTCATCATTAAGTCCATGTTCTCTTAATTGTTTATCTGCCAAATTAATTTCTTCAGTTTGTTTTTCTTTGGTCCCTGACGAGCTATAGTGAGACCAAGTATGATTACCAAAATAAACCAGATCTTTCATTTGATTTAGGTCGTCCCAAGTCATATACCCCGGATTATTTAATAAACCTGTAGCCACAAACACATTTGCTTTAAAACTAAACTCTTTCAATATCGGATACATTACTTCGTAATTATCTTTATAACCATCATCTATTGTAATCATTACTGATTTTTTGGGTAATACCGCTCCGCCATTAAAAAAGTTTTTTAATTCCGCCATTGTAATCACACTATAACCATTATCTTTTAAATACTGTAAGTGTTTGCGGAAAAAATCCGGTGTTACTGTTAAACTCATTTGTCCTTTTTCTTTAGCTGTTTTTTCATCCTGAATATGATGGTACATCAATACATTTACTTTGGTGCATGGCCCATACTCTTCACTCATACTCTCCACTGTTACCGGTTTTGGTGTTGCTGTCGCTGTTGGTGATGGGGTGTTTGTTGGAATATTGGTTATTGTTGAAACTTCAGGAGTATTAATCTGTTTGGTTTTACTAATTATCCATCCGGAATTTAATATCTTTTTACCCGAAATCCTAATTTGATACTGTAATATTCCAGCAATTACCATCAATAGTATTCCCAACACCGGGAAAATTATATTAATCTTATTAACCTTTTTCTTTGCCATAAGTAGTCGATTAT
>CAZLCB010000027.1:0-6036 GCA_964558195.1 uncultured Gammaproteobacteria bacterium
GGAACCATGTAAACGACAGTATTTGATTGGTCAGAGGACATATCGTTTATAGATTGTAGAGTCCGTAAATGAAGAGCCCCTGGAGTAGTGCTAAGTTCTTTGGCGGCTTTGGCAATGTTTTGAGAAGCAGCTAATTCCCCTTCAGAATTGATAATGACAGCACGCTTTTCGCGTTCGGCTTCGGCTTGTTTGCCAATCGTACGCTCCATTTCGGCTGGGAGACTAACGTCTTTTAATTCGACATTGTTGACTTTTAGACCCCAAGCATCAGTTTCTTTATCGACAATTTCACGAATCCTTTCGGCAATTTTGTCACGACTCGAAAGAAGTTCATCAAGAGTGACTTCACCAACAATGTTACGCATGGTAGTTTGGGCATATTGAGAAATAGCATAACGAAAATCTTCAACTTCGATAATGGCTTTGGGGGCATCACTAACTTTGTAGTAAATTACAGCGTTGACTTTGACAGAAACATTGTCGCGAGTAATAGCATTTTGATCTGGAACATCAACTGCTTTGACCCGAACATCAACTTTTTGACAACTTTGAATAATAGGAAAAACTAAACGCCAGCCAGGCTCCAAAATAGAGGTAAATTTACCAAAAGTAAATTTGATACCTTTTTCGTATTGGTTAATCTGACGGACAGAAATAATAAGAAGAAAAACTAAAATTCCGATTAATGGAAACATAAAATTTAATTGAATATTAACCTAAGTAATTATACATCTTGTTCTTCACTGGCCTGTTTCTTAAAAATTTCTAGCTGGTCATCGGTAAGACGATATAAGGCATAATGGAAATTAGGATTATCATCACTAGTGCCCCCGTTAACAATACCGTCTTGATATTCATAAACTAGGGTGGCTATTCGGTCATAGGGATAAATAACAACAATTTGTTTTTCTGATTCAATGGGTTTTTCACCAATATCAATAAAGGGATTCTTTACACCTGGTTGATCAATATTAAATTCGATATGTCCAAGTTCAAAATGACCAAGTATAGAAGTGTAACTTTCTTTATATTCTGGCTTGATGTTTGGATCATAGTCGGGAACGATTTGACTTAAATTTAGACTATGCATAAATCCATTTAGTCCCTCGTGGTCAAACTTCGGTTCACCTGGAGGAGGAGAAACAAAAAAAATATTATCTATTTTTCCATCCTCATTAATTCTTTTGACATTGCCGGGGCAATAAAAATCTGGATCTGATTGTTTTTCTGGAGACGAAACAACAATTAATTCATTTTTTGCCGTTGGCTCGGCTGATGATTTTACTTCTGGTTTTGGTGGTTTAAATGAGATTTTTGGAATCTCCATGGTTTTTGATTCGGCCATATTTTAGATATGAAGATCAGTTAAAACTCGAAAGATAACAAAAGCAGGCCAAAAAATGGCTTTGAAAATACCAACTATAACGGCAGTAAAAGTAGCAGCGTTTTGGAGAAAATAAAATAAAGCACCGATGACACCTAAACCGTAAAGAGCTGAACTTTGACCACAATTACAATTGGAGTGGTGATGCTTACCTTTCTTAAAAACATCTTGGCAACATTGGTGTTTTTCGATTTGGGTTTGTTTTTCTTTGATCATAAATTTATGTTAACACAAAAGTGAAAAGTTTAATAAGCGGACATGTTTATTTTAAATATATTTTTGTGATATTATCGGATATGAATAATTACGAAAAGGAACAGAGTATAAGAAAAGTTATAGAAAAAGCTGAAGTAAAGGATTGGGAGACAGGGTTTTTGAGTTTTTCAAAAGTTAACCAACAAATAGACATAAGATTAAGTGCCTATGCAGCGGATTTAATAGCCGAGAGATGTCAGAGATTGGACCTAGATGCAGTGTTGGGAATTCCCAATTCCGGGATTCCATTAGCGACATTAATTGCCGAAAGATTAGATTTACCATTAGTACTAGCTAGAAAAGTGACTGATAAAAAAACACCAGGAACATGGAAAAGAGTTTTTTGGTCAAAAGCGGAATCTTTTACAGTTGGAGGTGAATCTGATTTTGCTGTTAATGGGACTTGTTTGGAGGAAAAATGCAAAAAATTTTTGTTGGCCGACGACGTAATTGCTGGTGGTGGAGCGATGGAATCTTTGGGAAAAGAAATGATTAATCAAGGGTTTGTGGTATATTCTGCTGCTATGGTGTCGAAAGATTTTCAAGGTGGTTTTGATAGAGTGACTAGTCTTTTGGGAGAAAAACCAGTTTGCGCTGTCAGAATTGAATCTTTGACTAAACCTGAACAAGGCAAATCCGGCAGAATAAACCTGAGAGAACCATATTATAGAGCGGCTGAAAATTAAAAACTGATCTTTGAGGACAAATTGAGTAATTTTTCAAGTTGGGAAATAGGAGTTTTTGGGTCTAACCAAAGAGATTCGTTTTGATGACTTAAGATGATGGGCATGTAGTCGCTGAAAGGTTTGAAAATTGAATTTGATTTGGTAGTAATAATAGCGTAACTGTAAATCTGATGACCACTGACCGGTTCTTCCCAAAGATCATAAATACCGGCAAAAGAAAAAAGAGGTCGATATTCAACATCAAAAAATTTGTCACCAAAATAAAAACCATTAGCTGGGACTAAACAACGTTTGGTTTTGAAAGAGGAACGAAAACCTAATTTGGTTAGAGATTCGGCTTTGACATTAAACAGATGACGACTAACTCCCCTTTCCTTGGCCCAAAAAGGAATGAGACCCCATTTCATAACCCAAGCCAAAGTTAGGTCTTCCTGATGAATAATAATGGGTTCAATATCACCGACAGCGACATCAGTATTTGATGGAAATGAAGGTAGTTTATTACAAGTTTTGAAATGGGAATAAAACTCTGGGGTGAAGGCGAGAGTGTAACAATTAAGCATTAATTAATTTGTCTGCCAAAGGCCGTGGACATTACAGTAGGCACGAGCAACAATATCTTGGGCAGTAATTTCAAAAACAGCCTCGGGGGCATCGCCTGGTTTAAGGAATTTTTGATAGACACAATCGTCGGCAATAATTTCAATCAATTCAATGTAATGAGCTTCTTCCATAGGATGGGGAACAGAACCGATTTTGACAGTAATTTTATTTTCGGATTTTTCAATAACCGGCAAATGTTTTTCGAAACCAGTGTCCTCGGTTTTGCTTTGAAGAAGTTCCATAGTTTGGCCACAGCAGACTAATTCTCCCCCGCCAGCATGAATAACTTCAACAATATTGCCACAAATAGGACAGCGATAGATTTGATTTTTGGTTGTCATAAGATGATTATGATGGATTTTAATAATTTAATCTATAGTTTTAAATTTGACGCCGAGTTTTTGAAAAAGAGTGGAAATATAAAAACCAAGAGAAATAGTGATAAGACTTAAAACCCAATTTAATAAATCAGTAGGGATACCAGGAAAAATACCGATGAGAGTACCAAGGACAAAACCGAAAACCATAAAGTAGGCAAAATTGTGATATTTATCAAAAACAAATTTGGTAATTTTGGAAAACAAAAACATACCTAAGACAAAACAAATACCGACCGGGGCAATGGTCATAATTTGAAAGCTGGCGGCGGCGTGAAGAAGTTTGGAGTAAGCGCCAAGAGTCATAAGAACCATGGAAATGCTCATACCAGGAACCATACTCATCATACCAGCAACACCACCAGAGATCGGTAAATAAATAGAATCACTGAGACCAGAAGTGAGAGAGATTTTGGAACGAGCAATAAGACCAATAGTAGCAGCAAAAATAAAGGCAATGATAATGCCGAACAAGTATTTTTTCTTAAAACCATTTTCGTTGGCTTCTTTAAAAATAGTTGGCAGGCTACCACCGATAAGACCAAAAAATAATAAAAATGAAGGGATTGGATAAGTTTCAAACATGAACTTGAGGACTTGGATTAGGGAAACAACACTAATGACTCCACCAATACCCATGGGAAATAAAAAAGTAAAATTCTTTTTGAAATTTTTGAAAGGATTAGAAATAATAGTGATTAATTCATCATAAATACCCATCATGACTGCCATGACACTACCACTAACACCGGGGGCAATAACGGCAATGCCTAAAAAAACACCACATAAAATACGATAAAAAAAGTTATGTCGATGATATTCTTGTTTGATTTGAGTGCTTGAATTTTGAGCCATAGGAATAGTTAATTATAGCTGATAAAAAAAGTTGTTTTGGTATAATTAATTAATATGAAATTTAGTATAAGACTATTGTATTTGTACTTGTTTTCGTTTGTGGGTTTGTTAATTTCAATAATCGGAAGTATCCAGTTGGTAGATTTGGGAATAAAAAGTTATGTTTTTAGAGTGTCGGAATATACTTATTATCCTGATCCGGTGGTTAGCGAGAAACAAACAATATCGTCGGAAGAAATTGAAAAGAGAAATAGAGAAGAACAAAGTAATCAACGAAAAAGACAATTATCAAATTCAATTGCGATGATTTTAGTAGGTGCGCCAGTGTATTTGTATCACTGGAAAACGATTAAGAAAGAACAGAAAGATTAGAAGAGGATATTTAAGAGTAATGAAAAAATATAAATATCCGATATTTTTGGCATTGGTATTGTTAGTGGCAGTAGTTTTGAGATTTGTTGATTTGGGAACTAACCCACCGGCTTTGAACCAAGATGAGGCTGTTAATGGTTATGATGCCTTTGTTTTGGGAAAAACCTTACGCGATCATCACGGAAATTTTTTACCGATTATGCTTAAATCTTTTGATGATTGGGCTTCACCGGTATTAACTTATATTACTGTTCCTTTTGTTAAAATATTTGGACTTTCAATATTTAATATTCGAATGGTAACGGCTCTATTAGGAGTGGCTTCAGTTTGGTTATTCTATCTTTTGTTAAAATATTTTTTTAAAAATAGAGATTTGGCAGTAATTGGTGCTTTTTTGTTGGCAATTTCTCCATGGCATATTACTTTATCTAGATGGGCAATTCCACCAAGTGTGGTTTCTTTTTTTCTGTTTTTGTTTTTAGATATTTTTTTGTGGACTGAAGATAAATTTAAACAAGACAGTAAAATATGGCGTTATATAATTCCTGGAATTATGGCTGGAATATTGACGGCAACTTACCCAACTCAAAAATTATTTGCGCCTTTATTTGTTTTTATTTTGGGAATTATTTATTTGAGAAAAAATATAAAAAGTTTATGGGTTTTTTGGTTATCTTTTGGAATAACCGTGTCGCCGATTTATATACTGACCTTGATTAACCCTGTTTACAACTCGCGATTTGGAACTGTTTCGGTTTTTTCTGGACAAAATGTTTTAAAAAATATTGTTAGTCGTTATATTGAATATTTTTCACCTGATTTTCATTTTGGTATAGGTGATATGGATGTGATGCATCAAGTGCCAGGGATAGGTAACTCTTATGAATTTTTAATGCCATTTTTTTATTTGGGAATGGTAATTTGTATTTTAGGAGTTTTAAAAAAGATAGTTATTAAAGGAGTAGATAAAAAAGTTTGTCAATTATTGTTGACTTGGTTATTGTTGTTTCCCTTAGCAGCCAGTTTAACTGAAGCACATAATATGTTATTGAGAGTGATTCATGGTTTACCTTTGGTAATAATATTTTTTGTTTTTTGCTGTAGTTATTTTGAAAGATTTATAAAAAATGATTTAAAAATTATTTTAATGACAGTAATAGTTTTATTGGGACTTTTTAATGTGTTTAAATTTGCCAAGACTTATTTTGTTTGGTATCCAAAATTAACTTTTAAAGAATTTCAATATGGAGTAAAAGAATCTTTTGATTATTTAAAGAAAAATGAGAATAAATTTGAAAAAGTAGTAATTGATGAAAATATAAACCAAGGGTATATTTATTACTTGTTTTTTTCTAAATTGGAACCAAAAAATTTGAATTACACTAATCCATCAAGAAGTTCTGATAAATATATTATTGGGCCTGTCCCCGATTTAAAGACAGCTCCAGTAGAGATAATAAAGTTTGGAGAGGAAAAAATGTTTGGTGTTTATAATGAGGACGGA
>CAZLCB010000028.1:0-5864 GCA_964558195.1 uncultured Gammaproteobacteria bacterium
CGTCGCCTTCAAGGCGACGCATAATCTCTTTACTTTTTGTTTGAGAAAGAATATTTAGACTTCCTTCCCATAAGACCCTACGATCAATGATGGCTAATTTCCGATGATGATTACCATTTGAGAGAAAAACTTGTATTCCGGCGGTCTCAAAGGCTTGAATTTCGCTTTCTGATTGGCATTGATACTTTTCAATATGTTCTTTTGGGTCACGGGTGATAATAAAGATGTTTACTCCCCTATTATTTAATCTATTTAAGATAGGAAATAACAAATTCGTCCTTTGAGTAGTAATAAATGGGCTTTCAATGATTACTTCCTTTTTGCAGTTTTCTAAATCTTTAATAAAACTAGGATAGAACGTATTTTCGTTGTGAAGTGATGTAGTAAACTGACTCATGGCTCTGCCTCCTTGGTATTTAAAAACGTAACTTTACCGTTAACTTTGGTTAATCCGAGTTCAATTAGTTTATAATAGGTTTTAATTAAAGAGTCAAACAGGGGTTCCAGATTTTGGACCGCGGGCTCACATTAGCTTGGAAAAAATACTTAATAATAAAAAGTGAATAAATTTTAGGTTCGAAAGTGTTCGACTGATACTGAGCATTGCTTGTTGTTTTATACTGCGTTTTCCGTTGAAAATGTGATTTTTAGTGCTATAATTTTTTCATATTACAGACAAAAGCGTTTTGTAATATAAAATGTTCTTTCACAAGTCGTGCTTGTGTGTTTCCCACTTTCTTACCTTTTGAAAATAAGACGAGTTCTTACAATATGATGATAGTTTTGTCACAAAATATAAGAACAATTTAAGTTTTATCTTTTGGGTATAGAAAGTTAGTTTCCTTATTTTCCTACGTGGTAACAGGACGTGAGTCCTTTTATCAAATATAAAGAAAGGAGAAAACTCAGATGAGTGGACCGAATCCTGGCCGCGTTCAGGAACCTGGCCCTTTGGGATCTGGATTTAGCGAGCGGCCCAATGAGTATGGTGGGTATCACCGTACTCTTTACGATCCCAAGAGCGACAACCACATCAGCTGGGACACTGATCGGAACGGCGATTACATGGATGGCACTGGCCATGAAGATCGCGACGGTCGTGTCCGGAAGCAGTGGGATTAACACCCACACCATGGTCGAATAATTTGCCGTGAGGTAAGTGGGGAACAACTAAGGCTTGACCAGCCATTTTCAGTTTACTGATTAGTTGTTCCTCCCCCCTCCTTTTTTTTAATAAGTTTCATAAAAGTATGAAAGAAAAAATTGGATTGACTTCAATTGATGAAAAGTTACGAGATTATTTGGGTAATTTTGATGTTAAAGATATTAAAGATTTAACTTTGGATCAAGGAAATTTATTGTTTGTGAAAGTTATAGATGATTTTAAGAATGGAAGTTTGGATTTGGATGAATTATCTGGTTTTGGTTCAAAAATTTTTCATGGAATAGCAAAGGTTAAGGGAGAAAAATCTGATTTATTTTTTGCGTCGTTGTCAGCAATGGATTTGGCTTTTGAAATCAGAAATGTTTATGATAATGTGCCACAGCATATGAGAGATATTGATGAATTTTTTGAAAAATACAAAAGTTAATTTACTGAGACTTCAAACCTTTCAAAAACTGATTTTAGCTTGATTTAGTATTTAATTGAGTGTTCGAAATTTTGGATAAATTATAGTTCGGTCCAATACATAACACTCCACATTTTGATTTGCTCTTCGCCTTTAGTGACAAGTTTTTTAGTCCAATTAGTGGTGGTCTTATCCTTGTAATACAGGAGCGCTGAATGACCGGCATCCATTTCTATAGCAGTGATACAGCCGAGACTCTGGGCTAATTTGGCAGCGGTGTGTGGAGTGTATCCTTTAGCTGTGGTGATTTGAATAAAATTATGAGAATTAACCTGACAGATGATTTGTCTAAGACCATAACCTTGTTTATCTTTTTCTTTGGCCCTGGAGGTAATTTTGCCATTTAGAACATAATAACCAAAACTGGAAATGGTATTTTGAACACCCTGATCAATAATTGATTGATAGAGTTGAGTTCTTTTCCCTATTTTAGCGGCGGTGTTTTTACTGGCTTTTGGATTTTTATTTTCTGCAAAAAGAGTTAATAAATTATCTTTGGTTATTCCGGTGATCATCATTCTGCGACTGGGTTTTTTTGGTTCATTGCGGGCTATCTTACCGTTGATAAGAACTAATCCAGTACCGGTAAAAGTTTTCCAATATTTACTATTATTGTAGTAGGCATTGTGATTAACATGGATATCGTTGTTAAAAGCGACGGCAATTTTGTCTTTAATTAACCCACTATTACCAAGATTTTTGGCGATGAATTTAGTTTTAGTATATTTTTTACCGGAGTCATCGTAAGTATATTTTTTGAGTTGTTGATAAGGCTCTTTAGCCCAGATATGAACAGCATAATAATCATTATTTTTGTATTCGATCCAAACTTTTAGAGAATCGCTGAGGGCTTGATATTTGATGTTTTTGGTAGGGACTATGGGTTGTGAGGGGTCTTGAGTGGTTGTTTGGCTGTTGGTAGATTTACTAACAATGGTATTGTTATTAGTATCACTGTTATTATCTTCTTCTGTTTGAGTACAACAAATTTGTGAAGGGTCGTCACAGTCAGCTAAGGCGATAATGGTATTTTTGCTGTCAGTACAAACTTTTTCATTGGCGACACAAACACCGTCGGACATTTGACATTCAGATCCCGACTTAATAGCAATACTCTTTCCGTAATCGTCATCAATACTATTGGAGGCGGCACTACTTCGGTTTTCCTGATTTTGCTGAACGAGCTTTATAGAAAAAAGTAAAGCAACAAATAAAAGAATTATTGCTATTAATGATAAATTTGGGCGGTTTTTTTTGATGTATGTTTCATAGTTACTTTGTTAATTTCATTCTACAAAATTAATTAGTTTATTACAAATAAAGGTTTTTGGGAAATTTATCGACTTACAAAGTAGTTGTTTGTTGTTTTTTGATATAATGAGCGAATTATTCCCTATTATGGGATAAATTTTATGGAAATCGAAGGTTTAATAAACCCATCAGGTTCGGTTCTTGATTTCAGAAGTGAAGTAGTTAGAAATAAATTTGCTTCTGTTTATGAAATGCCGAGGTATTTTAATGTGGCCAGGGTAAAAGATATTAGAGTTTTATTGGAATCGGGTCCAATTTCTGAAGCAAACGATTCTTTAATAGTTTTAGATATTGACGGAGTTTTGATTAATCCATTTAATGGAAGGCGTAATTTGGATAATTTAAAAACTGCCGGTAGATTTATTGAAAAGTGTTCGAAGGTGGTTTTTTCTACTTCGAGGAAGGAACCAGATAATAATGACTTTATTTGGCGAATTTTTAGTGAGAATTTTGGTGAAGATAAGTTAGCATTAACTCGTTATCCTTATATCAGTTCGGTGTCACAGAGAAATTTAGAGAGGTTTGCAAAAAGATGTAATCCTAGGTGTGAGGTTGATTTTGTGATTGGTAGAGATAAATTACAAAATGGAGAGGAAAAAATTAAGGGTTCTGTAGTGACTGCTTTGAAGCAAGATAAAAACGTGGTAGTAGTTGGAAGTAGTTGGGTAGATAGAGGTATTGTTAGAAGATTAGCAATAGGCGTAGATATGTGCGGTGGAGATACAAGTAGAATATTTTATGTAGATACGGGTCATTGGTTGATATAATTTGTTACATGGAAGTAAGAATTGAGGAAAGTTGGAAAAAAGTTTTACAAAAGGAATTTGATGAGAAATATTTTGAGGATTTAATTACTTTTGTAAAATCGGAATATCAAAAATCGACAGTGTACCCTCCGGCAAAATTTATTTTTAATGCCTTTAATTTAACGCCGTTTGATAAAGTAAAAGTAGTAATTTTGGGACAAGACCCATATCATGGTTCGAGTCAGGCTAATGGATTGGCATTTTCGGTTAATGATAATATTCCGACTCCCCCATCGTTGGTAAATATTTATAAAGAAATAGAAAGTGATTTGGGAATTAAAACAAAAAATAAAAATGGAAATTTGGAAAATTGGGCAAAACAAGGAGTGTTGATGTTAAATGCAACATTGACAGTTCGATCTGGTCAAGCAGGGTCACATCAAAATAAGGGTTGGGAAAAATTTACTGATGCGGTTGTAAAAATTTTGTCGGAACAAAAAGAAAATTTAGTTTTTATTTTGTGGGGAAGTTACGCTCAAAAAAAAGGAAACGTGATTAACGAGAATAAACATTTAGTGGTTCGATCGCCTCACCCGTCACCATTGTCGGCTTATGCAGGATTTTTTGGATCGAAACCGTTTTCGCAAACGAATAGCTATTTGATTTTTAGTGGCCAAGAACCAGTAGAATGGTAGTGTATAATTGTCGTGTTTTTGGGATAAATTTAAATTTAACTGGTTGTTAGCAGTCTAGTACTTAGTCTGCTAATAGTTCAAATTATTCTTTATTGTATAAAACTATTACAAAAGGTTATTTATATTCTTTGGCTAATTCTTCACCTTTGAGAACACGGATGGCGCCGTCACGGAGAGCTTCAAGTTCTTGTTCACCAGGATAAACAGAAACTTTAATTCCGGTAGCAGTAATATCTTCCTGAATTTTGTCGGTAACTAATTTCCAACGAGCAATACCGCCAGTAACTAAAACTTGATCAATTTTTTCACCTTCAAAATCTGGAATTAAAGAACAGATTGATCGGGAAATTCCAGCAATCATTTCGTCAACAATATCTTTTTTACGTTTATCATAAGTCGGATATTCGTTTTCGACGGTCATCATGTCTTTGGTGCCGAGAAGAGCAAAAAGTCCACCACCACCGCAAACATAGTGAAGACATTCGTCTTTGGTATATTTGCCAGAGAAACACATTTCGATTAAATTTTGAGCTGGGAGAGCACCAGAACGTTCTGGGGTAAATGGACCTTCACCAGAAACTGGAGAAATAACGTTGATAGCTCGACCTTTTTTGTGAGCGCCAAAAGAAGAACCACCGCCAAGATGAGCCACAATTAAATTTAAATCTTCATATTTTTTACCAATATCTTGGGCATATTGTCGGGCAATAGCTTTTTGGTTGAGAGCATGCCAGGAAGAATAACGAACAATTTCGGGAATACCGGTAATTTTGTGTTTTTCGTCCATTTCATCGGTAGTAACAGGGTCGACAATAAAAGCTTTGTCAGCAATACCAAATTCGGTGGCGATAAATTTGGCTAAAGGAGCACCTAAATTGGAAGCATGATTACTCTGGGCGTGATTTTTGAGATCATCGATCATTTTTTCATTAACGGTGTATGTTCCTGATGGAATTCCTGGGCCAGTACCACCACGACCAACAACAGCATCGAGTTGAGTAATATTATTTTCTTTAATAACATTTTTTAGAGCTTGTTTGCGGAATTCGAGTTGATCAAAAACACTACCTGGCTTACTAAAATTTTGTTGAAATTCGGGATCTTTGGCGTGGTCAATTTTAAGTTCAAAAATAGTTTCCGTGTTGTCGTAGACAGCAATTTTAGTGCTGGTTGATCCGGGGTTGATGACGAGAATTTTCATATTTGATGATTATACCCCCAAATATGATGAATAGAATACTTAGAATTTGGGCTAAAGATAAAACAAAAACTTGAATGGTGTCAGTACGAATAAATTCAAGAAAAAACCTAATTATTCCGTAGCTAATTAAATAAATTCCAGTTTGATGGGTTTTAAGTTTTTGGAGAATAAAAAAAACTAAAAGCATAAGAATAGATTCATAAAACCAGATTGGTTGACCAGTGGCGCTATAGATTTCGTGATTAAAAAAATTTCCCCAACGACCAATGCTTTGACATAA
>CAZLCB010000029.1:0-5523 GCA_964558195.1 uncultured Gammaproteobacteria bacterium
TCTATCCAGTGAAATTGAAAGAGCGGTGAAGATGCCGTTTAATTACTACAGGACAAAAAGACCCCATGAAGCTTTACTGGATCTTTACATTGACAAGAATTTAATGATTGTTTAGCGTAGGAGGAAGTGCTTGCACGACAATGAAACACCTCCCTTTGTTATTTTTGAGTCTAACCTACTCCGATGAATCTCGGAGGGGAACCGTGTATGGTTGCTAGTTTGCCTGGGGCAGGCACCTGCAAAAGAGTAACGCGGGTATACAAAGGTCAACTTGGTCCGGCAGGAAATCGGGCTATAAGTGTAAAAGCATAAGTTGGCTTGACTGTGAGACTTACAAGTCGAATCCCGATTTATCGGGAGTTCCAAACAATTTGATTTTGGAATCAGGGTCGAAAGACGGTTTTAGTGATCCTCGTGACCTATTTGGTATGGGCACGGGCTTACTGGATAAAAGCTACTCTGGGGATAACAGGCTAGTCACGTCCGATAGTTCATATTGACGACGTGGTTCGGCACCTCGATGTCGACTTGGCGCATCCTGGCCCTGAAGAAGGGGCCAAGGGTTGGTCTGTTCGCCCATTAAAGCGCTGCGTTAGTTGGGTTCAGAGCGTCGCGAGACAGCTCGGTCTCTATCCGTAGTAATCGTTCGATTCTTGAAGGGATTCATCCACAGTACGAGAGGACCTGGATGAGGGAACCGCTGGTGTGCCAGTTGTGCTGTCAAGTGCAATGCTGGGTAGCTACGTTCTTATAAGATAACTGTTGAAAGCATCTCAAACAGGAAACTGACCCTAAGATAAGGAATCGTTGTTCATCGCAAGATGAATGAGAGATCGCCGGGAGACTACCGGCCAATACTTTACAAGTGGAAGCTATGTAAGTAGTTAAGCTAAGTAAAGAGATGATCGAAGAAATTTCTCAACATATTTGGCTTTCAGCCCCAATCAAATTTGGGTTTGGAAGCTGAATAAGGGCAACTCAATTTAGAGGCCAAGAAATTTAGCTTTTAGTAAATAGCTATTAGCTAATAGCATGAAATAAAAAATATAATTACTTTTGAATTTGGTTTTTGAATTCTGGTCATTGGAGCGAGGTGGAACCACCTTTTCCCATTTCGAACAGAGAAGTGAAACGCCTTAGCGCTGACAATAGTCTCCACGCAAGTGGTCTTGAAGATAGGTCGTGGCCAGAATTCAGAAACCAAACAAAAATTTCCAATTTCTAATGACTAATGTCTAAAGTTTGGAAAATTCGATTCGGTGAATTTAAAAATTTGTTTTAAGTTCTATTTTTTAGATATTAGAAATTAGGACTTAGAAATTATTATTATTTATTTATTTAGGGTAATCAATCCCGTTGATATCCCCAGTAATAGGGGATTTTTTTTGTAATATGGCGAAAAAAATAAAAAAAGAGAAGAAAAATGTTGGTCAGATTTTGACCATGGAAGATTTATTAAAGTCTGAAGGTGTTGAAAAATTAGGTTTTAAGAAAGGCCAGGAAGTTAAAGGAAGAATTGCGACTATTAAAAATAAAGCTATTTATATTGACATTGGAGGTAAAACCGATGCAGTAGTTTTAGGAAAAGAATTTGAGTTTGTTAAAGATTATATTAATGATCTTAAAATTGGTGATGAAATTGAGGTTCAAGTTAAGTCTCCAGAAAATGATAAAGGTCAAATTTTAGTTTCAATTAGAGGAGCTGCTAGTGGTTATGGTTGGAACTATTTTAAAGAAAAAGAAAAGTCTGGTGGAGAAGTGACCGTATTTGCCAAAGAATTAAATAGAGGTGGAGCAGTAGTAATTGCACCATTTGGTTTCTTTGGATTTATTCCAGGTTCACAAATTGGAACCAAATTTGATGGTGATCCAGAAAAAATGATTGGTAAGAAAATCAAAACTAAGGTTTTGGAAGTCGATCAAGCTAAAAACAGATTAGTTTTTAGTGAAAGATTGGTTTCCGAACCAGATAAGGTGGGTGAAGAAGTAGGTGCAATTGAAAACTTGAAACTGGGTGATGTGTTTGAAGCTGATGTAGTTAGAGTGGAACCATTCGGTATTTTTGTTAGAGTTAATTGTGATAAAGATGGAGCAGCTCTCAATTTAGAAGGCTTAGTCCATATTTCTGAAGTGTCTTGGGAAAAGGTTTCAGAATTGTCACAAATGTTTAAAGCTAAAGATAAGATTAAAATTAAACTTATTAGTAAAGATGATGGAAGGTTGCAGTTTTCAATTAAAAGGTTGAGTGGTGATCCATGGGAAAAGATTGAAGACAGATTCCCTAAAGACAAAGAAACTGAAGGTGAAGTAGTAAGAATTGCTAACTTTGGAGCTTTGGTAAAACTAGAAACCGGAGTTGAAGGTTTAATTCATATATCAAAACTTAATGGTGGTGTTAGCTTTAAAGAAGGCGATAAAGTTCAAGTTTATATTGAAAGTATTGATGTAGCCAAGAGAAAAATTTCTTTGGGTATAGTAGAGACTAATAAAAAGAACGTTATATACAAATAAGCTTATCAGTCTGTCAGTTTTTCAGATTGTCAGAAAAACAATGATAAAAAATAAAATCCCCCTTAGTCGGGGGATTTTTGATGGTGTGATAGACTGAATTAATTAAAGATTAATGAAAATAAAATGAAGAAAAAATCTGCCCTGATTTTTGGATTGATGTTTATTGGAATGTTGTCGTTGGGGACAAGGATGGTTTGGGGAGAGATGAAAAGTTTGCCAAAGGTGACGACTGCTTGTGAGAGTAAAACTGGATTGTTGATGGTGATTGATGATGGTTTTTCAATTTTGAAAAAATGCCCAAAGAATTTTAGAAAAGTTACTTTGGGTGAAACAACCACTACTGGTGGAGTGGAAGACTCAAATGACTTAGGGATAGTTTTTTCTAGCCAAGGTTATTTTCTGAAAGAAAATGGACAAGTTTGGCTTTATAGTCCAGGGGATACAGGTGAGTTGGAATGGGCTTATTACGGCAATATCCCGGTTGGAGTAAATGATATATATCAATGGGATCAGGGTTCTTTTTTAACTAAAGATGGGGTTTTTTATGTGGCACGTTTTTCCGATTCGAAAATTAGTTGGGAGATAGCTGAAAGTATTCCATCAGAGATACCAACAGTGACACCAACAGTAGATTCGGAGGATGAATAACCTATAAAGTACCATCCTTTAGGTTAAATTTGTAGTGACTTTGTGAGAAGCGCTAGAATTGAAGGTAGATAAATTGGGGGTGTTATAATCGGTTAAGTTAAAAATTTATAAGAGCAGATGGGAAAAGAAAATAGACTTTTTAGTAGAGCGGAAAATTTTTATTACTATCATGAAATGTGTGGTTTGGTTTTGAGAAGTGTTGATTATACAATGGAGATTTTTTTGGCAATGTATAATCCAGAAGAGACAGTGGTAGTACGGATGGGAGAATTAAAGAGAAGAAGAGAGGCGGAAATTTGTAGAAGAAAAAGTATAATAAGTAATGGTTAAGAAAAAAGAAACAATTTTTGTTTGCAGTAATTGTGGTAATGAGTTTGGAAAATGGATGGGACAATGTAGTGCATGTGGGGAGTGGAATAGCTTAAAAGAAGTTAAAAATACAGGAAATTTAATGAAAGGGCAGACACGTCGGTCTGCCCGTACATCAGAAAAAATAGAAATTAAAAAAGTGTCGGAAATTGAGACGAAAAATGAGGGATTTATTAATATAATTTCAACGGAAATTAAGGAATTTGATAGAGTTTTGGGTAAAGGAATTGTTCAAGGGTCAGTGACTTTGTTTGCAGGGGAACCAGGGATAGGAAAAAGTACGCTTTTGACACAACTTGTGGGTAAAGTTGGTGGTTTGTATATTGCCGGAGAAGAATCGGCGGAACAAATAGCTATTAGAGTTAGACGACTTGGATTAAAGGCGGAAGGATTCGATATTTTTGAAAGTAATTCAGTGGAAGAAATTGAAGAATATTTAAATCGAGTAAATAATTTGTACAAAATAGTGGTGGTGGACAGTATTCAAGTGGTCGGTTGTGAAAATGTTAATGGAGCGATTGGGTCGGTGGGGCAAATTAGAGAGTCGACGTTTCGATTAGTCCAATTGGCGAAAAAATTAAAAGTGGCAATGTTTATTGTGGGACATGTAACTAAAGACGGGGATATTGCCGGACCGAAATTGTTAGAACACATGGTAGACACAGTTTTATATTTTGAAGGAGAGAAAAATGGAGAGTTGAGAATTTTGCGAGCCAACAAAAATCGTTTTGGTCCAACCGATGAGGTGGGGATATTCAAGATGCTAGATACTGGTTTGTCAGATGTTAGTTCTGAAGATTTAAATTTAATCGGTGATGATGAAAATAAAATTGGAAGTGCCGTGACGGTATTAATGGAGGGAACCAGACCGGTGATGGTGGAAATTCAAGCATTGATAGTAGAAAGTTTTGCGCCGATGCCACGACGGGTGTTTGCGGGAGTAGACTTTAATCGAGGGCAATTGTTGACAGCGATTGGACAAAAAAGTTTGGGGATGCCACTTTATAAATATGATGTATTTATTTCAGTAACTGGGGGAATAAAAGTTGATGATACTGGAGCGGATTTGGCAATATTGGCAGCAATGTGGAGTTCATATAAAGAGAAACCACTTAGTTTTTCAGATCTAAGATCTCAGATCTCAGAAAAACAAAACCTCTCTGTTTCCAATCTTCCCCCTTCCCCCTTCTTTGACAAGACGGGGGTAGAACAAAAAAACAGTAAAAATATTCCTGTTTTTGTGGGGGAGGTGAGTTTGTTGGGAGAGGTGAGAAAAGTAAAATTTTGGGAAAAAAGAAAAAAAGAAGCAGAAGCAATGGGGAGGAAGTTGGTTGAAATTAGGAATGTGAGAGAAATTAAGTAAAATTTCTAATATCTAATTTCTAATGTCTAAATAAAAATATGATAGAAAATAAAATAAGAAAGATAATAAGAATTTTAAAAAAAAGGAATTGGTGTATGGGAATAATGGAATCATGCACTGGAGGGGCAATGGCGAATTGCATCACAAATATACCCGGTGCTTCGGATGTTTTTGAGATAGGAAAAGTGACTTACAGTATAAAAGCCAAAATTGAGGCAGGAGTAGATGAAGAAATTATTAGGAAATATGGAGTGTATTCGAAAGAAACAGCAGAAGAGATGGCCAAGAAAATAGATGGAAATATCGGTGTTGGAATAACAGGAAATATGAATGATCCGGCGGAAGTATTTGTGGCAGTAAGAATAGAAGAAAAAATTTGGAGTGAAAAGATTTTGGTGGAAAGTAAACCGACTTCGTCAAGACTTCGTCGAGTTGAGGAAAATGAAATTGAGGACCGACTTCGTGAACTACGGCAGATTGAAACAAGAAAAGAGAAAAAGATGAAGGTGGTGGAAAGAGTAGTGGAGATGATAATTGATAATGTTTGAGGTACTTTAGTTGTATTTAGATATAAGGTAGATTGATAATTTGTAAAATGAATTTAAATCGGATGGAGTGCCGGATTTTTTTTG
>CAZLCB010000030.1:0-5210 GCA_964558195.1 uncultured Gammaproteobacteria bacterium
ATGAAAATACTTATCGTCGAAGACGAACATCTCATTGCCACCTCACTCAAAAAAGGTCTCGAGCAAGAACATTACACTGTTGATATTGCCTTTGACGGACTCGAGGGTTACGATTTGGCTGCCTCCGGTGAATACGATATTATTTTACTTGATCTCATGTTACCCGGACTTGACGGTATTTCTATTTGTCAAAAACTTCGTTCAGAAAATATCCATACTCCCATATTAATGTTAACTGCCAAAAGTCAGATAGAAGACAAAATTAAAGGTTTCGATGTTGGTGCCGATGATTATTTAACCAAACCCTTTGCTTTTGAAGAACTTTTAGCTCGCATCAGAGCTCTTAGTCGCCGCCCTCAGCAAACTACCAATAAAGTTCTCACTTTAGCTGATTTAACCATTGATACTACCAACTATCAAGTCAAAAGGGGAACTAAACAAATTCGTCTTTCCAGTAAAGAATATTCTTTGTTAGAATGTCTGGTTCGTCATGCCGGTCAAATTCTCAATAAAGATCAACTTATTCAGTATGTTTGGAGTTATGAATCCGATATTTTACCCAACACTGTTGAAGTTTATATTCGCAATCTTCGTCAAAAAATTGATCAACCGTTTAAGAAAAAACTTATTCAAACTATTCGTGGATTTGGTTACAAAATTACAGATTAATTCATATAATTAGACATTAGAAATTAGGATTTAGAAATTTAAAGCTTATGTTTAAACAAGCCCGTATTCGACTCACCGCTTGGTATCTTTTGATTATTACTATTATCAGTTTTTCTTTTAGTGTTCTAATTTACGGAATTCTTAATAGAGAAATTAATCGTTTTGCCAATTCCCAGCGTAATCGTATTGAACGTGACCTAGTTATTATTAATCCCAATTCTCCACCAAGACCAATCGGCACTATTACTCTGGCCGACCAAGATCTTATCAATGATAGTCGTCACCGTCTTTTACTTAATTTAGTTGTTATTAATGGTTTTATCATTACTGTTTCTGGTGTTCTCTCTTATTTTTTGGCCGGAAAGACTCTCTCTCCAATTCAAAAAATGACCGAAGATCAAAAACGTTTTATTTCTGATGCCTCTCATGAACTTCGCACTCCGATTACTGCCATGAAATCGCTTTTTGAAGTTACCCTTCGAAATAAAAATCTCAATCTTAAAGAAGCTAAAAATGTCATCGATACTGGTATTGATCAAACTAATCGCCTTCAAAAACTTTCAGATTCACTTCTCGAAATTAGTCGTCTTGAAAATAATCAAAAACCAATTTTTAAAACCTTAGACTTTACTAAAATTATTACCGATTCTGTTAAACAAATTGAACCAAAAGCCAAAGTTAAAAAAATTGAGTTAGTTTCCAAAATTGAGCCTTCAAAAATTTCTGGCGACTATAGTCGTCTTGTCGAACTTTTTGTTATTTTTATTGATAACGCTATTAAATATAGTCCGGATAACACTGTTATTAAAATTATTTCTCAAACCAAAAAAAACCAAATTATTACTAAAATTATTGATCAAGGTATTGGTATCTCTGAAACAGATTTACCCCATATTTTCGATCGTTTTTATCAATCGGATATTGCTAGAACCAAAACTAACGAATCAGGCTATGGTCTCGGTCTTTCTATCGCTCAAAAAATTATTCAACTTCACCATGGTCAAATTAGTGTCAAAAGTAAAATCAATCATGGCACTACTTTTACTGTCAGCTTACCTTTATTCAGTTAACCTTCAGAATCTAAACCTAAACTCACGCTTATGAAATCTGTTAAACATTTTTTTGTCAATTTTAAGAAGAAGTTTATCTCTTTACCAAAATTTATCCAAATTATAATTATCGTTGTAATTATCAGTGGAGCTGGCTGGTTTACTTATTCCCAAATCCAAGGTTCCAAAAAATCTCAAGTTTCTTATAAAACAACTGTTGTAGAAAAGGGGACTTTAGTTACTTCTATTTCCTCCACCGGCACTATTACCTCTTCTAATAAAACTGCTATTACTACTGGTGCTACTGGCACTATTAAAAAAGTTTATGTCAAAAATGGCGACACTGTCACCAAAGGTCAAAAAATTGCCGAAATTACCTTAGATGATGACGGTATTTACAATCAAACTATTGCCTGGGCTAATTACACTTCTATGCTTCAAAAAGAAAAACAAGCCATTGCTGACCAAACCAGTGCTGATATTCAAATGTGGCAAGATCGTCAAGCCGTTCTTGACGCTCAAGAGGAATACAACAATATGGTTGCTGGTGCTTGGAACCCTAAAACCAAAGCCGAATATACCTACAACGAAAAAGCTATCGTCACCAAAACTCTTGACGAAATCAAGAAAAAATTCACTGCCGACGAAACTACTTACAACAATTACACTGCTGTTATTGCCAAAGCCAAACAACAGACCGCCAACACTTATGATAATTACAAAAAAGTTTCTTCTATAATTTATGCCCCAATTTCCGGTACTATCAGCAATCTTAGTTTAGCTGAAGGTGTCATTATTTCTAATTCGTCCAATTCAATTACCGTTTCTACTGGTACTAATAGTAGTGAAAATTCTTCATCTGTTACTTCTCATACTGTTGGTAGTATTACTAACCCCAAAGGTCAGTATCAAGCCACTTTAAACTTAACCGAATCCGATATTATCAAAATTAAATCTGGCCAAAAAGTTACCCTAACTATGGATGCTTTCTCAGGTATTACTTTTACTGGATCAGTTCTTTCTGTCGACGTTGCTGGTTCTTCTAATTCTGGTGTTACCTCTTACTCTGTTGTAGTTTTACTTGACGATACCGACAAAGAAATTTATACCAATATGGCTGTTACTGCTACTATTATTATTAATTCCCAAGCCGATGTTTTATTAATTCCTTCCACTGCCATTGAAACTAGTAGTGACGGCACTTCTACTGTTCAAGTTATCAAAGATAACGTTACTTCCAATGTTACTGTGACTCTAGGTTCTAGCAATGATAGTCAAACAGAAATTAAATCTGGCCTAAACGAAGGTGACACCGTCATTTCTTCATCCATTAGTAATCAATTAAAATCCAACAACAATACTAGCTCCGATTTCAGTTCTTCTAATCGTAACTCCACCAATAATAATCGTAATGGTGGTGGTAATTTCATCATGGGTGCTGGTGGTCCTCCTGGCATGTAAAACACAAACTATATGTCCTACAAAAAACCAAATAATTCAATTATTACTGTTAAAAATCTTTCTAAAATTTATAAAACTGACATCCTGGAAACTGTCGCCCTCAACAATGTTTCTTTTCAAATTAATGAGGGAGAATTTGTTGCTATTATGGGTCCATCTGGTTCTGGTAAATCAACCTTAATGCATATTCTAGGTGCTTTAGATAAACCAACCACAGGGCAATATATTCTCGATGGTAAAGATGTTAGTCATCTTTCTGAAGATGAATTAGCCGACATTCGTAATCGTAAAATTGGTTTTGTTTTTCAAGCTTTTAATCTTTTACCCCGAACCTCCACTCTCAAAAATGTTATGTTGCCCATGACTTATGCCGGCATCCCCAAAGAAGAGCGCGAAGCTACTGCCAAAAAATTTTTAGAAATGGTCGGACTAGGGGATCGGCTTTTCCACACTAGTAATCAAATTTCTGGCGGTCAACAACAACGTGTCGCTATTGCTCGGTCTTTAGTTTTAAATCCAGCTTTAATTTTAGCTGATGAACCGACTGGAAACATTGCTACTTCTCAAGCCGATGAAGTTATGGGAATTTTTGAAGATCTTAATGACCAAGGTCACACTATTGTTATGATTACTCACGAACCAGACATAGCCGAACACGCCAAAAGAATTATTTTTATTCGCGATGGCCAAATTGTCAAAGACAGTATTAATCATCATCGTCGTAGTTCCGCTATCAAAAAGGAGGTTTTGAAACATGATTGAGTTCTGGGAATTATTCAAAGAAAGTTTTATTAGCTTAAAGCTCAATAAAATGAGAACTGGCTTAGCCATGTTGGGTATTATCATTGGTATTGGTTCAGTTATTGGGCTTATTTCTATTGGTGAATCTAGTAAAAAATCCGTTACTTCTCGTATTGAATCTCTTGGCTCCAATTTAATTACTATCTCTCCCAGTTCTCAACGTTCTGGTATGGTCCGAGGGGGTAGCACTGTCAAAACCTTAACTTTAGCCGATGCTGATGCTCTCGAAAAATCCGGTCTTTCGGCAATATCACTAGTTTCTCCCGAATACTCTGGTCGCTACCAAGTGATATCCGGTGATGCCAATACTAATACTAGTATTTATGGTGTTAAAGCTGCTTATTCCACTGTTCATAACCTCAAAGTTAGTAGCGGACGTTTTATCACTGACAGCGACTATAATGCCAACTCTCATGTGGCTGTTATTGGTCCCGATACTGTTGAAGAACTTTTTGGTAGTGCCAATTACAATTGTCTCGGTGAAACTATTCGAATTAACGGTCTAAATTTTACTATTATTGGTATTACTACCGCCAAAGGTTCTAGTGGTATGGGCAGTAGTGATAGTGCTATTTATATTCCTCTCTCTACTGGTATGAAACAACTTTTTGGGGTTACTTATCTAAATTCTTTAGCGGTTCAAGCCGCCAGTTCTGATGTTATCATCCAAGCCCAAAATCAGGTTGGTTATTTTCTTTTAGCTCGTCACAAAATTTCCGAACCCGTCAATGCTGATTTTTACATTCGTTCTTCCGAAGAAATGCTCGAAACCATTTCTAGTGTTACTGGCACATTTACTGCTCTTTTATCCGGTGTTGCCGCTATTTCCCTTATCGTCGGTGGTATCGGTATTATGAATATTATGTTAGTTACTGTTACCGAACGTACTCGCGAAATTGGTCTTCGTAAAGCTCTTGGTGCCAAACGCAAAACTATTATTACTCAATTTTTAACCGAATCTATTATTCTTACTTTTGGTGGGGGAATCATTGGCATTATTCTGGGTATCGCTCTGTCTTATAGCTATTCTGTTTTTAACTCTTCAGTTTTTACTATTTCATTTAGCTCGGTTATGCTAGCCTTTTTAGTTTCTGTTGGTATTGGAATTCTTTTTGGTTGGTATCCAGCCCGCAAAGCCGCCTCTCTTCAACCTATCGAAGCCCTCAGATACGAATAATTTTCAGTTTATTTTCAGTACCAAAACTTATCATCATATTAATTAAAAATTAA
>CAZLCB010000031.1:0-5206 GCA_964558195.1 uncultured Gammaproteobacteria bacterium
CTGATTTGACAAACTTATAAAAGTAATTTACAATTATCTTGTTTCCAAAACGTTTCCCGTTTTTTATGTTGTTTTCCAACTTTTTTATAGTTTTTCATAATTAATTTTTTATAATTCCCTAAAATGCCCAGAACCCTTCGACAAGCTCAGGATGAGTCTGTTAAAAAAACTCAAGATAAGCCGATTAAAAAGGCTCAAACTATTATTGATGTGCCAGAAATAAAAACTGAGACAGTTAGCCAATCAGCTAGTCAGTCTGTCAGCCAGTCAGTTAGTCAGCCAATCAGTTTGTCAGATGATCAGATAGTAGTAGAGCCAGTAAAAGAAATAAAAGTAGAAACTTCTAAGAGTAATAATGCAGTGAGTTTTGTTAAACCATCCTTCGCTCCTTCGGAGCTACGGAATGGCACGCCATCTACTTCAACTCAGCCAGTAAGACAAGCAGTAAAACCTGTTTATCAACAACCTCAAAGACAACCTCAACCACAACAAGTAAAACCTCAGGTGGCTTATAGTCAGCCAGTAGTAACGGAATTGATTAAAGGTATTTTGGAGATTATGCAAGATGGCAGTGGTTTTGTGAGACCAAATTTTTTACCAAATGGAAAAGATGCTTATATAGCTTCAATGCAAATTCGACGTTATGGTTTGAGAGCAGGAGATTTGATTGCCGGAGCGGCTAAAAAACCAAAGGAAAATGAAAAATACTGGGCGATGACCAGAATTGATAAAGTGAATGAGATGGATTTGGCCAGCGCTTTGAAAAGGCCTGATTTTAAGGATTTAGTGCCGATTTATCCAGAAAAATTGATGAAATTGGAAACTGAATCAGAAATTTTATCGACGAGAATTTTGGATTTATTTTGTCCAGTGGGTTTTGGTCAAAGAGGAATGGTGGTATCACCGCCTAAAGCAGGTAAAACCACGCTTTTGAAAGAAATCGCAGCTGGTGTCTCAGTAAATTATCCAGAGGCACATTTGATGGCAATATTGGTAGGGGAAAGACCAGAAGAAGTAACTGATATGCAAAGATTTATTAAAGGTGAAGTGATTGCCTCTAGTTTTGACCAAAAACCAGAAGATCAAACTCGAGCAGCAGAAATTGGAATGGAAAGAGCTAAAAGATTAGTAGAATTAGGAAAAGATGTGGTAGTAGTATTTGATTCAATTACTCGATTGGCTCGGGCTTATAATTTGGCGATTCCAACCAGTGGACGAACTTTGTCGGGCGGTTTTGACCCAGCAGCTTTGTATCCAAGTAAGAAGTTTTTTGGAGCGGCTCGAAAAATTGAAAACGGAGGATCGTTGACAATTATTGGAACGGCTTTAGTGGAAACCGGTTCAAAAATGGACGAGTTGATTTTTGAAGAATTTAAGGGAACCGGAAATATGGAACTGAGATTGGAAAGAAATTTGGCGGAAAGAAGAATTTATCCGGCTTTTGATATTTTAAAATCAGGAACCAGAAAAGAGGAATTGATTTTAGATCCAGCAACTTTGACTAAAGTAATTTCAATTCGTCGGATGTTTGATGCTTTGGGAGAAAATAATGATGCGACAGAAATGATCATTGCCCAAATGAGTAAAACGAAAAATAATGAGGAATTTATGGCGAAGATAGGGAAGAAGTAAACTAGCTATTAGTAAATAGTAAGTAGCTAGGTAGCAGAACATCAAAAAATTGTAGAGATACGATTAATCGCGTCTCTATCGAGAGGAGAAAATAAGAAATTTGGGGATGGGGGAGGTTTTTAGTATAATAGAAACACCATGTTTGATTTTAGAGAGAGGTTTAATGAAGAACTTAAACTGATCAGAGAATTCCTTAAATTTGAAGGGGTTTTTGTGGCGAATTTTTTTAAAAGTTTTTTGGGTTGGGCTGATTGGATAAAGGTAGTTTTATCAAAATTAATGTATCGACAAAGAGGAAGATTTTCGCAGACTTTTGTAAATGTGAGTATGGCGTTTTTATTTTTTGTGGTGATTTTATTTTCCGGGGCTTTGGAAAATTTGGTGATTAGTAATGAGGGAAGTGAAAATAGCGGAAGTAATTATTTGCTGATGGCGGCAGATAAAGGCGGGGCAAAAACTTTGGTATCGAATTTACTAAAAGGGGAGATTACGGAATATAGAGTACAGGAAGGAGATACTGTTTCGAGTATTGCTCAAAAGTTCGGAGTAAATATGGATACGGTGATTTGGGAGAATAGTTTAAAGTCGGTAGATGCGATTAAAGTAGGGCAGATTTTGAAAATTTTGCCGGTAAGCGGAGTAAGACATACAGTAAAGCGAGGAGAAACTATTTATAGTATTGCTAAGGATTTTCAAGTTGATGCTCAAAATATCATCGATTATCCATTTAATACTTTTGCTAATGACGAAACTTTCGCTTTGGCGGCAGGTCAAGAGTTGATAATTCCTGACGGAATTAAACCAAAAGAAATAGTAATTGATACTACTAGATATGTAGCCAAGACGGTGGCACCAATACCGGGAGTGGTAGGAGAGGGGAATTTTATGTGGCCAACAAGTGGTTATATTTCACAAAAATATGCTTGGTATCATCAGGCAGTAGATATTGCCAATAAGTCGAATCCTGATATTGTGGCGTCTCAAGGTGGAACAGTAGTAACAGCCGGTTGGAATGCTGGTGGTTATGGAAATTATGTAGTGGTGGATCATGGAAATGGATATAAAACTTTGTATGCTCACATGGTAAATAATTCGGTAGTGGTGAAGGCTGGCCAGAGAGTTAATCAAGGACAAAAGTTGGGTGTAATGGGATCAACAGGACGATCGACGGGGACTCATTTGCATTTTGAAGTGATTGGTCCGAGTGGAAAATTGAATCCGTTGACCGTACTTAAATAAAATTTCTAATTTCTAATTTCTAATTTCTAATTTCTAATTTCTAATAAAGACATTAAATGCTTTTTAGTATAAACCCCTCAGTTCTTCGACAGGCTCAGGACATTTCCCCTTGATGAAGTGGAATATTTTTTTCTTAACCTACCTAAGGTAGGGTTGAGGTTTGTTTTTAAAACTGCGAAGAGATAATGCGGGGAAAAACGGTTTTGATAAGTTGTCTAAATTTTTGGTTTTTGTTAGTCTGTTTGTATGACTAAAGTTTTAAAGATTTACACCCGTATTGTTTTATTATTAGTGCCGTTTTTCTTTTTGCCGGCAGTTTATGATTCTTTTGGTTTAGGTAAGAGTGGTTTTGTCTTAATTAGTGGTTTAATTGGTTTGATTTTGTGGGCGGTAAGTTTATTTATTGATAAAAAAATAGAAGTTAAACATAGTAAATGGTTGTGGTGGATATTGATTTTGTTGGGTTGGTCAATAGTTTCTTTTTTGAAAATGACTCCAGGAGGTCAAGCAAGATCGTTGGCTTCAGCAACAGGGATTGGTGGATTGTTAGGTTTAGTTGTTTGGTTTTTCTTGTGGCTACAGATAAGGAGTAAAGAGGAAAGCCAAAAACAAATGGTGTTTTTATCTATTTCGGCGGTTTTAGTGGCGATAACTTCTTTAGTAGCTTTTTTGATTCCGGCTTCTAAGATGCCGTTATCATGGCCTAAAAATAATCCGATTGTGTCTATAACAGAGAGCTGGTCAATTACTGGATCTATTTTGTCGGAAATAGTGTTTTTCTTGGTGGTTTTTGGGAGTTGGCTTAAAAGATTAGTGGAAAAAATTAAGAATAAATCCGAGTTTAATGATTATTTTAAAGAGGCAATTGGAGTGGCATTTTTTGGATTAATGGTACTTTTGGATGCTTACAAATTGTTTAAACAAGGCTGGATTTATTTGGATGGGACAAGTAATTGGGTGATTGCAGCAGAGACTTTGAAAAATAATCCAATTTTTGGAGTAGGTTTAGGTAATTTTATTGAGGCGTTTTCAAGATTTAGGCCAGCTAGTTTTAATATGACTCCTTATTGGACTAGTACTTTTGGGGTGGCTTCAGTAGGAATATTGAATTGGTGGATAGAGTTGGGGGTTGTGGGTTTGGGGATAATTTTGGTGATGTTTTTCTTGGGGTGGAAAACAAGAAAGCCAGGTGATTTTTTGAGTTGGGGATTGTTGGGTTTGGTGGTTTTATTGTTGCCACCGATTTATTTAAATTTATTTTTGTTATTTTGGGTAATGGCTTTGAATGCCGGAGAAAGCAGAGAAGCGAAGTTAATTTTACCGGTAGGCGAGAAGGCGACCAACATCATGCCTTATATAGTAGCCTTGTTGGTATTGTTAGTGGTTGGTTTTAGTGGATATAAAGCTACAAGAGTAATGTTGGGTGATTATTATTGGAAAGAGTCTTTGTTGGCAGCGGCAAAAAATGATGGAAGCGGAGTTTATAATTTACAGATAAAAGCAATTGGAGCAAATCCAAATTTGGCTGACTACAGGGCGATTTATTCTCAAACTAATTTGGCTCTAGCTAAGAGTATTTTAAACTCAGCTGAGGCGAAGGATTTGTCGACTGAAGATAAAGAAAAAGCTTCAACATTAATACAACAGGCAGTTAGAGAGGGGCAATCGGCAGTAACTTTAGATAAGAATGTATCGGCTTATTGGGTTAATTTGGGATCGATTTATAAATCTTTGGTGGGAGTGGTCGACAATGCTTTGAATTGGTCGATTCAGTCATATCAACAGGCAGCTGTTTTGGATCCGGTAAATCCGTCAGTTAATATGGAATTAGGATCGATTGCTTATGGAGCAGGTGATTATGCTTCGGCAGAAAGATATTTTGAAGATGCAGCAAAAGATAAAAATAATTATGCTAACGCTTGGTATAACTGGGCTTATGCAGCTAAACAACAAAATAAACTACAGGATGCGGTGAACAGATTAGACCAATCGCTTAAATTAGTTTCTTCGGATACTGAAGATTACAACAAGGCTAACGAAGAGTTGAATAAGTGGAAAAAAGAATTAGAGGAGGCGGTAAAGAAGTATCAGGAGCAGTTGAAACAACAAGAAGAGGCAGCTAAACAACAGCAACAACAAACTCCTGATGGAAGTCAAAAATCGACAGAACCTTTGACAACTCCAAAACCATTACCAAGTGAAGGGGATGAAGAACAGGTGAACGTATCAGAAGAAGATTTAGCGCCGCCACAAACGACAGTGACACCAAGTAACTAATTTCTAATTTCTAATTTCTAATTTCTAATTTCTAATAAAGACATTAGAAGAAGTAGAA
>CAZLCB010000032.1:0-4733 GCA_964558195.1 uncultured Gammaproteobacteria bacterium
TTATTTATAACCCAAATAAAACCCGAAATCCACTATTAAATCTTAATTTTTGTTACCATTACTTATGTCTCTCAAAATTAATCAAGATTACCTTCGCAGCCTAGTTTTTGGTTTTCAAGATGCTTTAGTTTCTACCACTGGTATTGTTGTTGGTATTAGTGTTGGAGTTAGTAATAAACAATTTATTATCCTTTCCGCTTTAGTTGCTATTTCTGTTGAAGCTTTATCTATGGGTGCCGGTCAGTATTTAAGTGAAAAATCCGTTCATGATTTACCCCAAAATCGTCATCAAGATAATCTTCTTACTGGTAGTTTAATTATGTTTTTTTCTTATTTAATTGGTGGTCTTGTGCCGATTATTCCTATATTTTTTACTAATCCTCCCTTAACTTTATTTCTTTCTGTTTTTTTTGCTTTTCTTGGTTTATTTTTACTCGGCTTTTTCAAGGCCAAATTATTCTCTGGTCAAGTCTGGCGTAGCGCCATCGAAATGCTCAGTATCGGCGGCCTGGCTACTTTAATCGGATTAGCTGTTGGTCTTATTTTAAAAATTTAATTCCCTTTTTTTAATATTTCCATGATTTTGTCTAATTTTTCTAGTTCTATTCGTGACAAATGTTTTTGTAAATCTTCAATTTCCCTTTTTGCCGCTCTGTCTGTTGCCAAATCATATTTAGCTTGGGTTCTATCTCTTTCAGATTGTCTATTTTGTGCCATCATAATAATTGGCGCTGCATACGCTGCTTGAGTCGAAAATAGTAAATTAAGTAATATAAATGGGTAAGGATCCCAATGCTGTATATAAGCTGTCAAATTAAATCCAATCCATACCACAATTAATATTGTTTGGGTGATTATAAAAGTCCAACTTCCCATGGCTCTCGTTATCATGTCAGCTATTTTTTGTCCTTGAGTAAGCTTTGGTCGTCGTCTAATCAGTTGTTTTTCTTTCATAAATTAAATATACACCATCAATTAACAATATTAGTTCATTTGTACTATAATTTCTTGTGACCCACAAAAACACTTTTGATGTTATTGTCGTTGGTGCTGGTCCTGCAGGAATTTTTGCTTGTTACGAGATAATTAAAAAGAATCCTAATCTTAAAATAGCCCTTATCGATAAAGGGCACCGTATTGAAAAACGTAAACCTAACGAAATTATGTTCGGTTTTGGTGGTGCCGGAGCCTATTCTGACGGTAAATTACACTTTACTCCCAAACTTTCTCACGAAAGAACTTTTGATATTATTGATCCTCAGGATTATGCTGTCATTTTAAATGAAATTGATAAAATTTTTATGGAATTTGGTGTTACTGCTGAAGAATATCCCAAAAATAAAGAAGAAGTAAATCAACTCATAGAAGAAGCCCAAATTCACGATGTTGAATTAATTGTTCGTCGAGCCAAACATGTTGGTACGGATAAGTTAAAAATCGTTATGCATAAATTTCAGGATTTCTTAGAAAAAAACAATATCACTTTTCTCGATCAAACCGAAGTTACCGATTTAATTGTTGAAAATAATATTCTTACTGGAGTTAAGACTAACGCCGATGAATATTTTGCCAAAAAAGTTTTACTAGCTCCAGGTCGTGGCATGGCTCGTTGGTTCCAACTTATGTCAGATAAATACAAAATCAAATACACCTACGATATGGTTGAAGTTGGTGTTCGGGTTGAATTTCCTTCATATATTATGCGCCGACACGCCGAAGCCTTGTACGAAGTTGTTTTTAAAGTCAGAACTGATACCTTCGATGACATTATCAGAACTTTTTGTAGTTGTCCTAATGGTCTTGTTGCTCGCGAAGATTATGCCGGTTATGTTTGCGTTAACGGTCATTCTCTTTCTGATCATAACTCGCCTAATTCCAATTTTGCCTTTGTTTGTGAAGTCCATCTCACTGAACCAGTTGAAAATTCTCTTCTTTATGCCCGATCCATCGCTGAACTTGCCACCACTATTGGCGGCGGCAAACCCATTTTGCAGCGTTTAACTGATTTAAAAAGGGGACGTCGCAGTACTATTTCCCGTCTTCGAAAATCTATTGTTACCCCTAGTTTAAAAGATGTCACTCCCGGAGATATTTCCATGGCTTTACCTCATCGTATCGTTACTAATATTTTAGAAGGTCTAGCTCAACTCGACAAAGTTATGCCAGGTATTAATTCCGGTTCTACTTTACTTTATGCCCCCGAAGTAAAATTTCGATCCACCAAAGTTAAAGCTGATTCCAATATGGAAACCAATGTTAAAAATCTCTTTGTTGCTGGTGATGCATCTGGTATGGCTGGATCTATTACTGGAGCCGGTGCTACTGGTATCATGGCCGCTCGAGGAATTCTTAAAACTCTAAGTTCTGACGCTCGAAAATCTAAACAAAAATCTAAAACACTCTCTGTTTAATTATTCAACTAACTTCGAACCTATTTTTTACAAAATCTAGCAACAAAAAGTGCATTGACCAACACCACGGCGATTCCGTAAATTAATGATAATAAAACAAAAGTTTCTTCCAGATTTTTTTGTAATATCCAGTTATTTAAAATAACAAAAATTATCGCGAAAATTGAATTCATTATAATATTTTTCCAAATTACTTTCTTCATAATTAAATTATTTATTTTTTTAAAAAAGAAAAAATAAAGCCCACACTCTCAACTATTAAAGAAACAATTGCTACATATAACAGGTAATTAGTAACTAAATTTAATATCACTATTGAAGTTAACCCATATTGACCAAACTCATTAGCCTTAAAACTAACTTTCCAATCATTTTTTATTAAATTAATTAAATTTTCTGTTTCAACCTTTTTTGCTTCATCAAAAGATTCTGTTGTTTTATTAACTAAAATAAAAGAGCTTGGCCAACCATAATATCTCGAAGCACTAAACATACAACAAATATCCGACCTGTAAATTAATGTCGATATTGCCAAAAATAAAAAACTCAAAATAAATATTATCTTTTTATTTTTAATCATTGGCCTAAGATTATTTTCTTCATAACAAATCATACAACTTTAATATATTTATTAGCCAATGTTTTGCATTTTTATCGGACCAATTCTATCCAAAAAATAACGATCATGAGACACAATTAATAAAGTTCCTTTGTAGGAAATTAAAGCCTCTTCAAGTGCTTCTCTTGATGGAATATCTAAATAGTTTGTTGGTTCATCCAAGATAATAAAATTTGCTCCAGAAACCATAATTGAGGCTAATAATATTTTTGATTTTTGGCCACTACTCAGGTTGTTAATTGAATTTTTAATATCCATATCGCTAAATAAAAATCGTTTTGCTAATTTATATGCCGAAGTTTTATCAATTTTTGTCACACCGGTTAAATATTCAATTAAATTTAAATCTGAATTTAAATTGATATGTTCTTGTGGTAAATAACCTATATCAACATTATTTCCCAATCCGACTATTCCTTCTGTTGGTGTTATTTTATTCAAAATTAAATTAATTAAAGTTGATTTTCCGCTACCATTAGAACCAACCAAAGCAACTCTATCACCTTTATTAATTTCCAAAGAAAAATTTGAAATAATTTTATTTTTGTCAAAACTTTTTGATACTTTATTCAGAAACACCACTAATTTACTGCTTTCTTTTTTAGGTTTAAACAATACCGATAATTCAAAATCTTCTTGTGGTTTTTCAATTCCACTTTCATTCAATTGTTTCATCAACATTTTTTCACTTGATTTGGCTCTACTGGCTGCTTTAGCTGCTTTTTTTCTTATAAAATGATCAGCCCCAGAGGTAATTACTTCTAATTGTTGGGTTTGATTTTTCATTGTTCTAACCCTGTCTATTATTCTTTCTGTTTTCTTTTCTTGAACTATATAATTTCGTCTTTGAGACTCAAATTCAATTATTTTTTGTTGTCGATAAAAAGAATAATTACCTCCATAAACTTTAATTTTTCCATCTTCCAATTCCAAAATTTTAGTAACTGTATTATCTAAAAATCTTCGATCGTGAGACACTACCAAAAATATTCCCTGATAATTTTTTAAATAATTTTCCAACCAATCCAAAGAATCAGTGTCTAAATGGTTTGTTGGTTCGTCCAATAATAAAATATCTGGATTTTGAATTAATAATCTGGCCAGATAAACTTTAGTTTTTTCACCGCTGGACAATGTCCCAAATGGTTTTAATGCCAAATCACTAATATTTAATTTGTCTAACGCCGCATAGATTTTGTAAATTTCACTCTCATCCATTTCCAATGATATTAGTAATCCTTCGATTATATTATTAGAAACAGGGAAGTCAGCCACTTGTGGAATGTAGCCTATAACCAAGTTTTTGGGAGTTTTTATTATCTGACCAGCATCAGGATTTTCTTTTCCAGATAATAATTTTAAAAGAGTAGTTTTACCACTACCGTTGGCACCGATTAAACCAATTCGGTCTCCAGAATTTATTGAAAAATTGATATCAGTTAATATCTGATGATCAAAATATTCTTTTGATAATGAATTAATTTGTAAGTTCATTTTATAAAATAAAAAAAACCAGTCTTTCGACTGGTGTAATAAAAAATATTTTTTGAAAAATTAAACAAGAAAACACCAGCCCCGACAAAAGTCGAAAGTTTTATTTTGGTGTTTAGTTTCGCATTAACCAATTATATCAATGATAAAAATTCTGTCAAAATCTTTGTTAGCGAATTGTTGATTGTAATTGTAGTTTGTCGTAGGCGGAG
>CAZLCB010000033.1:0-4602 GCA_964558195.1 uncultured Gammaproteobacteria bacterium
GCCTGAAGTACAAAAGATTTATCACCCGGCTTAATCAAATTACTATTCACTGCCAAAGTTGCATTTGGATCGGTATAAGGCTCAATTGGTTCACCACAAGCAATAAAACCCAAAACCGGCAATTCAATCATGGTTGCCGCTTTGGCTATATTTTCAGTTTCTTTTTGTAACAATTCAATTCCTCTTACCGCTCCACGATAACGACGAATTAACCCTTTCTTCTCTAGCACTGCCAAATGTTCGTGAACCGTCGATAAGGAAGACAACCCCAAATGTTGAGCAATTTCAGTCAACGTTGGTGCACAACCATAATCACAAATATTTTTGTTAATGTAATCTAAAATCTCTTTTTGCCTTTTATATAATACTGTTGCCATGAAATTAATATTACACGAATAATACCCGAAGTCAATAAACCAATTTAAATGTTATATTAAAATATCTCATGTGGTTAATTAGTTTTTTTCTTCTATTTTTTCTTTGTCCAAAAGTTCATGCTGCCGACGAATTTTCTGTTTCTCAAAAAATCCAATATCAAATTGATATTTCCGGCAATGCTTCAGTTACTCAAGATATTGAATTAAAAAATAATTTTTCTCAAATTTACCCCAAAGAATACCAAATAACTCTATCTTCAGATAAAATTACTAACATTACCGGTAACGATAATTTTGGCAATATTATCAAACAAGTCGATCAACAAAACGACACCACTGTTATTAATTTAGTTTTTAATCAACCCAATTTAGGTAAAGACCAAATTACCAAATTTAGACTTAACTACAATATCCCTTCATTAGCCGAACACAAAGGTAGTACTTGGGAAATTGCTTTACCCGAAAACCAGACTCAGGAAAACCAGAATCAAACTGAAATCACTATTAATTTACCATCCGTTTTTGGCAGTTTATCTTTCTCTTCATCTCCTCCAAAAAATTTAATTTCCTTAAACAATGAAACTCAATTATTTTTTAGTAGTAATCAAAAAAATCAAAAAATTCTTCTAATTTTCGGTGATTATCAACTTTTTGATTTTAAATTTAAATATCTTCTAGAGAACACTGACACCAAAGAAAAAACTCTTCAAATAGCTATTCCACCGGAAACCGATGCTCAAAAAATTACTTATTCTTCCATAGAACCAGCACCTAATAATATTGTTACTGACGAGGATGGAAATTATTTAGCCGAATACAGGCTTAAGTCAAATCAAAACCTCGAAGTTAATATCACTGGTCAAGTCAAAATTATCCACACTAATTCTCATCACGTCAAAATTAACCCGGAAAATTATCTCAAAAAAAATACTTATTGGGAGACGGATGACTCTAATCTAATTCAGATCTCTCAAACTCTTAAAACCCCCAAAGATATTTATGATTATGTTACAAAAACTCTAAGTTACAAAAGCGACAATATCGACTCTTCGTTTCGACAAGGAGCTTCGTTAATTATTCAAAACCCAAGTCAGGCAATTTGTACCGAATTTACTGACCTTTTTATCACTTTAGCCAGAATTAAAGGTATTCCAGCCAGAGAAGTCCAAGGTTTCGCCTACAGTAACAATATTAAAATCAAACCAATTAATACTAATACAGATGTTTTACATGCTTGGCCACAATATTACGATATTAACAAACAAGCCTGGATTTCTGTTGATCCGACTTGGGGTAAAACCACTAATGGTATCGATTATTTTAATGACCTTGATCCTAATCATTTTGCTTTTGTTTTTCATGGACTTAACAGCCAATACCCAACTCCACCGGGCGGTTACAAAAATAACCAAAACATCAAAACTGTTTCTGTAGAATTCGCCAAAACAGAAGTCACCCAAGATACTCTCCCAGTCAAAATCAAACCAATCTCCAATAATATTTTCCAATTACCAAAACTAGAAATTATCAACCCCAATCTTCACTCAATAAATAATCTACAAATTCAAATTAACGGCTTAAATTTTCAGGAAAAAATTTACCAACTACCACCACTATCTACCACAAAAATTAATTTACCTAAACAAAAATTTTTAAATTCATTTTTACCCCAAAACTATCGCCCAAAAATAAATTTAAGTTATAATGGTATCAGCACCTCAGTCAGTATCACCAATTCTAGTTATTTAGTCAATATAATAATTATTGTTTCTATAATTCTTACTTTAATTGGCTTTGGCGGTATAATAAATAATCACAAAAAAAATAAAAAATGAGAAAAATATTCCGTTTAACTCTACTTTTTTCTTTCTCTTTAGTTTGCACTAATTTAGTGTGGCACAACTTAACTTTTCAAGTTACTCCTTGGACTTATGTCAAAACCGCACTGATTCTAGCTATTTTTGAAGTCATTCTTAAACCAATTTTAAAAATAATCCTTTTCCCAATAAATCTCCTAACTTTAGGATTATTTAGAGCTGTTATCGACACTGTTGGTCTCTATTTAGCTGCTTTTATTTTCAGTGATTTTTACGTATCTAGTATCCACTCACTATCAACTGTCTTTTTTGGTCTTACCATTCCGCCTTTTAACTTTACTAATTTCTGGGCTTTTTTGGTAACATCACTCACTATCGGTTTTTTCCTAAATCTATTTACAATAATCATTAAAAAACCAATTAAAAAATGAAAACTACATTAACTATTATTCAAATAATTTTATCCATTGGTCTTGCTGCTTTAATTTTTCTTCAATCAAATGGAGACACCGAATCAAGAACCAATCTGATGAGTAACAGTGTTCCTGAAAAACGTGGTTGGGAAAAAATAATTTTTAATTTTACTATTGTCATTATTGTTCTTTTCCTAATTTCATCAATTATTCAAACTCTTATCTAACTTGCTCACCAAACTTCATTTTAAAATCGAAATTTTGTGGCTTTATTTTAAGAAGCACTGGATCATTTCCAGCTTTGTTTTTCTATCAATAATTTCCTCTGTTATTTTTCATCAACAAATCATTAATTTTTATAATTTACCTGTATTTCATCCTCAAATAATTGGGTTGGAAGGCCGCTATACTATCGATAATCTTCCTGATGAAATTTCCCAAAAAATCAGTCTTGGTTTAACCGTTCTCTCTGACCACCAAAAACCAGAAATATCTAAACTAGTTAAGTCTCTAGAAATCCAAAACGAAAACAAAGATTACATTTTTACCTTAAACGACAATATATATTGGTCTAGTGGTAAAAAATTTACCGCCTATGATATCAACTACGAAATTCCTGGTTTAACTATTACTCCATTATCAACTTATTCCGTCAAAATTAGCTCCGAAACTGAATTCTCTCCTTTATTGTCTTCTTTAACCCAACCACTCATCAAAAGCAACTTCGATGGGCTGGGGAATTACGCTGTTACAAAAATTAACTATCAAGAAGGTTACATAAAAACACTCCACCTAAAATCAAAAGACAAGCACAAAAACTCAATCGAGTATCGTTTTTATTTCGATCAACAAGATGTTGTTAACGCTTACAAAATCGGCAACGTTGATATTATCAAAGTAAATTCACTACCTGCAGAATTCAATAGTTGGGGTCAAACTAAAATTACCAAAGAAATCGAAACTACTGAAAAATACGTCGCCATATTTATTAATACTCAAAAAATTAATAGCAAGCAAATTCGTCAAGCTCTGGCCTACGCTACTCCAAAAGGGGATAAAAACGAAAGATGTCTTGGCCCAATTTCACCTAACTCATGGGCATATTACCCAACCGTCAAAGAATATAATTTAAACAAAACCCGAGCCAAGGAACTTTTGGGAGAAGAAAAAATTGAAAATATAAATCTTAGTATTAATGATCGAAATTTATTACCTTTGGCTGAAGAAATCAAAACCGCCTGGCAAAATACTTTAGGGTTCCCAGTTTCCATTACTATCGAAAATCAAATTAACTTCGACAATTACGACACCTTGCTTACTTATGGTGCTATTACTAACGATCCGGATCAATATCTTTTTTGGCACTCCACTCAAACAAATACTAACATTACTAAACTAAACAGCCCCCGTATTGATAAACTTCTTGAAGAAGGTCGTCAAACCATTGATCAGATCGAAAGAAAAACAATTTATCAAGATTTCCAAACCTATTTACTTGAAGACTCTCCCGCTATTTTCCTTTACTATCCCACTGTTTATACTATTACCAGGTCAAAATAAAATTATGATAGAAAACAAAAAAGATCCAATTGGAATGAGTCTACTTTTAATTCTTTTCATCCTACTTGGTGCTCTCGGATTTATTTATTACCAAAGTATCGATTGGAATGTTCTCAAAAGACTAGAGCAAGCTCCACTAGTATTACCTACGCCAATAATTAACCAAACCCAAACAGCTACACCATCAAACACCATCACAGCCACTCCCAGTGCTATAAAAGATTAATTACTACCAAATCACTGTATTGCTTGTATTTTGTTGCCCTGCATGGATTCGAACCACAATACTCAGCTCCAAAGGCTGATGTCCTACCATTAGACGACAGGGCATTGATAAAATTCAATGCTTGGCCCTTAGTCCCCAGGCGGGACGACAGGGTATTGGTGCCGAAGGAGGGACTTGAACCCCCACGTCTTGCGACATACGCACCTCAA
>CAZLCB010000034.1:0-4163 GCA_964558195.1 uncultured Gammaproteobacteria bacterium
GCAAATAAAATCAATTTTATTTTTTAATCCCAAATCTTTTACCGATGCACTTGTATCTCCTCCAGCAATTATTTTTTGACCCAAAGAATTTGCCACCGCCGTAGCAATTTTTTGAGTCCCCATCCGACAATTTTCTTGTTCATAAAGTCCCATAGCCCCGGACCAAATTACTATTTTTGAACTACTTATTATTTCACTAAATTTTTCTATATCTTCATCACTCAAATCCAATCCATCTTCTCTCAATTTCGCAATTTTTATCTTTTCATTAGTAATTAGTAATTCGTAATTAGTAATTAATTTGGGTAATTTACCGCCGATTAATATATGATCAGCAATTTTTAATAAATCATCAATATATTTGAGCTTATCTTCCTTAGCTCCTCCCAAAATTATTGTCATTGGTCTTTCTTCTTTTTCCAAAATCTGACTAATTTTTTCAACTTCTTCAGCAAAACTAAATCCATAATAAGTTTCCATTTCTCGGTGTAAAATTATCGAGGCATTTTTCCGATGAGCCACAGCAAAAGCATCATTTACTAAAACTTGGGTATATTTTTTTATTACTCCAAATAGGGAAGTTTCTCCCTCATCTTCTTCACTCCAAAATCTTAAGTTTTCTCCAAAAATTATTTGATTATTTTCAAAAGCTGAGCTAATTTTTTGTTCATCTTTAATATCATCTACAAAGACACTTTCAAATAGTTGTTGCCCGTCTTGTAATAGTTCCATCAAAGTCACATAGACTGGTTTCAGTGACAATTTTTCATCAAATTTATCAGGCTTACCCGCCAAAGATTCAGTGACGGCGGGTCTTCCTCGATGTCCTAAAATTATTATTTTGCAATTTTTTTCCAGCAAATATCTAATTGTTGGAATAGTTTTTTTAAGTCGGCTATCGTCCAAAATAGTTTCTCCCTCAAAAGGCAAATCAGTATCCATTCTCAAAATTACGTTTACATTTTCCGGCACCATCTCTACTGATCTAAGTTGTTTCATATTTTTTAATCTTATTAATTCTCCTAATAAATCTTTCTTCTGTTATAAAAATTGCCTTCAAAAATTCATCTACAATTTCCTTATTTTCTTCCGGTGATACAAAATCTGCTGATAAACACAACACATTTATATCGTCATCTTCTCGCATTTTTCTTGCTTGCCGGGCATTCAAAGCCATCGCCCCCCGAACCCCTTTAACTTTATTAACTGCTGCACACACTCCCGCCCCTGATCCGCAAATTAATACTCCTAAAGTTTTTTCTGCCACTATTTTTTCTCCCAAATTTACCGCTACATCCGGATAATCATCATCTGGATCATAATTTTCAGTTAAATCAGTCACTACCCACTCATTCGTTCGTAAATTTTCAATTATTTCATTTTTCAACTTAAATCCTCGATGATCGGCTCCCACATAAATCCTCTTCATAATATAAATATATCATTTTTGCTTTAAAATACCTAAATATGGAGACTATAATTCTCGCCGGTAAAAAATATTCTTATACGATTGTCAAAAAATCCATTTCTTCTCTCCGGCTTCGTCTTCAATCTAAGCATTCTTTTATTGTTTCTTGCCCACGCTTGACTCCATCATTTGTTATTACTCAATTTATCAAAAAAAACGCCGACTGGATTGTCTCTCATTCTCAAAAAATTCCTCTCAAAAAATCTCTCAAAAATCTCAAATCACTTTCTATTCTTGATAAAAAATACGAATTAGTATTTATCAATACCACCAGAGATTCGGTTATTATTTATCCCGAAACTCAAAAAATTTATGCCAATATCTCCAAAAATTCTCTCGGTCATATTAAACAAATTTTAGAAAAAAAACTTCGTCCTTTTGCTCTTTCACTCATCAAAAACGAACTATCTTCTCTCAAAAAACAATACGGTTTTGATTATCACCATGTCACTGTTCGTAACCAAAGTTCCCGTTATGGCTCTTGCTCTTCTCGTGGCAATTTAAATTTTAATTGGCAAATTATTTTCTTTCCTTATCCCCAGTTTCGCCACATCTTGCTTCACGAACTCACTCATCTAAAAATCAAAAATCACTCCAAGACTTTTTGGGATCAATTAGCCATTTACGATTCCGATTCAAAAAAACACAATCTCTGGCTCAAAAAAGAGGGGACTAAACACTTTTTATTCTAAAAAAAATAAATTTGAAGTCACAATTTTGGAACGTATTTGAACGTGGGCGACCACATTCATTTTCTAGTGGAAAAATTCGTGACTAAAATTTATCATATCTCAAGCTCAATTCCTACCGGACAATGGTCCGACCCCTCAATTTCTGGCATTATAAATGCCGATTTCACCTGATTTTTTATCGCTTTATCGACAAAAAAATAATCAATTCTCCAACCCACATTTCGTTCTTTGGCTCGAGTAAACTGATCCCACCAACTATAATTTCCGCCATCCCGATTAAATATCCTAAAAGTATCTACCCAACCATTTTCGATTAATTTATCTATCCAAGCCCTTTCAATTTCCAAAAACCCTGACGTCTTTGAATTTTCTTTTGGTCTGGCCAAATCAATTTCTGTATGAGCTGTATTTACATCGCCACAGAAAACCACTTTTTCTCCATTATCTCTTAGTTTATTAATGTAATTCAAAAAATATTCATAAAAATCCATTTTATATTTCAATCGACCTTTATCTCGTTTGCCGTTTGGAAAATAGACGTTTAACAAAGTGAATTCGTCAAATTTGGTAATAATTACTCGACCCTCACCATCCCAATCATTATCTTTATCGCCCACAATCACTTTTTTTGGTTCATCTTTACAAAAAGTTACCACTCCGCTATAACCCGCTTTCTCTGCCGGATTCCAATAGCTTTTGTATTCAGTCGGGTAATCCAAACCCATTTCAATTTGTTCCGGTCTAGCTTTTGCTTCCTGAAAACAATAAATATCCGCTCTAATTTCTCTCATTTTCTGCCACAAACCCTTTCTAATCCCGGCTCTAATCCCTGCCACGTTCCAGGAAATGATTTTTATTTTCATACATTATTTTATCAATTAATTGATATTAGTTATTTAACAGTATAATATACTGTTAATGATTAATTTTAAAAATACCAAAAAACAAGGCGATATGGGTCTGGGAAATGCCATTTTTTATTTTACTAATCTAGGCCAAACAGTTTCGGTTCCACTTACAGACAGTCAAGATTATGATTTAGTAGTTGAAATTGATAACTCGCTAAAAAAAGTCCAGATTAAATCATGTAATTTTAAAAGAAAGTATTATGAAGTTAATCTGTCCGTTAAAGGTGGGAATAGGAGTAATATTGGAAAAATTAAAAGATTTGACAATAATAATTGTGATTATTTATTTGTCGTTATTAACCAATCACAAAAGTATCTAATCCCTACCAAAAACCTAAAGGCTCAATGTAATTTAGTTTTAGGCCCTAAATATCAAAAATATCTGATAAAATAGCAAGTACTCTACCAGCAGGAGCCGGACGGTTAGGCAATAGTCTGTAAAACTATCTAAAGTAGGTTCAACTCCTACCTGCTGGACACATCTGCCCCAATTTGTAAGCTTAGCCCCTTCATTTCTATTATGTCTCCTGAGAGCAAATCACATTTAGCCGAACGTATTCGTTATTACCAGTTTTTTTATCAAACACCCGAAGCTTCTAGTTTTAATGATCAAGAATTATTTTCCCTTCTTTCTGCTCACAATCAAAAATTATTATCACCTATACGCTCTGAACTTCAGAGTTACAATGCTTGTCTCCATTCTGTCGCCCGATGGCAAGATCATCCCATCCGCCGGGACTTAAATTTAATTGGCGATACTGATTATGAGCATGTTTTAGAAATGTTAAAGATTAGTCAAAGTCTAAAACAGTCAGGAGTCTCCGGATTCAATTTTGATGATATTGAGCTCATGATTTTATTTCACGATGGGGGAGAGATCATTACTGGTGATATCTCTCTTATTCACTCTAGCGATCATGAAGATTTTGCCAAAGATATGAAAAAGATTGAATCAAACTCTTTTATCAAATGTGTCTTAAGTCAAATTCGGCAAAAAACTCCGGATCTTTATCAGGAGATCAAGTCGCTTTATCTTCGATATGAGTCCCGACAATCTCATCCGGACGATAAAGAAAGTCACCTAGTTAAATTTAT
>CAZLCB010000035.1:0-3505 GCA_964558195.1 uncultured Gammaproteobacteria bacterium
AAAAAAACTTTTTTATTTTTTTGAGAAAATTTTAGAAGAGTGTCACGGATAGGATTGTGTTCACGAATTAATTCGGGAAAAGTCCAATAGATACGGTATAAAATATCTTTTATAAAAACAGAATGAATTAGTTTTTGACGGAAAAATTGAATTGGAGTCGAAAAAAATTTTTGAAACATCGAATAGTTTAATGATTACTTTTGAGTGTAGCAGGAAATAAAATTTATTTTTTCGGTACGAGTTAATTTTTTGATGCGAGCTTCTTCAATTAAAGCCTCAGACCGATTATTAAATTCTTTTGAATAAATTAATTTTACTGGACGACGAACTTTGGTATATTTGGCACCGAGTTTGGAATTGTTATGTTCTTTAACTCGACGATCTAAGTTGGTGGTGATACCGGTGTAAAAAGTGTGGTCTGAACATTCGAGGATATAAACAAAGTACATTATTAGTTAATTAGTGAAGTAGTAAGTAGTTATTAGCTATTTTGAAAGTACCCAATTTTTAACATCTTTCATCAGATCTGCGCATTCCTGTTGTAAAACTCCACCAACTATTTCCATTTTTTTGCCGCTTGAAAGACGAAGTTTTTTGGCATGTTCAACGGCATGATAATTAGTTATTTCGTAAACATTATTGGGAATATTTTCCTGAAAACTACCAAAAACAATTTTGGTAAGGCCAGCCCAAGCGGCACAAGCCAAACACATAGAACAAGGTTCAACAGTACTATACATAGTACAACCATCAAGATCGTAAATTTTTAATTTTTTACAAGCACTATTTATAGCATTAGTATCGTTATGCCCGGATATTTCAAAATTGGCCACACTACTATGACCTTCAGAAATTATTTTGTCATCTTTGACAATGATGGATAAGATTGGTGATTCTCCCCGACCTAAACGATCTTGGCCTTTTTTAATAACAATTTTCATGAAATCGGTATCGGCCATAAGGTTTGTTTTTAAAATTTAATTTTTATTTTGATAAATAATTTTCTCGATCATAATTAATTTAACAATTTATCTATTTTTGTTTTTATTTTTTGACATATATCAAAAATAGAACTCATTTCATTTGAAATATCTCCATCTTTAAAAAATCCTCTATCTCTTAGAGAGATACAAGTTTCCCAAGAATTAATTATTAAATATGTATCATCTATTATAGATTCGTCATATTTAACTAATCGCGAAGCATTGTATAAAAGCCTTTTTTTTAAAGCTGTATTTAAATTATCTTTATCTCTAACTACTTCTTCAAAATCGACCAATCTATCATGCATTTTTTTATTTAATTCTCTAATTTCTTGAAATTTATCTTTATATTTTGTTTGTAATTTGAAACGAATAAATTTAATTAATTCACCAGCTATTGAATTAATTAATTTACTAATGAGAGTTATTCCTGACGTAATTGCTATTGAATAAAGAAAAAGATTAATAAAAATTTGAAAATTAAAATTGATAATATTATTAAGTGTGATATTTGTAGGTTCCATGTTATTTTTTCTTTTCAACAAAATATTTTTTGTCTTTGAGTTTATCGGGCAAGAGACTTTCTTTAGAATACATCTCGTAGCCTTGGCCGTAGCCGGCATCTTTCATTAACTTGGTTTCGGGGTTGCGGAGATTAAGCGGTATTGGCAGATTGCCTAAATTTTCAACATCGCGACTGGCAAGTTTAAAAGCCTCGTACGATTGCCTACTTTTGGGCGATTTGGCCAAATAAGTAACACCGTGAGCTAAGTTAATGGAGCATTCTGGATAACCAATTTGGGTAACGGCTTGAAAAACTTGATTGGCCAACATAAGAGCCGATGAATTGGCAATACCAATATCTTCACTGGCAAAAATTACCATCCGACGGGCAATAAATTTTGGGTCTTCGCCGGCGTTAATCATGCGAGCCAAATAATAAAGAGCAGCATCGACATTGCTGGCGCGCATACTTTTGATAAAAGCAGAAATAGTGTTGTAGTGTTCTTCGCCTTTTTTGTCGAAACGGAGGAATTTATTTTGGAGAGTATTAACTAGATCTTCTTTGCCTAACTTATGGTAAAGAGTAAAGGCATTGTCGATCATGGTGAGGGCTTGACGAGCATCACCATTGGCCATTTTGGTGAGCCATTCTTTGGCATCTTTGGTAATTTTAGTTTTGAGAATTTTGACAGCCCGAGAAATAACTTCACCAATTTCTTCATCAGATAGTTCATTTAATATGAACACACGACAACGAGATAAAAGCGGAGAAATGACTTCAAAACTGGGATTTTCGGTGGTAGCACCAATAAGAGTGAGAATACCTGATTCAACATAGGGCAAGAGAAAATCTTGTTGGGCTTTGTTAAAACGATGAATTTCGTCTAAAAATAATATTTTTTTGTAAAGAGTTGGATTAGCTCCGGCAACAATTTTTTTGATGTCATCTTTGCCAGCGGAAACAGCTGAAAGTTCGTGAATTTCAGCATTAGTCTCCTTGGCAATAATTTTGGCTAAAGTGGTTTTACCAACTCCGGGAGGGCCCCAAAAAATCATGGAAAAAATTTGATGATTTTCAATAGCCTGGCGTAAAGGTTTGCCCGGACCAACGAGATGTTTTTGGCCAATAAATTCATCAAGATTTTGAGGACGGAGAAGTGAGGCTAATGGTTGAGATAACACTAATTAATAATTAAAAATTAATAATTAAGAATTTAAAGCTTTGGGTTAAATTCGGGTTTTGAATTCAGTATAGACTAGATATGTTTGATGGTCAATTGGGGAATAAAAACTTCTTCGTCGCAACCTAAAACAAAATTAATAGCTTTGACTACTTCCTCCGGATGGATACTTTTGGAAAGGTCAGTGTCGGTATTTTGAGTAAATTTTGTATTCATTACTCCTGGATGAATATCGATAACTTTAATGTGACTATTGGCTAATTCTAGTTGAAGAGATTGAGTAAAACCGGTGAGAGCCCACTTGGAGGCGTGATAAACAGAATTGTTGGCTTTGGGGTGGAGACCAGCGGTGGAGTTGATATTAATAATAGTACCCGATTTTTGCTTTTTGAAAACGGGAACTAAAATATTGGCCGAAAAAATTGGGGCTAAACAATTAACTTCAAAAACTTTTTTGATACGGTCGGGGATGTTGGTTTGAATAGGACCATCGATATAGACACCAGCATTGTTGATAAAGACATCAATTTTTTTGTATTTTTGAATAATTTCTTTGATAGCTTGAGAGAGATTGGCAAAACTGGAAACATCACAATGGTAAAAATCACAGTTTAAATGGTGAGCGACAGTTTTGACGGCGGGATCAATATCGAAAATAATCACCTGATTTTTGACAGAGAAAAAAGCGGCGAGTTCCCTACCTAATCCACTGGCACCACCGGTAATACAAATAACTTGTTTCATTGATTAATTTTGTCAAAACTAGGTCATAATTACAATGTATAATCGACTACTTATGGCAAAGAAAAAGGTTAATAAGATTAATATAATTTTCCC
>CAZLCB010000036.1:0-2753 GCA_964558195.1 uncultured Gammaproteobacteria bacterium
TAGGCGGGCCCGATGGGATTCGAACCCACGATCTTCCGCGTGACAGGCGGATGTGCTAGACCGCTGCACCACGAGCCCTTGGTCTATAAATACCTTGATACTATATCAAAATTAATTACTTTACTCAACGTTCTGATAATTTACCAAAAAAATATCTATTTCCCAATTATACAGGTCTAATTAAATCAAATAAATTAGTTTCTTTAACCAAAATTTAAACCTAAAATAGCTTATGGCAAAAAATATAGAAACCAGACCAAACAGTTCTGCTATTCAAGGTGGACAATTAGGCGACGAAGGAAAAGCCAAGTTTGGCGATGAAATAGTCGATGAATATGTTAACCAAGGTCTAACTTGTATTGACTATGGGGTAAATGGGGGAGCTAACGCTGGACACAGAGTCGAAATACCTCAACCAAATGGTAAAAGAAAAATATCTATAAATTTACATCAACTTACAAGCGGTATTTTTAACGAAAATACTTATTCTATTCTCGGCAGCGATCGGGTTATTAATCCACAAGGTTTAATTTACGAAATAGATAAAGTAAAAGAATTAGCCGACGGCATTATTCCTTCATCGATTAAAATTAGTAGCACCGCCACTCTAGCTTTACCTACCCATCAAGCCTTTGAATTTGCTTTAAAAACTTCCAGAGATATCGGCAAAGGAGCTACTGGTCAAGGTATTAGCCCAGCTCATGCTGACAGAATTCTTCGACAAGAACTTTACTTAAAAGATCTAATCGAAGGTAAATTTCACTTATTTGAAAGTCATTACGACTTATACAGTCAAATTATCGGAGGTATGGGTGTTGGTGATATGTCTTCGATCTTAGTTCCTGTTTTCTCAGATACAAAAGGAGAAAAAAATTGTGTTGGGACCAAAGAACATTTCATTTCTGAATTAAAAAGATATCGTGAAAAATTATTACCTTACGTTTACGATACCTATGAATTTACAAAAGAAACTTGGAATAATCCAAACAAATATGCTTTTTTATTTGAAATGTCCCAAGGTGTTGGAATCCACCCAAGATACGGCGTTAAACCTGATATTACTGCCTCAGATCCAACTTTTATCGGTATCGACACCTCTACTGAAGGTATTGTTGATCACTTAGCTATAGAACACAGAATCAGTGTTACCAAACTCTATTGTTCCAGCGTTGGCAGTCGAAGATTACCCACCCAAATGCCAGACAACTTAGCAAATTGGTATAGAACTAACTTTAATGAAGTTGGTGGTACCACAGGTAGACCAAGAGATATTACTTATCCTGACATGGTGGCAACTGCGTTTTACACCAGAGTCAGCCATGCCAACGAAATAGCCATCAGCCATATGGACGCTACTAAACCAGGCGATCCAATTAAAATTTGTACTGAATATAGGTCAAAAATAACCGGAGAAAAAGTTGACTACCGTCCTTACCAATGGTGGTTGGACCAAGTAGAACCACAATATATAGAAATACCATCATGGAACGGCGAAAGAGTTACACTGGCTAGAAATTTTGATCAACTTCCTCAAGAAGCCAAGGACTATCTTAGTTTAATTTCAAAGATCACCGATTGCCGTGTAACTATTTTGGGGACCGGCCCAGAAAGAAATCAAATAATTAGACTATAATTACTTAATGAGTAAATCCAAAAAAGAATACTCTAATGCCGAAATCGCTGAGTTACTCCAAAATATTGCCACTGTTTACGAAATTAAAAAGAAAAATTTTTTCCGAATTAAATCCTATCAGGACGCTGCCGAAACTATTTTGACTTATCCCGAATCTGTTTTTAAACTCTGGCAAAAAGACCCTCAATTATTCGACAATATTCCTGGCATTGGTCCAAATATTTTTACCAAAATCACTTATCTTTTTACCAAAAATAAGCTTCATCCACATATTATCAGAGCTTTCAAAGGCATTTCTCCTTTAGTTTTTACTTTTACTAAAATCAATAATATTGGACCAAAAACTGCCTCAATTTTAACCAAAAAACTTAAATTTTCTTCTGACCCAATCAAGGCTTTGGATCAACTAATCGAATATTGTCGCCAAGGCAAAATTAGAAACTGGCCTCATTTTGGTGAAAAATCAGAACAGTCCATTTTAGAAAATACTTTGGCTTTCTTAGGTCAATCCCGCCGCATGAGTTACCAAGAAGCCAAAGATAATGCTGATAAAATTATTTCTTTTTTAAAACAAAATTTTCCTCAAATTGAATTTATTGCTTTAGGCAGTCTCCGCCGGCATTCTACTACAGTGGGGGATATTGATTTAGTTGCCAAAGCCGAGAAATCAGAACCAATTTTAGATAAATTTCTTGAATACCCCGACAACATTCAAACTATTAATCGTGGATCAAAAAAAGCTTCTATCAGAATTTATCCTAACATTCGTGTCGATATTATGATCCAACCAGCCAAAAATTTTGCCTCATTAGTTCAGCACTTTACCGGTTCTCGTCAACACAATATTTTATTACGTAAACACGCCTTATCACTTGGTTACACTGTTTCCGAGTATGGAGTAAAAGACCTAAAAACAGGAAAAATTTATACATTCGAAGACGAAGAAAAACTCTATAATTTTCTAAAACTAGACTATATCGAACCAGAATTAAGAATCGGCGATAAAGAAATTGAAGAAGCCAGTAAATGCTATAATAAATCACATTAATATTTATTAATAAAATATGTTTATATTCTTAGCTGTCATCATTGTTTTAGCCCTGGTTTTAATGAGTTTTTA
>CAZLCB010000037.1:0-2705 GCA_964558195.1 uncultured Gammaproteobacteria bacterium
GCTTATGGAATGAAGTATGTGGCTTTGAGATATTTCAATGCTTGTGGAGCTGATTTGGAGGCTGATGTGGGTGAATGGCCGGGAAGTAGTTCAAATTTAATTCCATTAGTTTTGGACGCAGCCATTGGTCGAAGAGAAGACATAAAAGTTTTTGGAACTGACTACGAAACTCCAGATGGAACATGTGTGAGAGATTATATTCATGTAACTGATTTGGCTACAGCTCATGTATTGGCCCTGAAACATTTATTAGATGGTAATGAAAGTCAGTGTTTTAATTTGGGTAATGGAAAAGGTTTTTCGGTGAAGGAAGTAATTGATATGTCAAAAAAAGTTACCGGAATTGATTTTAAGGTAACCGAAGTAGAACGTCGAGCCGGCGATCCGCCGGAGTTAGTAGCAGATTCTAAGTTAGCCAGAGAAGTTTTAAAATGGGAACCAAAATATGCAGATTTGGAGACTATTGTTTCTAGTGCTTGGAAATGGCACCAGAAAGTCTGTCAAATGATTAAATAAAATGAAGATAGATAATATTGGTATCGGTCAATTATCGAAACCACCGAAGTTTAAAAAAATGGTGGGTCCGAGTTTTATTTTGTTGGGAATGGGTTTGGGAAGTGGAGAATTGATAATGTGGCCTTATTTGGCAGCTAATTATGGTTTAGGAATAATTTGGGCGGCGGTGATTGGAATAACTTTTCAGTTTTTTATTAACATGGAGATTGAAAGGTACACGTTGATTAATGGAGAAAGTGTATTTGTGGGGTTGGGGAGAAAATTAAAATGGTTATCCCCTATTTGGTTTATTTTATCGACGATAATTCCTTGGATGTGGCCAGGAATTATTTTATCTTCAGCAACTATTTTTTCTGGTACTTTTGGGGTTAAAAGTGCTAATTTGATAGCCGTTTTAATGTTGGTATTAATTGGCTTAATTTTGAGTTTTGGAAAAGTAGTTTATAAGACCCAGGAACATTTTCAGAAATGGTTGATATTTTTGGGAGTGCCATTTGTCTTATTACTGACAATTTTTTTGGCCAAGGGAAGTGATTGGCAGAGTTTGGCCCTTGGTTTAAGTGGTAAAGGAGAAGGTTTTTGGTGGATACCCGGCGGTTTATCAATAATGACTTTTTTGGGTGCTTTTGCTTATTCGGGTGCTGGTGGAAATTTAAACTTAGCCCAGTCTTTTTATATTCGAGAAAAAGATTATGGAATGGGAAAGTATGGTGGAAAGATTACTAGTTTATTGCGAAAAAAAACAACTGATTTCCCTTTGGAGGGGAGAACTTTTTTGGTTAATCGGGAAAGTTTGAAAATATTTAAGTCATGGTGGCGAAAAATTAATTTAGAACATTTATTGGTTTTTTGGCTAACCGGAGCGGTAACAATAATTTTATTGAGCCTATTGTCGTTTGCAACTGTCTATCACCAAACTGACGGTGTAATGGGAATAAATTTTTTGTTTAAAGAGGCTGAAACAATTGGTAGTTTAGTTTTTCCTTTTATTGGACGATTATTTTTAATAATTGTTTCTTTGATGTTGTTTTCAACTCAAATGTCAGTATTAGATGCAACCAGTAGAATCACTTCGGAAAATCTAGTGATATTAAATAAAAATAAATTTAGTCCTAATAATTTACCAAAGTTTTATTTTGGGTTTTTATGGACTCAAATTTTATTAGGAATAATAATTATTTTGATTGGTTCAACAGAACCCTGGCAATTAGTGGAACTTAGTGCGTTTTTGAATGCAATTACAATGATGATTTATACCGGAGTGATTTTGTGGCTAAACCAAACATCTTTAGAAAAAGAATTAAGACCGAGCTGGTGGAGGAAAATGATTTTAATTTTAATAGTTTTGTTTTTTGCTGGGTTTTCTATTTTGACTTTGGTGAAGTGAGATTATTTGGAAATAAAATTTATAGTTAGATTACAGTTTAAAGCAGCACCAATTTTTTTAAGTGTTTCGAAAGATGGGTTGGCGGACATTGATTCTATTCGAGAAATTATGGCTTGGGTGGTATTAGCTTTTTGAGCTAATTCTACTTGAGACATTTTATTTTTTATTCTTAATTCAATTAATTTACATGATAATTGATATTCTGGTTCAGATTCTTTCCATGATTTTTGAAAATCTGGATCACTAAGACTTTCTTGAAGATGTTGCTTGAAATTATATTTTCTCATGGGTAAATTATATCTTTTAAGATATAAAAGTCAACATTTTACTTGATTCAGTCTTTTAAGAGCAATAGTTATTTCCTTAATTGGGGTTTTTTGAGTTTTTTTAATGAAGGCATGAAGTAATAATATTGAATTTTGACTTTCTGAAAAATATAAAATTCGGGTGCTTTCCTTACCAACTATTTTAATTTCCCAAAGGGGTGTGTTTTTAAGTTTTTTAATGTGAGGGATAGCTGAAATTAATCCGTATTTTTCGATATTAAGAAATATATAAAATGTTTTTACTTTGACTTTGGGGTGTTTATCCAAAAAATCTCTAATAGGATTTTCCCCAGTTCTGGAAATAAAATAATTTATTTCACATTTGTTCATATATTTAAAGAATATCATTAATATTTATTTTCAATTTTGACTTTGGTGAAGTAGACATTATAATGCTTCTATATGAAGAAAATAACTGTAATTGGTGTTGGTTATGTCGGATTAGTAACAGGTACATGTTTGGCGGAAATGGGAAA
>CAZLCB010000038.1:0-2693 GCA_964558195.1 uncultured Gammaproteobacteria bacterium
TTTTGAACGACGAAGTTTTTGTTTTCACCGGTACCTTTGATAGCTAAAATGACGCCATCAAAAGCCTGTAACCTTTCTTTATCTTTTTCTTTGATCTTGTAATTAACTCTGACGGAATCTCCGACAGAAAATTCTTGATCTTTGTAAGTTATTTTTATAGCCATAATTTGTTGAAATTTGCTTTGAAATTATATCAAACTAAACTTTGGTAGTCTAGCAAGCTAGTTTGGCTTTGGCAAGAGGATATCATCAATTTGTCTCTGTAAATCGTCGTTATAATTTACACCGTAACTTAGTGGTAGGTTTTTACCGTTGGGTAAGATGATTAATCCCCTATGGCCGTTAGGGTTATTTTTTAATAAACTATTTAATTTCATTAATTGCTGTTGACTAGCAGTTGGTGGAACGGTGACAACAAAATCGTATTTGTTAGCAGTTTGCGGAGGTGTTTCGTTTAACGTATCTATAAGAATAGATAGCCCGCCGTCACGAATATTGACCTTACCTTCAATATAAACTGCTTTGTTATCACCTAATAAGTTAACAATTCTTTCGTAAGTTTTTGGAAAAACTACAGATTCAACCGTGCCGGTTTCGTCTTCTAGAGTAAGAAAAGCCATTTTGGCGTTAGTTTTTTTGGTAAGGATATTTTTAAATTTTTTGATAACAGCAGCCATTTTAACCGGAGTATCATTACCTTTTTGGAGAATTTCGTTAATCTTTGGAAGTCCAAGTGAAGCAAATGGCTGAAGGATTTTACTTAATGGGTTTTCAGTGACAAAAACACCAAGAAGTTCCTTTTCCATAACGAGACGGTCGTGTTCTGACATGGGTTCAACATCGGCAAACTGATCCGGAGGGGCGACAATTTTACTAGCGGTTTCTGTTGGTGTATCAAAAAGGCCGAATTGTCCATTATTTTTTTTGGTGTTTAGTTTTTCGCAATCACTACGGATTTTATCAATGGAAGCGAGAATAGCGTTGCGTTCTCCAAACTGATCCATAGCACCAACTTTAATTAAGCTTTCCAACACTCGCTTGTTAACTTTTTGACTATCAACCCGGAGGCAGAAGTCGGTAAAACTAACAAATTCTCCATTGTCTTGGCGTTCATGAATAATGTTTTCGATAGCAGCATCACCAACGTTTTTGATGGCACTAAAACCAAAGCGAATAGCCATACCTTCGAGTGATGCTGGATTTTTTTCAATTTCAAATCCACTATTAGAACGATTAATATCTGGAGGACCAACAATAATGCCAGTTTTTCTACTTTCTCCAATACCATCGGTAATTTTATCAATATCACCGGATTCGGCAGTGAGTAAAGCACACATATATTCAACTGGGAAATTGGCTTTCATGTAGGCGGTTCGGTAAGCTAACATACCGTATGAAGCGGCGTGGGCTTTGTTGAAACCGTAGCTAGTGAATGGTTCGATATAACCAAAAATTTCTTGAGCTTTTTGGGGAGTATAACCATTATTAATACATCCTTGAATAAATTTTTCCTTTTGAATAGCCATTTCTTCGGGAATTTTTTTACCAATAGCCTTACGGAACTTATCAACTTCAGTCCAATTATATCCAGCAAGTTCAATAGCGGTGTATAAACAGTCGTCTTGATAAACCAAAAGACCATAAGAACTTTTTAAAAATTTTTCCATCTTTGGATCAAAATAACTGACTGGAGAAGCACCACTTTTGCGAGCAATGTACTCCGGAATAATGGCCATAGGACCGGGGCGATAAAGAGCCACCATAGCCATGAGATCCTCAACTCGGTTTGGTTTTAGTTCTTTAAGCCATTTGGTCATACCGTCACCAGAGAGTTGGAAAGTCCCCATGGTGTCACCGCGGGAAAGCATATCAAAAGTTTTTTTGTCATCGAGAGGAATTTTACTGAGATCAACTTTGATATTTTTAGTTTTACGAACATTGACGACAGCTTGACCTAAAAAGGATAAATTGCGAATTCCAAGAATATCAAATTTAATTAAACCAACATCCTCGGCGGCGTGCATTTCATATTGAGTAATGGTTTTATCGCCACCGGTTTCGAGTTGAGTGGGAGAAAATTCATTAATAGTGGTCGGAGAAACGACAATAGCACAAGCATGAACACTGATATGACGAGCACAACCTTCGATTTGTTTGGCAAAATCAATAATTCTTTTGGCATCTGGATCGGTATCGTAAAGTGACTTAAGGTCAGGGGTAGTATCTAATGCTTTATCAATAGACATAGGAAAACCCTGAGAGCCTTCAGGAATGAGTTTGCTTATTTTATCCCCCACTGAATATTCGTAGCCTAATACTCTGGCAGTATCACGAACAGCATTTTTGGCCATCATTCTTCCAAAAGTACAGATTTGAGCCACGGCGTCTTTACCATATTGATCGATGATGTGATAAAGCATTTGTTGACGTTTGTCGTCGGCGATGTCTAAGTCAATATCTGGAGGAGAAGGACGGTCTTTGTTTAAGAACCTTTCGAAAGGAAGTTGGTAGATTAATGGATCGACAGTGGTAATACCTAAAATAAAAGCAACTAAACAACCGCCGGCGGAACCTCTGGTATTAGTTGGAGTGTCGTTATTTTCGGCCCATTGAATAAAATCGCGCATGATCAAAAAGTAAGCGGCATAACCCTTGGTACAGATAACATCCATTTCATATTCAATACGATCAAT
>CAZLCB010000039.1:0-2570 GCA_964558195.1 uncultured Gammaproteobacteria bacterium
AAGCGATAGGAATATTGGTATTGTTTTTTGTGTTTTATAATTTGTGGTTTTTGACAGGAATAAATGTTGGTGGAGTGTCAAATAATCAAACAAAAAGAGTAATAATAAGTGAAGAAAATATTAAAACAGTAAAATTAAGTTATACGGTTTTTGGAATAAATCCAAACGAAATTGTGCTAAAAAATCACGAAAAAGTGAGGTTAGAAATTGAAGTTAAGGAAAGTCAGTATGGTTGTATGAGTACGATTTTGATACCGGGTTTATTTGGTAAAGCGCAAACTTTGACCAAAGGAAAAACTCTAGTAATGGAATTTACCCCGGAAAAAACTGGTACTTATCAATTTGTTTGTGCCATGGGAGTGCCTCATAACGCTCAAATAGTAGTAACTGAATAAAATGAAAAGAGAAATAATAAACATAAAAGGGATGCATTGTGTGAGTTGCTCACAAATTATTGAAAATAGATTAAAGAAAGTTACTGGAGTTAAAAATATTAATGTAAGTTACGCTACAGAAAAGGCAGAAGTAGAATTTGATGAAACTAAAATTTCGAAAAATGAAATTTACAAAGAAATAGAAAAGTTGAACTATAAGATAGAGGTTAAAGAAGAAATTGATGATAAAAAAATTGACTGGGAAAAAATAAAAATATGGTTAATTTTGCCAATATTAATTTTTATTTTGGTATTAGTAGGGCGAGATTTGTTGGCACTAATTTGGCCAGGACTTCCCTCTTTGCCAATTAAGGCAGAAATTTGGAACTGGATATTGTTGGGAATATCAACTTTTTTTTACGTATTAGTAGGAAAACCATTTTTAATGGGAATAATAAATTTTGTCAGACGAGGGGTAGCTAATATGGATACTTTGATTGGTATAGGAACAGGAACAGCTTTTGTTTACAGTACGTTAATAATGATTTTTCCCCAAATTTTGATCAGATTAAATTTACCCAAAATGGTTTATTTTGACGCAGTAATTGGGGTAATTGGATTTGTGACTTGGGGAAAATATTTGGAAAGTAAATCAAAAGAAAAAACCAGAGAAACAATTAAAAAACTACTTGGACTACAAGCCAAAACAGCCTTAGTGTGGCGAAATAACCAAGAAATTGAAGTAAGCTTGGAGGAAGTAAAAACAGGTGAAATAGTAATAATAAAACCAGGATTTAAAATTCCGGTTGATGGAATTGTGGTGGAAGGAAATACTTCAGTTGATGAGTCAATGATTAGTGGTGAGGCAGTGCCAGTAGATAAAAAAATGGGTGATAAGGTGATCGGGGCGACAATTAATAAACAAGGATTTGTAAAAGTTAAAACGACGGAAGTGGGAGAAAAAACAGTATTGGCTCAGATTATTAAAATTGTAGAAGAGGCGCAAAATTCTAAAGCACCGGTACAAAAAATGGCGGATAAAATTTCATCGGTTTTTGTACCAATAGTATTGGTGATTGCGGGGCTAACTTTTATTGGATGGTTAATGGCCGGATCATTGTCCATGGCAATAACATCACTGGTGGGAGTATTGGTGGTGGCATGTCCTTGTGCTTTGGGTTTGGCGACACCAACGGCAATAATTGCGGCAGTTGGCCGAGGAGCTGAAGAAGGAATTTTAATTAAAAATGCTTCTGGTTTAGAAAATTTAGCCAAAATTAATACTATAGTTTTTGATAAAACCGGAACAATAACCAAAGGAGAACCAGTAGTAACTGATATAAAAGTATTAGATAAAAAATATTTAGAAAATGATGTATTAAAATATGCAGCTTCGGTAGAAAAAAAATCAGAACACCCGTTGGCTCAAGCAATAGTGAAAGAAACGGAAAAAAGGAAAATTGATTTAATTAAATGTAGCGATTTTTTAGCAACAATTGGAGTGGGAGTGAAAGGAAAAATTAAAAATGAAATAGTAGAAATTTTAAAATCGGAAAAAGGAAATAAAGAATGGGAACATGTAGGTAAAACAGTAATTGATATTAAAATTAATAAAAAATTGATTGGTCAAATCGGAATTAGCGACACGGTAAAAGACGGAGTGTCAAAAACGATTGAGGATTTTAAAGACCAAGAAATTCAAGTAATAATGATGACGGGCGATACTAGGAGAGTAGCAAATTTTATTGCTAGACAAACAAAAATCAACAATGTTTGGTCTGGAGTAACACCAGACAGAAAAGCAAATGAAATTAAATATATGAGAGAAATGATGGGGCGGAAAATTGCCATGGTAGGAGATGGGATTAATGACGCACCCGCATTGGTACAGGCAGACGTAGGAATAGCCATGAGTAATGGATCAGATATCGCTATTGAGTCGGCAGAAATTACTATTTTGAAAGGTGATATTAGTAAAGTAAAAAAAGCCTGGAAATTATCAAAAATTACTTTAAAAACAATTAAAGAAAATTTATTTTGGGCGTTTATTTATAACTTAGTAGGCATACCAATTGCGGCCGGACTTCTTTACCCGATTTGGGGAATAAAATTAAATCCAATTTTTGCCGGAATGGCAATGTCACTGAGTAGTGTGTCGGTAGTAACTAACTCGTTGAGGTTGAAGTGGAAGAAGAT
>CAZLCB010000040.1:0-2554 GCA_964558195.1 uncultured Gammaproteobacteria bacterium
TAGTTCCACCATCAGAGAAAGTAAGAGAGAAACCGGAGAAACCAATGTCAGTATTTTGACTTAATAAACCACCGAGTTTGAAAGTATTACTAGCTAAACTTAAACCATTACCAGCTGCATAAGTAGTACCGATACCACTAGCATTAGCATTAATCCACACTGGAGCTCCAGAAGCATTACTCATTAAAATCTGACCACTAGTACCAACTGAAGTGTTGACTAGTTTTGATCCATTTCCATATATTAATGAGCCAGCTGTAGCTAGTGTTCCGTCAAGTAAATTTAATTCCCAAGCAGTACTAGTGAGAAGAGTGTTACCGATTGATATATTTGTTGGAGATAAAGTTCCACCAATAAAAGTGTTACCGTAAGCATCAATAGAGAATCTAGTAGCTAGTTGAGTAGTACCGGTGTTGTAATTGCGAAGGTCAATAAAATCGTAGCCACGATTAGTATTGCGAATAGTAGCTGAATAAAGGTTGCCAGTAGAAAGGTTGGCGTTGCTGGCATCAATAAACCCATTAACGGCAGTTGAACCGGTACCTTCAGTAGTGAGTTTAATAATACCGTTAGCGTCAGGATTGATTTCAATATTGCCACCACTACCGTCGGTAGCTTTGATCAAGACAGCTTGACCTTCAATACCTAAAGTACCAGAAGTGGATTTGATAGTGGGAGAAGTTTCACCTAAATTGAGATTACCAGCACCATCAATAACTAGCACAGTATTTTTAAGACCGCTAGCAGATGGTGGTAAACCCTGTAAAGTTTCAGCGTTGATAGCGTAGGCAACAGTAGCAATAGGTTGGCGAGGGGACATGGTTTCGGAACCGGCAGTAATTTGAAGATAAACGGCAGGATTTTCAGTAAAAACTGAATTAGGAATTTCAGAACCATGAGTTTTGCCAATAGTGACAGAGAAGATACCGTTTTCGTCAGGAGTAACAGTTTGAGAATTACCAGAACCGGAACTGTAGAGACTAGTACCAGTGCCGACAGTTTCAGTGTTGTAGAGATCAAAACGAACTGAAGTAGACGAAGTGATGGGGTTACCAGAAGAATCGGTTAAGCGACCTTGAAAAGATAAAAAGCGATTAGCGTAGACTGGGCTAGAGGCGGTGCTGTAGGCTAAACCGGATTTGGCTTGTTTGATGGATTGACGATAGAAACCATAGCCGATAGCAGAAGAAATAATGAGGAGGGAGGCAATGATTAGGTAGCTGGTGAGTTTTTTATTTTTGAAACCCACCCCTAGCCCCTCCCTGAGGGAGGGGAATATTCTTTTTACCCTGCCCAGGGCAGGGTGGGGGTTAAGATTTTGGTTGGTTGGTAGAGACGCGCGATCGTGCGTCTCTACGGAAGAAATTAAATTTTTCTTGATTAAATATTTTTGGAAGTTAGTGAGGGAGGAAAGTTTACGTTTGATGGAGGCGTCAGAAAGACCAGTGCTTTTGAGATAAGCAGCATAAGCATTAAAACTAGAATGATTAAAAATATTAAGATTCAATTTTTAATTTTGACCAATCAATAAATTGTTTAATGTCGTTTAGATAATTTTTGACGGTACTTTGGGAAAACTGCTTTTTATTAAGGTATTCTGAATATTGATTGATGATTTCATCTTGATTCGGTTTTTTGTTGCGTAGAGCGGCTTTCAGAGGATCGGTTTTTACCAGGTTTTGATCTAGAGCAAACTGGAAAAACTTGGAAAGAGAAGAAAAGTAGCGAGGATAGTTGGAATCTTTGGAAATATTTTTGAGATAAAGGCTGACAGTATCTGAGGAGAAAATATCCTGGTCGTTGGCAAAGTCAAAAAACTGATTAGTATCGGAAAGGTAATTGCGAATGGTAGCAGGGGAATAGTTTTTGGTGGTTAACCAAACCTTGAATGGTTGAAGAATGACAAAATTGTCGACTAGGGTTCTTTGACTGGTGGGGGGTACCGGGGAGGTCATGAGAAATTGATTATTTCCAGAGCCAGACGAAAGTGGCGGCAACAATTAAAAATGGAACTAATTTTTCTGCCATGTCAGAAAAATTTAAGCGTTTGGGTTTTGATAAAAAATCAGGTTTGAAATTATATGTTTTATACATGTTTATAAAGTTTTTAACGAGTAGTTAATATAACTATCTACTATTAGAAAAAGGCTGTCAAGCACAAATTTGAGGGGGTTATTGATATATTTTGATAGTATGAAAAATGGGAAAAATAAGAAAAAATATGTTTTCACTTTTATTTACACATGTGGTTCACCTACTAACAAACTATATAAAACTAATTTCTAATGTCTAATTTCTAATGTCTAATAAAAAATATGAATGCGGAGAAGTGCGGTTTATAGAGAAAGATACTAATTGTTCCACTTTTGTGGAACAAAATTTCTAATTTCTAATGTCTAATGACTAAGTAAAATACCTAAAATATATTTTTTAGGTTTAGATGAAAAAATGGTTTAAAGATAGGGATTATTAGATCTTCTAAAAATAAGAGAAAAATGGCTATTAATTGATAGATATTGATTAATAGAGTAATATTGGAATGTAGAGTGATATA